>JAJBVI010000191.1 GCA_020859905.1 Lachnospiraceae bacterium | reverse complement strand
CTTTCTGTATATCAGCCAAAATATGTCCTCCTGATTCGCCCGTCTCTCATATATCCATGAGACAGCGTATCCATTTTGCATGACAGGCATAAATTTGTCAAGTCCGCAAATTGCCCGGCTGCGCAGACTCCGCAAATTGCCCGGTTTTACAGTCTGTAAATAATACTGCTATGCAGATCTTCACAGCTTATCCCGGTTTTGCTGAAAACACGGCTTCTTCTCACAATTATCTACAACAGCGAGTCTCCCTCGATCCGCGAACTGATCCGGAAATAACGGAGGACAGTTGCCCCGATATCCGCAAAGGTCGGCCGTGTTCCGAAATTCCTGCCCGCCGGAACCGGCTCCCCGTATAAAATCAGCGGCGTATACTCCCGCGAATGGTCGGTGGACGGCGTTCCCGGGTCGCAGCCGTGATCCGCGGTAATCATCAGGATATCCTCCGGCCTCAGTTTCGCGGTGAGCTCCGGAAGACGCGCATCAAAATAAGACAATGCCTTCGCGTAGCCGTCGATGTCATTTCGATGACCGTAAAGCATGTCAAAATCCACGAGATTTACAAAACAAATCCCTTCAAAATCACGGTCCATATACTCAAGCGTCCGGTCAATTCCCTCCGCGTTGCCTGAGGTACGGACAAACTCCGTGATTCCCTTTCCGGCAAAGATATCGTTAATCTTCCCGATACCGATCACGGAATATCCATCCTCCTTTAACTGATCCAGCATGGTGTCCCGCGGCGGGAGCAGGGAATAATCATGCCTCCGCGCGGTGCGGGTAAAATGCCCCGGTTCTCCCGCAAACGGTCTGGCGATCACTCTCCCGACGCCGTACTCTCCCACAAGCATCCCGCGCGCCGTCTCACAGTATTCATACAGCTGCTGCACCGGGACGATCTCCTCGTGCGCCGCGATCTGAAACACGGAGTCCGCGGAAGTATACACGATCAGCGCCCCCGTGCGCATATGCTCTCTGCCGTAATCCTCTATCACCGCCGTTCCGGAATAAGGCCGGTTGCACAGCACCTTTCTGCCCGTCCGCCGTTCGAACTCCCCGATCACTTCCTGCGGGAATCCGTCCGGAAATACAGGCATCGGCTTTTCCGAAACCAGACCGGCGATCTCCCAGTGCCCGGTCGTCGTATCCTTCCCCGCGGAGCGCTCCGTCATGCGGGCATACGCACCGGTCGGTTCTTCCGCCGCAGCAGCGCTCTGCCCATATGCTTCCGCCTCCGGTTCCTCTGCCTCGGTGCCGTTCTGCTCACATGCACCCGTCTCCGGTTCCTCCGTCACAGCGCTGCCCTGCCCGCATGCATCCGCCTCCGCTGCACAGACCGGCATACCCGTACATGACGCGACTCCGTCCAGATGAAACAGGCCCATCCGTCCCAGATTCGGCATGGAGAACAGCGGACTCTTCCGAACCGTTCCCAGCGTATTGCTCCCGGCATCACCGTAGACCGCCGCATCCGGCATTTCCCCAATCCCAAAACTGTCCAGTACAATTAAAAAAATTCGTTTCATTGTAAATCCCTTCTTTCCGGAAGTCTCTTCTGTTCCGTCTGCAGTGCCTTTCCGGAAGTCTCTTTTGTTCCGTCTGCCGTGCATGACGCACACAAAAGTATCTTTTTAATAATTATTGCACTTTCCTTTTCTATTATAACAAATCCCTTTCCTGTTTGCCATACAAACCGCAGCGCAGATCCGGGATTTCACACCACAGGGATCCGGGATTTCTAAACTGGCTATAGCGCGCCGCCTCGGAAATCGGCATCCGACGCTCTGGCAGCGCTGCCTCGGGATCCGGCATCCGACGCTCTGGCAGCGCTGCCTCGGGATCCGGCATCCGGCGATCAGGAACCCGCCGCCTCGGAAATCGGCGTGATTACGATATTCTCCGCACTGATTCCGGTCTTTCTCTTTACGATATCCTCCACCTGCGCCCGCTTCGCGTCAGTCACATCGCCCATATTCAGAACCACGTCCGCACTGTCGTCCGTAATGCTTACCACGACATCGGTAAATCCCTTCGCCTGCAGCAGAATTTCCGCTGCGTTCTCACGTTCCGCCACATCCGTCATGACAACCATCGCGTCCACGGCATCCTGTTTCTGCGCATCCGATATAGTTGTACTGTTAATGATTTCCAACAGTGTTTCCTTGTTTTTGGAACGCACCTGCTCCCGGTTCAGCTTGACCTCCGACGCGAAATCCACGGTTGTACCGGTCGATGTCAGCACCGTCTCGCCAGCCTCAGAAGTACCAGTCTCCGGCGTGTCTGACGCATTCTCAGCAGAAGCATCCCCGTCCGATGCCGCATCACCGGCTTCGTCTGCCTCACCATCGTTATCTGCGCCATCACCCGCAGTATCATCACCCGACGTATCCGCAGACGCTGTCTCCGTATCATCCTCCGTATCCGTAAAAATCTCAGCCACGCTGTCCTCATCGGAAATCTCGTATGTATCCGCCAGCTTATCCGAAGCAGTCTCCACGGATGTGTCCGTCGCGTTTGTCTGCGTATAGCTGACATAGCCCGCCGCCGCGATCATAAGCGCCAGCGCCGTAATAATCATCTGGTTTTTTCGAAATATTTTTTTCAATCCGGTTCCTCCTGTCCATCCATCATCTTAACTACCTTTATTTTATGAACTTCCAGTCCAAATAATGCTTCCACTGCCTCAGAAATATTCATCACGACCGCCGTATCATCTCCGCCCTCCGCGATCACCAGCACCCCCTCGATCGTCGGGGTGATTTCCTTGCTGACAACAGGCTCTCCCTCATCGGAATCCTGGTCATACACAGTCGCCTCACTGCTCTCCCTCTGGCTGTTCGAAGTGACGCTGCCGTCCGCGGATTCCGTCTCCTGGTCATTTTCCGAATATGTCACATCCTTTTCCACAACCGTCTCACCGCCATCCTGAAACGTGATCATCACCCGCACGTTCCCTGCGCCCTCCATCTGGGACAGCACCGATTCCAGCTTCTCCTCCAGTTCTGTCTCATAATCGGAAACGACGGCATCGGACACGTTCTCCCGGACAGCCCCATCCTCTTCCCCCGTATCGGAATCATCGCTTTCACAGCTTGTGGGAAGCGCGATCACAAGCAGCAGAATTCCCGCCAGAAACAGGATCAACCACTGATCCCGTTTCCATTTTTTCCATTTCTTCTGTCTGATAAACTCCATGAATTCCTTCATGCCGGAAATCTCCCCCTCTGTCAATTCGCTGAACCGACTCCACTCCACGAACTCTCCCGCTCTGTCGTTTCACTCCGCGGTTCTGTCTCGCATCGCGTTTTTTTGCTTCATTCCGCAGCTTCTGCTTCACAGCACTGTTCCCGCTTCACTCCGCCGCTTCTGCCTCATCCTCCGTTTCTGCCTCCGCCGACACAAAATTCCCCAACAGCTCCTGCTGCCGTTCCTCCATTTCAGACAGATCGAGTTCCTCCCCGAAGTCCATGGATTCTTCCAGTTCTGTAATTCGCGAAACCACCGTCTCCTCCCAGTCTTCGGTTCCGAGCAGAGAGATCAACGGCTGAAACAAAGCCACGACAAAAATCAGGCCCGCAAAAAACTTTATATAACTCCGGTAGCTTTTCTTCGGGAGAATCTGAAGCAGCAATGTCAGAAAAATCATCAGATAAATCATCTGCCGGATCCAGCCCGTAAATTGTGACAGCATATCCATCCTCCCCGCATGAATTCCTATATCTCATCAACTCATTTCATCGTCAAATTTAACATCATCAAACTTCTCATTGACCCGCTTCTCACCGCCGCTCATCTCACCCGCTCACTTCTCATCAGCCCGCCGCTCTGAGGCGTTCGCAGCCATACCGATGCTCTGACACAGCCATCAATCCATCAGCATTCACCTCACCGCATTGGGCACTGCACGGCCTGGCGCTCGGTTTTGACCAGATGATAGAACCCGGCGTTCACCTCACTGCAGTGATCACAACTGCGATCGTGATCAGAAACAGCAGAATTCCCGTGATCAGTGCCCTGAAAAGCAGATTTGCCCCCTCAGCCACGCTGTCGATGCATCCGCAGACCTGCGCGTCCGCAAACGGCTGCACGATCGCTCCCGTCAGACGATACATCAGGTCAAACGCCAGTATTGTCACAATCGGACTCAGTGCGATACAGAAGAGTACAATCATTGCCGCAACGCCCACTCCGTTCTTGATTACGACGGCCGCCCCGAAGAAAATACTGCCGGCTGCCTCCGTGATGCCTCCCAGACCGGGAATCGCCCCCAGCGTTTTGGTGACCGACAATTTTTTCAGATTATCAACCGAGGGCGCGATCATATTTTCTATGACATTTATCCCGGTAACGGCCGCCAGCATCATGCGCAGTCTCAACAAAATCATTGATTTCAACAGCGCGGTACACCTGCAGAGCATTTGTTCAGCGCTCCGCCAGTTCAGCATCTG
>JAJBVI010000132.1 GCA_020859905.1 Lachnospiraceae bacterium | reverse complement strand
AGGCGCTTTTCATTGTTTTCAGCTTTCGTTTCTTTCTCCTGTGCCTTCCGATCATAAAAATGATTCTCTCGCCCTCCGCACAGACGTCACACGCTATAACCAGCAGCAGCATTCTTGCTTCCTCCGCTCGTAACTGTTCAGTACTTTCACAGATACGAGGAAAAGTCCATTAAAATCGCGTCTCCGCTGCCGCTTCGATCAGCGCCAGGCGAACATCCATTGGACGTTCAGCGCCGCGATGGGACTTTTCCTTTACTAAGTGTTCACTCCACGGGGTTCCCGTCAATGCGTACATTCAAACCGATAGGTGTTCGCGCCGACTGTCAGCATCGCCCCGCTGAGGATCGGAACGACTCCGGAGATCCGGCAGCCGTCCAGATAGGTATGGTTCGTGGATTCCAGATCCTGGATCAGAACCTGTTCGCCCTGCCGGTAAATCCTGCAGTGCTTATGCGAGACCCGCCTGTCCGGAATCTGGATATCCGCGGTACTCCCGCCTGTTGCCCGGCCTATAACCAACTGATCTTTCAGCATGCATTCAAAATACACCCGGTTCCTGACATCATACAGCCGGATACGGATCTCGGGGAATGAGCTTGTCACCGGATGGCGGGGACTGCCATAAAAAATCGTCTCTGTCTCGTCCGAATTGACCCAGACAATGTCCCCGTCATTCGCCGCCCTTTCGTTCCCGACCACACAACCGCCGTGGATGGAAATATTCTGATTGTAATGGCTGTCCGCCCTCATGTGCCGGATCCACAGGATCAGAAGATGTACGCCGAATGCAAATAAAACGGCAATCGCGATCCACTCCATGGCAAATGTTCCCTCCTCGTTCCCGCTCTACTTTGATCCCGGAGTGACGTTGTACTCTTCTTCATCACCGACATGGTCTATACTGGTAATCGCGCCGTTTTCATAGGAAAACACTTCCCAGACATGCCCTTCTCCGGCAGGAGCCGACGTGGGAACATAAAAAGTGTATGGCTGTGACTCCCCGGCCAGATAGACCTTCACGACCGCTTCCGAAGAAGCAAGCACGCCCTGCCCCGTAAAATCAACAACATAGAACGTAAACGAGCAGGTGCTGTCAGTAATTGTCGTGGTCTCCGGCCCGTAACCGTTCGTATCGTCCACATCCAACTGACCGACACCGGACACAGTGCGGTTTCTGAAACAAATATTAAACAGAGTCCCGGTAGAAGATGTTCCCATCGCGTAACTGTCCAGATCGCTCGGATAGGAACCCCAGGTCAGCACAATACGGATCTCCCCTGATTCCAGTGACGGAGAAATGACAATATTCTCTCCCGTTTTTGTCTGTCCGTCTGAAAATTCCATGTCAACATATTCTGTCACAAACCCATTTGCGCTTACTTCCACCGTGTAAGTTCCCTCTTCCATTTTGCAGGAATAGCTTCCGTCGGAGGAGGAAGAAATCGTATCCAGAATAGTTCCCGTCTCAGAACCCCTTTCTCTCACATACAGTGTCGCCGCTATTCCGTCACCCGTAACCGCGTTCATCACATAACCGCTGACTTTTCCGCCCCCGTCGTTCTCATCCCCGACGGTCCGTGACAGCGGTTCTGCCTCGTTCCAGGCACTCTCGTTTACGATATTCCCATTTTCATCTGTCTGCACGGTCAGCTTACAGCCCTTATATTCCGCAGTCATATAGTAATCTCCGCTCTCTTCATCCTGCCAGAAGGAAACAGCATCTTCCAGAATTTCCTCCAGCCTGCTCCGGCTGACCACGTAGGTGTCTTCCGTATTACCGAAAACGGTGGATATTTTTTCAAATCTTACGCTGCAGGCCTTTTTATTTGCGAGAGGCATGGTTCCGTCAGAATCCAGAACCACCTCATTACCCATATTGTAATAGCTGACATAGATGCCGGGCGCAGAATAGTACAGTGTCACCGTTCCGTCCGACACCTCTTTCTCAGTCGCCTCGCCATATTCACGGTAATAGTCCGTATAGGTATACTGTGCCACCATGTCCAGCACACTGTTCTCTATCGTCACGTTCGCGGATAAAGTCAGTATCTCAGCCTCCGTCAATGTACTCGCAGACTCCTGATATTTCAAAACCAGGCTCTGTAATGCGGTCAGACGTTCCTGCATGGAATCAGAATCAATTATCCCGCACCCCTGTTCCATGATCTGAAGCGCGGAATCATAATCCTCCGCCGCCTCATAAGCGTAGGAAAGATTCAGATAAGCGCTTGCCTTCCCGTCGTCCACCTCCAGAGCTTTTTCATACTCCGCGATAGCATACTCATATGCTCCGGCTGTGTAATACTGGTTGCCGGATGAAATGTAAGAATTGTATTTCTGTGTTTTCTGTCTTGTCGAAACAAGCAGTACCGCCGCCGCACACAAAACAGCCGCGAGCACGATCAGCGCGATGATCAGAAAACGGGCGCGGTAATTTTTCTGCCCGGCTGCCTCCGCGTCCTGCGGATACGGCTGCCATCCATTCATGTCTGTCTGATTTTTTTGCATAACTCCTCCTTCTTCATGGTCGTCTGTTATTTGCGCAACTTTCCTTTCGTTTCCGTCTGCCGCCGTCTTTTGTCTGCCCCGCCGCACGCATGTCAGGAAAGCTCCTCCGCAATGCGGATCATTTGTTCCATCTGTTCATCCTCATCGCTGCTGCCGGCGGATTCATATAACGCCTCCGCCTTCTTTGTATACTGAATCACGGATGTGAAATCCCGTTCTGTCAGAGCCTTTTTCATCTGCATATTGTACTCCAGTATGGCAAGATTTAAATACGGCTCATACCTGTCCGGATACTTCGCGCACATACTTTTTAACAGCGCCGCCGCTTTTTCAGCGCTGCCCAGTTCTGTGTAAGCCTCCGCCAGATTCATCTGATCCGTGAATGTTCCCATATCATCCTGACACAGCAGCTCATACCACGCGGCAGCGTTCGCAAGAAAAGCATTCGCCTCCAGAACATCGCTTTCCTCAAGCCCCGCCGTCAGAGACAGGTAAGCCAGACGCCGCAGGACGGCAGTCTCCTGTTTTTCCGCATATAAGCTTCCGTAAATAGCGACGGCTGACGCGTAATCTCCCTGCGATACCGCCATCTCCGCCCTGCTTTTCTCCAGATCCCGCTCATCCGCCCCGTCCGCCTCAGCGGCCTCGAGATACATCTCTGCCTGTTCGTAATCTCCGCTGTAAGCATAAATCACGGCCGCGGTCTGCTCATAATCCGCCAGCACCTCAATCTCCAGCAAATCCTGAACATAATCCATGGCGGATGCATAGTCTTCCCTGCCCATACAGGCGTCCAGAACCTGTTCGAGGATGCTCTGCCTGGCGCCTTCCACGCGGTCCAGCAGGCTTCCGTTCTCATTCAGGTAACGCACGCCCTCGCCGTACGCCTCCTCATACTCGCCCTCCAGATTCAATGCGGACAAAAGTTCTTCCTCCTCTGTGATCGAGGCGATGTCCGCCCCGGTCACATGTCCCCGGTCGCGATATACCGCGATCCCGGCCGCCACGCAGATGACCGCGATCCCGGCCGCCATCAGCAGGATGACCGTCCGGAGCGTACGTTTCTCCGCCCTTGTGCGCTGCAGGCGGCGAATCGCCGAAAGCGTGCGCTCCGCGCTCACATAGCGCCGCCTTTTATCTTCCCGCATCATTTTTGACACGATCTGAACCAGCGCATCCGAATACGAAAGCGAGAAAGAGGATAAGGGATACATCTTCTGCGGTTCCGGGGAAGGCAGATAACCGGTCATCAGCTGATAAAACACGCCTCCCAGGCTGTAGATATCGGTCTGCGCGTCCAGAATCAGGTACTGATCCTCCGTATGGTAAAGAGTCCCCATCCACTTCTGGTACTGCTCCGGCGAGGCATAGTTCTGGCTGATGCCCTGCAGATTGGCTCCCTCTCCGCTTAGAGATATATTAAAATCGATCAGGCAGGGATTCCCGTCCGGCATCAGCATGATGTTGGCCGGTTTGATATCCAGATGCAGAATTCTCCTGCTGTGAAGGTAAGAGAGCACTTCCAGCAGCTGTGTCAGCCAGTGCCAGAGACTGCTTTCCTCAAATGTACAGCGCTGCCGGATATAATACTGCAGATCATGTCCGTCAATAAAATCCATCACCGTATAGATCCCGCTGCCAAGCTGTATAAAATCATAGACCTGAGGCAGGCAGGTGTGGTGCATGGATTTCAGGATATCCGCCTCCCGCCTCACGTTGAGCACACCGGCTACATGATCCCTGACTTTCTTTACCACGACATATTTTTGCAGATTCAGATGCCAGGCACGATAGATAATACCGGCTCCGCCGGCTCCGATCTCATCGATAATCTGATACGTGCCCGCAATCACTTCACCCGGATATGGCATGCTGCACCTCGTCTGTCGATTTTTTAAAAGAACCGACAGAATGCCCGCAGCTGCATTCTGACGGTTCTCTTTTCTTTACGTTACAACACTAAAACTTAAGTTATTACGTAGATAGATTACGCCGCTAAATTCGTT
>JAJBVI010000149.1 GCA_020859905.1 Lachnospiraceae bacterium | reverse complement strand
TTATCTCATGGATTCCGAAAGCTGTAAAACCGCCGGGTTATTCATCGCTTACAAACAAACCCAATTGATACTGTTAAATCACAGGAGGGAAATATGGACGAGACAAATACCAGCCAACCCGTTTTAGATACACTGATCCGAAGCCGAGACCTGCAGATACTGAAAGCCATGGTTCCTTATTTTAACGGCGCACAGCAGCGCACCATCTCCTTTGTGATCCGGTTGGTCGAGCTTCAGAAAACCATGCAGCTTTTTGACACAGAACCGGAACTGCAGGCAGCCGAACTCCGCTCAGGAGAAAATGAGTCACCGGCGGAACGTACACGGCATATGTTAAATGCAATGAAAGAATTCTGCAGCCCGCAGGAACAGGCAAACATAGAATCCGTGATCGGTTTCTTCGAGATGTTTGAATCCTATGAGGCAATCACGGCAGACGGAGAAAGAACACTGTTTCCGTTATAATATGCCATACGCTGCTGATGCAGCCTGTCCGATCAGAAAGGAATCATCTGCATGAACAATGACGAATTAAAAAATAACGCCGCCTTTCAGAATCTCTCACCGGAAAAACTGCAGTTTCTGATGAGCTTCATGAATCAGAAAAAATCAAATAATGCCAAAGATATGATGGCGATACTCACGGCTTTCTCCGGGAAAGCCAAAAATCAGGGAATCCGGTTTTCAGACAACGAGACCGACTTTATCATAGAACATCTGAAGGAATCCATGTCCCCGGAAGAGCGGCGGAAAACAGATATGATTCTGCGAATGATGAGACACAGCCGCTGATAAATCAATATAGTTATGTCAGGCTGCCTCTGCCCTTTTCTCACCCTTGCGGATCCAGAGATATGCGAAGATACAGATAATCACCGACAGCAGCGACCCAGTCGACGTGGCGAGTCCCATGGGGAGCAGTGTGTCAGCGAACATTTTGGAAGCGAGATATACGAGCGGGATACGGGCGCATATAATGGCGAGAAAATTATGGAGGAATGATATCCCGGATTTCCCGCAGCCGCAGAAATAGCCGCTGAAGCTGAAATGGATCCCGGCAAAGATGCAGTCGAACACATAGCCCCGCAGGTACTGGCTGCCGAGCCGTACGACTTCTTCTCCGTCTGAGGTAAATAACCCGACAAAGGTTTCCGCCGAGATCTGCATGACGATACACACGAGGATTCCCCATCCGACCGCGATCATGATGGCGTAGCGCAGCGTCTGGTGTGCACGGTCATAGCGGTTGGCCCCGATATTCTGCGCGGAGAGCGCGGATACCGTGGAAAGCATGGAGGAAGGCACGAGGAACAGGATGCAGATCAGTTTTTCTACAATTCCCACTGCTGCCGCGTCATTTAACCCTCTCTGGTTTGCGATGACAGTGATTACAAGAAAGGCAACCTGGATCAGACCGTCCTGCACAGCTACCGGAATACCTACTTTCAGCAGGCCGGACAAGGTCGTCCTGTGAAGCCTGAAATCCGACCGCCGCAGGGAAATTCCGGTTTTTCGGACACGGATCACAATCAGTGCAATCACGACACTGCAGGTCTGCGCCAGGGTAGTTCCGAGCGCCGCACCCACCGGTCCGAGACCCATGCCGCCGATGAACAGATAGTCCAGCGCGATGTTAAGGACACAGGCGACCGCGACAAAATACATCGGGCTTTTGGAATTGCCCAGCCCGCGGAAAATGGAACTGATGATATTATAGACTGTGATAAAAGGGATGCCGATAAAACATACCCTCAGGTAAGAAATCGTACCCGCCACCGCTTCCTCCGGCACGGACATGACCGACACGATGGGGCGGACAAGAAAGAGCAGGCACGCTGCCAGCACAACAGCGATCACCATAAAGAGAACAATGGTATTTCCGATCGCGCGGGACGCCTCTTCCCGCTTTTCTGCGCCGACAGCCTGACCGATCATCACCGTCGTTCCCATGGCAAGCCCCACGATCATTACCGTGATCATATGCATGACCTGGCTGCCGACCGATACCGCAGTCGTACTCTCCACGCCGTTGAATTGCCCTATGATATACAGATCCGCCATGCCGTACAGCGTCTGCAGGAAGTATGCCAGCAGATACGGCAGCGAAAAATAAACGACCGTCTTAAAAACACTGCCGGTTGTCAGATTTTTTTTCATGAAAATTACCTTTCGGGATCTGCTAAATTTGACAAATAAACGGTCAAATTTGCTGCTTCCTCATGTTTTGCGGTTCCCAAGCCCGGAAACACGGATGCGAGCTTCCGATTTCTGACCTTTTGTCCCTTGTATCATCAAATAATATAAAACCATGTGTCATCCGTGAGATCGTTCTCACTCATTTTGAAGTTTCCGGAAAACTGAAGCTCCTGCTGACGGATGCTGACCCGTGTGCCTGCCGGGATCGATTTCGTGATAAAGGCATTGCTGCCGATCACAGAGTCATGCCCGATCACCGTGTCGCCGCCAAGGATGGAAGCTCCCGCATAGATGGTCACATTGTCCTCAATCGTCGGATGCCGTCTCACATCGCGCAGCTTCTGCCCGCCCCGCGTGGAAAGCGCACCGAGCGTCACACCCTGATAAATTTTTACATTATCCCCGATCACTGTCGTCTCACCGACGACGATGCCGGTCCCGTGGTCTATGAAAAAATGATGTCCGATCGCAGCGCCGGGATGGATGTCAATACCGGTCAGGCTGTGTGCATGCTCGGTCATGATGCGCGGGATCAGCGGCACTTTCAGCAGAAACAGCTCGTGAGCCAGTCGATTAACCGTGATCGCGTAAAGACCGGGATAGGAAAGGATGACCTCATCATAATTCCTGGCTGCCGGGTCTCCTTCAAGTGCAGCTTCCAGATCCTCCTCGAGATAAGCGCGGATCTGCGGAATACGGTTCAGGAACTCCACCGTGATCCGGTATGCATCATGTTCGATTTTCTCTTTGCAAACATTCTCATGTCCGGGTGCAAATTTTGCAACCTTAATAATCTGCGCGTGCAGCCGGTACATCACATCCTCAATCAGTGTCGCCAGATGATTGCCCGCGTTATAGCTTTTATAAGTGCGGTCACGGAAATAACCCGGATAGATGATCTTCATCAGTTTATTAATAATGTCGATGACCACTTCTTTGCTCGGCATTTCATAGAAATCGTCCTTCCGGTCAATATGCCGTTCGAGGCGGTAATCCTCCAGAATGGCGTGAACGATATGTTCCGCGTCCTGTATCGGTGCTTCCCGATGTAAATTTGTGTTCATAATTCTGCCTTTCTGTGAACTGCCCATTGCCTAAAGCGAATGGGATTGCGATCACATTATTTCACCGATTCCCTGCTGTCTCACTGAGAGGATGCATGTTCAGCGTTTCTGTTTTGGACATACAGTTCTGATATCGGGGTTATGTTTTTTACAAAAAATCCTTTTCGAATGCCGGTTTACGGTCGGCTTTACAGTCGCCCCTGTCGGAAACCAGCTGATAACCCACTGTATTCATACGGTGAGCCAGACAGCCTCGGCACTCTGCGGCCTCCTCCCCGGTACAGATCTTATTGTCGTAGAGTTCATACTGTTTCCTGTTTTTCACGGGAGACAGGTTCGGCATGACAACGTTCGCCCCGGCGAGCATACCCTTTTCCCTGCCGAGCGGATCCATCGTCCCGAGCGCCGTGGTCGCCGGGAGAAGGACATATGGCAGCATAATCCGGATGACCGAGAGCAGAAACAGCGTGAGCTTTACGCTGCCGGCCGGATGATCGGCAAACTGCGTATCGTGATGCGGAATAAAGGGACCGATCCCGACCATTTCCGGCCGAAACTCCTGTAAGAAAACCAGGTCATCCGCCAGATGCTCCGCCGTCTGATACGGGCTGCCGACCATAAAACCGGCGCCCGCCTGATAACCGAGGTCGCGCAGGTTTTGCAGACATCGCATCCGGTTCGCGCAGCTTTGCTCCGCCGGGTGCAGCAAGCGGTAGTGCTCCGGGTTCGCGGTCTCATGGCGCAGCAGGTAACGGTCGGCTCCCGCCTCCCGCAACAGGCGATAACTCTCGTAAGAGCGCTCTCCCACCGAGAGCGTGATCGCGCAGTCCGGCCAGGCATCGCGGATCGTGCGGACGATATCCGCCAGCCGTTCATCCGTGTAATAGCCGTCCTCCCCGCCCTGCAGGACAAAGGTCCGGTATCCCAGATCATAACCGTTCCCGCAGCAGGCCAGAATCTCTTCCTTCGTCAGGCGGTAGCGCCTGATGTTCGGATTGCTTTTCCGGATGCCGCAGTACAGGCAGTCGTTTTTACAGATGTTTGTGAACTCGATCAGGCCGCGGACGTAGACGTCCGTGCCGTAGATTTCCTGCCGCAGGCGCACCGCCTCTGCAGCCAGATAGTCTGCAAGGGTGCTTTGTTCGCCGTTCGAGGCATTGTATTTTGTTTTTACGCTGCCGATGCTTTCTGCCGATTGCCGAAAAAAGCTCTGCTGCGAATTGTCCTCCGCACCGGTTCCGGCATTTTCCTTCTCGAACTGCTGCATGAGCCCGATGCACTCTTCTCTGTTTAATTTATGCTCCCGAACTAATTTATCTGC
>JAJBVI010000201.1 GCA_020859905.1 Lachnospiraceae bacterium | reverse complement strand
TCCTCGCCTGATTTTTACGCATCACAGTTAGAACCCGTTTCCGGTGACACAAGCTCCATGGTCTGCAGCAGATTTACGTATCACAGATCGAACCCGGTTCCGGTGACATAAGCTCCCGTATGACCTGCAGCAGGCTCTCGTTCTCATGCTCCGACCGCACCGCCGCACGATAAAAACTATCCCCGGTTCTTTCAGAACCATCGCCCTGATTAGCGCCGCGCCGCTTGAAACAACCGTCCAATCTCGTTGAACCGCTCTCCAGCCCCTCAAAATTGCCGCAGTCCCGGATCAGGAAACCCCGTTCCCGCAGTCTCTCCGCCAGACCGCTCTCTCCCCTGAAAAACACAAAATTCGCCGCCGAGTCCCAGACCTCAAAACCCATATCCCGAAGAACCGCTGCCATTTTTGCCCGGTTTCTCCGAATCGCCTCACGGCTTACCGCAAGGTAATCCGGCTCCCTCCCCGGCGCATTAACGTTCCCTGCCGCCGCAATCCCCGCCGCCTGTGCCGGTACAGAGACCCGCCACGGCTGGGACACCGATTCCATCTTCTCTAAAAGAGACCGATTCCGGCAGATGCCGTATCCGAGCCGGAGTCCCGGCATCGCAAAGGTCTTTGTAAACGCTTTCAGAATAAACAGCCGGTCACTGTCCGCCGCAGAGGGCAGCATAGTGTACCGCTCCGGTTCCGGCGTCAGATCCATGAAACACTCATCCACAACCAGCAGTGTGCCGGCTGCCTCACAGCGCCGCAGCACCCGCTCCAGAAAATCCCTCTCTGTCAGCAGACCCGTGGGGTTGTTCGGATTGCACAGGAGCATCATATCTATTTCCTGCGAAATATGATCCGGAATGTCTTCCCTCAGCCGGAATCCGTCCTCCTCACGCATGCGGTAAGTAATGATCCCGCAGCCCGCGGCGCAAAGCGCCTGTCTGTATTCATAGAATGACGGGACGGGCAAAAGTGCCCGGCGCGGACGCACTGCCCGGGTCAGTGTGAATATCACATCCGCAGCCCCGTTCCCGCAGAAAATCATCTCCTCCGAAACTCCCTCCATACCGGCAATCGCACGTCGAAGCTCCCCGCAGGATGGATCCGGATAAAAAACGGATGCTCCCACCGCCTCCCTGGCCGCTCTTTGCACAGACTCCGGCATGCCCATAAAATTGATATTTGCCGAGAAATCCAGACAATTCTTATATGTATAAATATCACCGCCGTGCCGGTACATGCATCTCATCTCATTGTATCATACAAAAAAATCCGCAGCAACGTGAAAATAACCATCCCGCATACGCTTGTCACATACATCAGACGGTTTGCCCGCGGGATATCCTCCGTTTCCACCCTGCGCAGATCGTCGCCGACCATCGGCTTCTCGTGCTTTTCCCCGAAATACCAGGCATCTCCGGCCAGCTGCACACCCAGCGCACCCGCCATGACGGCTTCCGTCTGCGCCGAATTCGGGCTGGCGTGATTGCGCCGGTCGCGCCGCCAGACTCTCCGGGCATTCTTACTATTCCAATGAAACGCAGCGGCAGCATTTTCGCACACTGACAAAAAAAACACAGATAAAATCATCAGCAGCGCCGATATCCGGGCCGGCAGGAAATTAAGCGCATCATCCAGCCGCGCCGCCGCCGTGCCGAAATGCCGGTACCGGTCATTCTTATATCCCACCATGGAATCCATCGTGTTAGCCGCCTTATAGAAATATCCCAGAACAGGTCCTCCGATCACCAGAAAAATAAGCGGCGCAACCACACCGTCGGAAGTATTCTCAGCCACTGTCTCCACGGCAGCCTTTACAACACCGGATTCATCCAGCCGATCTGTGTCCCTGCCGACGATCATGGATACCGCACGCCGGCCGGCCGCCAGTCCCTCCTCCCGTAAAGCCGTATAGACCTTCATGCTCTCCACCTTCAGAGACTTTGTTGCTAGGAGCGTATAGCACATCCAGGACTGAAGCACCAGACCGGCGATCCAATGCACGCAGTAACCGATCCAGAGAACCGCGGACGAAGCTGCCGCGGTACAAAAAAGAACTGACAGAACCAGAAGCAGACCTGCCGCGAACTCCGCCGCCGGCCGTTTTCCGCCGTACGCTTCGAACGTGTCCCGCCGCAGTACCGCTGCATCGTGTCCAATGAGGACAGGTTCTCCGCCGTTCAATTCTGACGTGTCCCGCCTGCGCAGCGCCTTTTCAAAAACAGTAATCATGCATCCGATCAGCCGGACCGGATGCGGCAGCCGCTGTGGGTCGCCGAATATCAGATCCGCCAGATATCCAATCACCAGAGCCGGCAGCAAAAACTGTATATATAGATCAACAAAATTATGTACTGTCACGTATCCGTCTCTTATAAAATAATTCAGCCTGTTAAAACAACATTCTTCTTAAATAAAAACTCCGCGCCATCGAGCATTTTGAATTATAACAATTGTTTTAAAATCTTTTGTTCATTTGATTTCGTAAAATCGCTCAGTCGCCAGTTTCTTGTAACAGAAGGTAATTGCAACGTGTTCAGGAAAAAGCGATTTTCATCAATTGCCGATATCTTAATCAGCATCTCATTTGTAAGAATAACTTTAATCAATATCATCGCCTCCCGACTACTGATAAACTCGCTGAAGCTTTCTTTATTATTATAAGTGAAAAGCAGATGGAATTCCACTATTATTTCACTATTTTTCTCATTCGCGCATCCTTGCACTGTGAATATTAAGTAATTTCCTTACGCGTCCCTGTGCATAAAAAAGGATGAAATTCCCCTTTCCCCGAGGAATCCCATCCCGTCTGTCTCTTCTGTTTCAGTACGGCTGCTCAGGTTATTTCGTGACAGTTTCTAAAGCTGACAGCTCTCGCAGTCCGGTTTTTCCCGAAACAGAGTCGGATCATAGTCGATCCCGTTTTTATCGTAGTAATCCTTCACCGCAGCCTTGACAGCCTCCTCCGCCAGGACGGAGCAATGAATCTTGTGCGTCGGGAGTCCGTCCAGCGCCTCCACCACAGCGCGGTTTGAAAGCTCCAGCGCCTCGCTGACCTTCTTTCCCTTGATAAGCTCCGTCGCCATCGAACTGGTCGCGATGGCGGAACCGCAGCCGAAGGTATTGAACTTACAGTCAGTGATGACCTGGTTCTCATCGATCTTTAAGTACATCTTCATGATGTCGCCGCACTTTGCGTTGCCTACCTCGCCGACCCCGTCGGCGTCGTCCATTTTGCCTACATTGCGTGGATTCTGGAAATGATCCATCACTTTCTCACTATATAACATGCTTTGTCTCTCCTTTCTCGAGGCTCTCCCAAACCGGAGACATATTTCTCAGGTATTCGATCACACCCGGCAGCTCACGTATCACATATTCCACCTCTTCCATCGTGTTGTATTCCGAAAGAGTGAGCCGCAGGGAACCGTGGGCGATCTCGTGGGGCAGCCCGATCGCCAGAAGCACATGGGACGGATCGAGCGAACCGGATGTGCAGGCGGAACCGGAGGAAGCCTCAATGCCCTTCATGTCGAGCAGCAGAAGCAGTGACTCGCCCTCGACGCCTTCAAAACAGAAATTCACATTACCCGGAAGACGTTTCGCCGGGTGGCCGTTCAGTTTCGAATGGGGAATCTGAGAGAGTCCCTCAATCAGGCGGTCACGCATCGCCGAAACCCTCGCCGCATTCTCTTCCCGATGCGACAGCACGTCCTTTAAAGCGGCCGCCATGCCGATGATCGCCGGAATGTTCTCCGTGCCGGCACGCTTCCCTCTCTCCTGTGCGCCTCCCTCAATGAGGTTCGAAAGGACGATCCCCCGCTTCGCGTACAGGCAGCCGATCCCTTTCGGTCCGTGAAACTTGTGCGCGGACAGGGAGAGCATGTCGATATTCTGCTCATTGACATTAATGTCGAGATGACCGACAGCCTGCACCGCGTCTGTGTGAAAAAGCACGTTCTTTTCCCTGCAGATGGCGCCGATCTCGGCAATGGGCTGAATACTGCCGATCTCATTGTTCGCGTACATCACGGTCACCAGGCAGGTGTCCGGCCGGATCGCCGCCTCCAGCTCATCGAGACGAACCATCCCATCCTCATGGACATCCAGATACGTGACCTCGTACCCTTCTTTTTCCAGCTTCTGCAGTGTATGGAGCACCGCGTGATGCTCAAAAGCGGTGGAAACGATATGCTTTTTATTTCTCTTTGCGCCCCATTTCGCGGCAGAAATGATGGCCTGGTTGTCCGCCTCGCTGCCGCCGGAGGTAAAAATAATCTCTCTCGGCTGTGCGCCCAGGCACTCCGCAATATCGGTCCGCGCCTGCTCCAGCTTCTCTTTCGCCAGCTGGCCGACGGTATGAAGACTGGAGGCGTTCGCGTATGTCTCCCGCAGAGCGGTGATCATCGCGTCCAGCGCCGCCTGATTCATCGAGGTCGTCGCCGCGTTGTCAAAATATACGTTCATATGGTGATCTCCTTTTAGTTTCTAATCACAGTGCACCGACGTGCACGGCTCATTGCTTCGCTCATCAAATCATATATTTTCTATATGATTTGGGGTCGGATGTAACTATAGCATTCTATTTCCTGTATGTCAATAGGATTTAAGGAAATTAAACTC
>JAJBVI010000023.1 GCA_020859905.1 Lachnospiraceae bacterium | reverse complement strand
GCTCGAACTGCTGCAGGAGCCCGATGCACTCTTCTCTGTTTAATTTATGCTCCCGAACTAATTTATCTGCCAGATTCATTATTTCTTTCTTCCCGTTTATAAATGATTTTTTCACAAAAGGGCAAAATTCTATTCCGGTTGTTCCGGGTCAGGTACACAGACTTTAACAGATCGTGCCGCCCCCGACCACCATATCCCCGTCGTACAGCACGACCGCCTGCCCGGCTGTGACCGCCCGCTGCGGTTCGTCAAAAACTACTCGAATCGTATCCTCGTCCAACTGCTCCGCCGTCGCCCACTGCTCCGTGTGGCGGTAGCGCACCTTCGCCTTTATGCGCATCGGCGCATCCAGCCGCTCTGCGGAGATCAGATTGATATCCTTCGCTGTCAGCTCTGCGGAAAAAAGCTCTTCGTTCGTGCCGAGCGTCACGGTATTGTCCGCGGGATTGACACTCACCACATACAGCGGCTGTGAGAACGCGATCCCCAGTCCCTTCCGCTGCCCGACGGTGTAGCGGATAATGCCCCTGTGCCGACCGAGTACATGACCGTCCCGGTCGATAAAATCGCCCGCCGGATAATGTTTCCCGGTATAAGATTCGATAAAATCACTGTATTTGCCGTCCTGTACGAAACAGATATCCTGGCTGTCATGCTTTTTCGCATTGATAAATCCATGTGCTTCGGCCATCCGCCGCACTTCCGTTTTCTGTAAACTTCCGAGCGGAAACTGCACATGAGCCAGCTGATTCTGCGTTATGGCATAGAGTACATAGCTCTGATCCTTCATGAGATCCATTCCTTTTTTCAGCAGAAACCGCCCAGAATTTTCATCCTGTTCGATCCTCGCGTAATGTCCGGTCACCACATAATCGCAGGACAGTTCCCTGGCCCGCAGGAACAGTTTTTCAAATTTCAGATAGCGGTTGCAGTCAATACACGGATTCGGGGTCCGCCCGTTCTCATACGCATTGATAAATCCGTTGATCACATCCTCGCGGAAACGGTCGGCGAAGTTGAACACATAATGCGGCATACCGAGCGAAAATGCTACACTGCGTGCGTCCTCGACATCGTCCAGGGAACAGCAGCTGTGTTCCCGCGGTAATTTCAGGCTTTCGTTCGCAAAGAGCTTCATCGTCGCGCCGATGCAATCATAACCGGCCTCCTTCATCAGAAAAGCCGCCACACCGGAATCAACGCCGCCGCTCATCGCGATCAGTGCTCTTTTATTCAAAGGGTGATTCTCCTCCACTCAAAATAATATTTCCTTATTTTCGCCGGACGAACGGAAAGGTGCGTAGCCATCTCTCCCGACAGAAGTTTTCCGTTAGATTCTGTAATAAAAATACTGGCATCAAACTTCATGCGTATGGAATTTCTATAACCAGATGGAGTGAAACTTCTCATCATAATCTTCCGAATGTCGGGACACGCGGTTCCGGATAAACAGAAGGATCGATGCCGCGACAAATATAACAGATGTAAACTGTGCCGTCGTGAGCGGACCGAACCACCCCTGTGTATTCTCCCGCAGGAACTCAATACAGAACCGCCCGACGCCGTACAGCAGCAGGTAAAGAGCCGTCACATCGCCCACCTTCTTCGCCTTTTTACTGAAAAGCATCAGGACGATCATGATCGCGAAATCCCCGGCCGAGGAGATAAGCTGCGTCGGGATCAGCGCGGTGCCGGCCGGCGCAAAACTCCCCTCCGGGAACACCACGCCCCACCAGCCGTCCGTCTCATGCCCGTAACAGCAGCCCGCGAAGAAACATCCGATGCGGCCGAACGCCTGCGCAAGAGACAGCTCAGGGAAAATCAGATCGATATACCGCAGGAAACTGATCTTCTTAATCCCTCTGCAGTAGATAAATACGCAGAGCAGACCGATCACGATGCCGCCGTATACCACGAAGCCGGACGACCCGATGACCGCCAGCGGGCTTTCAAGAAATTCTCTGAAGTTTTCTAATACAAACAGAATCTTGGCGCCGATGAAGCCGAACACCACGCAGACGATGGCGATGTTTAAGACCTCCTCGCTGACCAGATCCTTTTTCGGTGCCCGCTTCATGCCGACGATCACGGCCAGAATGATGCCGATGGCGATCATCAGGCCGTACGTATGGATGGTGAAATTTCCGATGGAAAATAAATCAACTCGCATATATAGCCTCGCTGTCAATCTGAATAAATTATGATAATAAAACCTTATTACAGTCCGAAGTCAACAAAAATTCACAAATGGACTTTTATTTTTGTACAATATTTACGATACGTCCCGGCACGTAGATCTCCTTCATGATCGTGCCGGTCAGCTTCGCGGCAACCGCCTCCTTCGCCTTTGCGAGAACCTCGTCCTTCGGATCGTCCTTTCCGATGGCAATGGTTGCGCGCATTTTTCCGTTGATCTGGACCGCGATCTCCACTGTGTTCTCGACTGTCTTCGCCTCGTCGTACTCCGGCCAGGTCTGCTGATAGATCCTGCCCGCACAGCCGATCCGGCTCCAGATCTCCTCCGTGATGTGCGGAGCGACCGGATTCAGCAGGATCAGCAGCGTTTTCAGTTCATCCTTCGTCACGGAACCCTTCGCATAAAAATCATTCAGCAATGCCATCATGGCCGCGATGGCCGTATTGTATTTTAAATTTTCAAAATCGGATGAAACCTTCTTTATGGTCTGGTGCATCTTAGTCTCGAGGTCTTTCGAGTAGACGGTTTTCCCCGTCTCAAGATCCTTCAGGCAACCGGTCTCCTCCGTCTCAAGACCCCTCGAGCGATCAGTCTCCCCCGTTTCGGGATCCTTCGAAATTCCGGCATCCTCCTCCACCATATCCTGCAGTCTCCAGACACGCTCCAGAAACCGGCGGCAGCCCTTCACGCCGTCCTCGGACCAGGAAGCCGCCAGGTCAAACGCGCCGATGAACATCTCATAGGTGCGGAGCGTGTCCGCACCGTACTCCCGGACAATATCGTCCGGATTCACGACATTGCCGCGGGATTTGGACATCTTCTCGCCGTTCTCACCGAGGATCATGCCGTGAGATGTCCGCTTCTGATAAGGCTCCGGGCAGGGAACTACGCCCTCATCGTAAAGGAACTTATGCCAGAACCGGGAATACAGCAGGTGGAGCGTCGTGTGCTCCATGCCGCCGTTGTACCAGTCCACCGGCATCCAGTAATCCAGCGCCTCTTTACTCGCGAGAGCTTCTGTATTTTTCGGATCCGTATAGCGCAGGAAATACCACGAGGACCCCGCCCACTGAGGCATGGTGTCCGTCTCACGCTTCGCCGGACCGCCGCAGCATGGGCAGGTCGTTTTTACCCAGTCTGTCATGGCCGCCAGCGGAGATTCTCCGTTGTCCGTCGGCATATAACTCTCTACTTCCGGAAGGACAAGCGGCAATTCGCTCTCATCAATGGGTACAAAACCGCATTTTTCGCATTCCACGATCGGAATCGGCTCGCCCCAGTATCTCTGGCGGGAGAAGACCCAGTCGCGCAGCTTGTAATTGACCTTGGCCGTTCCGATGCCCCGCTCCTCCAGCCAGGAGATCATTTTATTCTTTGCGTCACGCACCTCCAGTCCGTTCAGGAAACCGGAGTTCACCAGGATACCGGTCGCCACATCGGTAAAGGCCGCCTCGTTGATATCGACCTCCTCGCCGTTTTTCGCGACTACCTGGATGATCGGAAGACCGAACTTCTTCGCGAACTCCCAGTCTCTGCTGTCGTGTCCCGGAACCGCCATGATCGCGCCGGTCCCGTAGCTCATCAGCACATAATCCGATACCCAGATCGGCACCTCCTTCTGATTCACCGGATTGATCGCCGTCAGCCCGTCGATGGCGACACCGGTCTTCTCCTTTGCCAGTTCCGCACGTTCGAAGTCGGACTTGCGGGAAGCCTGCTCTCGGTAGGCAGCGATCTCATCCCAGTTTTTGATCTCATCCTTAAACTGATCCAGATACGGATGCTCCGGGGAAACGACCATATAGGTCACGCCGAACAGGGTATCCGCCCTCGTCGTATAGATGCAAAGCTTCTCTTCCTTACCCTTAATGGGGAAATCGACCTCCGCCCCGGTGGAGCGGCCGATCCAGTTCTTCTGGGAAACCTTCACGCGCTCAATGTAATCCACATCCGCCAGTCCGTCGATCAGCTTGTCCGCGTAATCGGTGATCTTAAGCATCCACTCACTCTTGACCTTGCGCACCACCGGCGCGCCGCAGCGCTCGCAGACACCGTTCACGACCTCCTCGTTGGCCAAACCGACCTTGCAGGAGGTACACCAGTTGATCGGCATCTCCTTTTTATAGGCGAGACCCTTTTTAAACAACTGCAAAAAAATCCACTGCGTCCACCTGTAATACTCCGGATCCGTCGTATTGATCTCGCGATCCCAGTCAAAGGAATAGCCCAGCGCATGGAGCTGCCCCTTAAACCGCTCCACGTTCTTTTCCGTCACAACGGCGGGATGAATCTTATTTTTGATCGCGTAATTCTCGGTCGGAAGGCCGAACGCGTCCCATCCCATCGGATAAAGCACGTTATAGCCCTGCATCCGGCACTTCCTGGCTACAATGTCCAGCGCGGTGTAAGGCCGCGGATGCCCGACGTGAAGTCCCT
>JAJBVI010000070.1:17628-26305 GCA_020859905.1 Lachnospiraceae bacterium | reverse complement strand
AAAGGATTCTTAAAAAAATTTCGATGCTGGTACTGCGATGTATTCTGAGGGGTGCCGGGAATATCACGATCAGCAGTATTAATTACAGCATATACGGTGTATTTGCGACAAATGACAGGACAAAGACCGCCTTTGACGATGTTGTCAGCCTTTTTATCAAGATAGATTACGAAGACGCTGATCCGGATCTGGACGAAACGAGATGCTTGAGGCAGACGAGATCCTGGCTCTGGCTAAATCAACCATAACGGATACCGCCGTTTATGTGGCAAAATACAATGACGTGTCGGCTGCCGTGATATACAGTCAGGGAAGTACGGAAACGATCCGGAACTGGCAGTTTGTCGTAAACTCCTACGTTTTGTATCCGGATGAAGGCGAGAGTCTGAATAACAGACAGGCAAATATAGTCGTGAAAACAGAAAATGGTCTGATCAGGATATATCAGGCGCTTGCGGTTCCTCTGGCTGTAATCTCGCTGATTTCCATGGCGATACTGACAGTGGCACAGATTCCGAATATCCGGCGGAAAGACAGAAAGCTGTTTGACAGATGGCTCGTCGCTCTTGCGGCTTTTCTGATGTCATATACGGTGATGTTTGTATATACTGTTTTCAGTGCCTGGAGTACGGATCTTCCCATTCCGTTTTACTGCAGCGCCGCGTACATCCTCATGCAGATCGCGCAGATTACTGCCATTTACTTTGCGGTAAGCTTACTCATTAAAGAACTCCCGGTTCTTTGGAAACACAAAACCTGAGAACTCTTCCGGAGCTGACTGAATGGGTTCAGTATTTCGGCCATTCTTCTTTATGACGAAGATGGGGCTTGTAACACGGAAAATGTGAAAGATGAGTCCGCTCTCTTGAAAAATCTTAATAATTATTTTATAGTAATAAATATGCAGATGAATCTCCATCCGGGTATTCATGGAGATCAGGATGGAAATCAGTTACAGGAGGATAATCTTATGCAAAAAGGAAAAAGAATCACCGCCATTCTGCTGGCGGCGGTATTGTTTGTTTCTGCGGTATCGTTCCAACCCGTATTCGCTGCAGACAGGCAGACGGCGGAAACGGTCGGGGCAGCGGTTCAGGAATCGGACGAGGCGCAGGAGCAGAGGGGCGATTCGGCTGCGGAGGATACATATGTTAGCAGCTATGCCGCGGGTGCCGCTGCAGTGTACAACGGAGTGGATTACTCTGCGGTATATGATTATGAGTATTATATCACGAAATATGCGGATGTCAGGAACGCGTACGGCGGTGACGATGAGGCTGTTCTAAAACATTTTGTTGTCTTCGGGATGAAGGAGGCGCGGCAGGCGATCTCATCCTTTAATGTCACCTCGTACCGGTACGCATATCAGGATCTGCGTCTTGCCTTCGGATCGGATCTGAAGTCCTATTATATCCATTACATAAATTACGGGAAAAGAGAAGGACGTACGGCGACGGGGACGACATCGCTGCAGAATCCCGTGACGAGCTACGGCGGTGTGGATTACTCATCTGTGTATGATTACAATTATTACATCAGTAAATATCCGGATGTCAGACAGGCGTACGGAGATGATGATGTCCTTGTGCTGCAGCATTTTATTGCTTTTGGTATGAAGGAGAGCCGGCAGGCAAGCTCCGCTTTTAATGTCGCCATTTACAAAAATAATTATTATGACCTGCAAAAAGCGTTTGGCAGTGATCTGAAGTCCTATTTCCTCCATTACATAAAATATGGGAGGAATGAAAACAGGAACGCGGTTACGGCGATCTATACAGCTATTATGAACAGCCCGACCACGACGGTCAGCCAGATGGCGGCTTATTATAACGCAAATGCTTCTTATCCGTCTTATTACAGCGGCTCGGACGCGGCGACGATTACCGCGTTCTGCCAGATGTATTATGATGAAAGTACAGCGGAGGGGGTTGATCCGGCTGTGGCCTTCTGTCAGGCAATGAAAGAAACAGGGTTTCTGAGATTCGGAGGAAGTGTGCCGATTACGGCATATAATTTCGGCGGACTGGGCGCGACAGACTCCAATACGGCGGGGTACGCGACGTTTTCATCCGTGCGTATCGGGATCCGGGCACAGGTGCAGCATCTGAAGGCATACGCGAGTACAGACAGCCTGAATAATGAATGTGTGGATCCCCGGTTCAGCCTGGTGACCAGAGGTTCCGCAGTCTGCGTGGAGTGGCTCGGGCAGAAGGAAAATCCGAACGGATACGGGTGGGCGACAGCCGTAAATTACGGGTATTCAATCAAAAATGATTATATGGCCGTGCTGTATCAATATTAGATCATGAATCTGCGGAACAGTAAAGAATTCAGGAATTTTTAAGTATTAAAAACAACTGCGCACTTGAAAAAGAGGCGCAGTTGTTTTATAGTAGAAAATGTATGTTGTCTGGACAGGGAGAAAACGGGATGGAAAAAATACGTTCAAAAGAGAGAAAAAGCAGTCTGTATACTGCGGTTCTGCTGATTGTCCCGGCGGTCATTCTGGCGATTGCCTGCGAGAGCTATGTGACGTGGTGGAACGGATTGCAGGGTGTGGTTCTCAGGGAAGGGGTCTGTGTATTTTTACAAGGATTTTGTGCGGCGCTGAATCTTCACCGCATGGCGGTCTTTTTTATCATCCTGCTGTTTTTGTGCTTTTTTGTGCATCATTTTGCGGACCGGATTGGTTCTTTCGTATATCGTTATCGATGGCTGATCGGCTTTGCGGTGATCGCTGCCGCTGTTATATTCGAACTCAGCGGATCCTCCATCGGGATGTGGCAGAGCTATGTGACCGACCCGGAAGTGACGGATACAGGTGTTCTTCTGGGTCAGAGCCGGCCGATTCGCACAGACGAGTGGGCGGTTTTTACCCCGATGACCTATTCGCAGTATTTCAGCGGATTTTCTGTGTTCAGCAGTATTTTCCGGGCAACGGATACCGATATGTATCTCGTTTACGGCCAGCCGGTCATGGACTGGTCTGTCATTTTCCGCCCGTTTGAGATCGGTTACCTGTTCTTGTCCCCCGCCAGGGGGCAGGCTTTTTACTGGTCCGGAAAGCTCGTCTTTCTGTTTCTGGTCTCTTTTGAGATGGGAATGCTGATCACAGGGAAGAAAAAGTCTCTTTCTGTTGTTTATGCCATGATGATGGCGTTCGCTCCGATCGTCCAGTGGTGGTTCGGGATGAATTCGTTTCCGGAGATGCTGGTTTACGGGCAGGACATTGTGCTGCTTGTTGCCGCGTATATGCGGACGCGGAACTATTGGAAGAGGATCCTTTGCGGAGCCGGTTTTGTGATTGCTGCCGGCGCTTATCTGCTGGTCATGTATCCGGCCTGGCAGATTCCTTTTTTCTATGTATTTCTGCTGGCCGGCATCTGGGTGATCTGGGATCACTGGAAGTCTTTCCGCCGGAGCCTGCGAAAGGATCTGCCCATCGTGATCGGCTGTATAGGGATTCTGATTATCTGTATGCTGCTGATCGTCCTGCGTTCCTGGGACACCATACTGGCGGAGATGGGATCGGTTTACCCCGGAGACCGTGTCGAGACGGGAGGAAGAGGGTTGGCGTGTCTGTTTAAGTATGTCGGCAACCTGTTTTTGCCGATCGACGACAGTCTCGCGGGAACCAATCAGTCGGAAGCCGCTGATTTTTTCAGCCTGTTTCCCATCGGGATTGTGCTGTCTCTGTGGGTGCTGTTCCGCGATAAATGCAGAGACCGGCTGATCATCCTGCTGTGGGCGGCGGAGATTTTTCTGGGGATTTATGTCCTTGCCGGGTTTCCGGCGATACTTTCGAAGGTATCATTGCTCAGCAATTCTCAGATGGTGCGTGCCGTGATCGCGTTTGGGTTTGTTCAGGTACTGATGCTGATCCGGGCCATGTCGGTGCGCAAATCCGGGATGAGGGTTTATTTTGCCATTCCTCTGGCAGGGATCCTCTCGGTTGTTATGGTTTACGGCAGCCGATATTTCTTTTATGGGGAATATCTGAATCCGTGCCGCATGGCGGTCAGCGCTGTCATGATTGCCGTATTCTTTTTCCTTGTCTTGTGCCGGGGAAAGCGTATGCGGACATGCTTTTGTGTCCTGATGTGCGCGGTGATGCTGTTTGAGGGAGGAGCGGTCAATCCTCTGCGGAGCGGTACGGATGTGATTGACGACAATCGTCTGAGCCGGGCGATTCGCGAGATTCAGGAAGAGGAAGAAGGTACCTGGATCGCGGAGGATCTCTGGTACTATGCAAATTTCGCGGCGATGAACGGCGCACCCGCGATAAATGCGACAAATACGTATTATAATGCAGAGCTTTGGTCTGTTTTGGATCCGACAGGTGAGAATGAAGATGTTTATAACCGTTATGCGCATATCAGGATTAATCTGACGGAGAACGAAACTACGTACGAATTGGAATCCATGGATGCAGTTCATATAAGCCTGAACGTGGCGGATCTGGGAAAAATTGGCGTAAATTATATTATTACCGCAAACAGTCTGGAGCAGTATGACAGCGAGGCATGCAGTTTTACGCTGCTTTTTGCGGAAGATGATATGGATCTCAGGATCTATAAAGTCAGTTACGCGGAGTGAAGGGGCTGCATGTTCCTCTGTACATTTTTCCCGTTTTTCGCTATAATAGAGCGGAATTTCGGAAAGGAAATTAACTGTAAAAGGAGAAAAACAGGATGAAGACAGCAGTATTAATATCCTGCTATAATGAAGCGAAGACGGTCAAAAAGGTGGTGGAGGATTTTAAACAGGCTCTCCCTCACGCGGATATCTATGTATATGACAACAACTCCACGGACGGGACGGACGAGATTGCCCGCGCGGCGGGCGCGATTGTCCGTTACGAGTATAAACAGGGGAAGGGCAATGTCGTGCGGGCGATGTTCCGGGATATTGAGGCGGACTGCTATATCATGACGGACGGGGACGACACCTACCCGGCTTCCTTCGCGCCGCGCCTGGAGCGCCTGGTGCTGGAGGAGGGGACGGATATGGCCGTCGGGGACAGGCTGTCTTCGACCTACTTTACAGAGAACAAGCGCCCGTTCCACAATATGGGCAATGTGCTGGTGAGAGGCCTGATCAACCGGCTGTTCTGCGCTGATCTATGTGATATCATGACCGGGCTGCGCGGATTCAGCAGAGATTTCGTGAAATCATTTCCTGTTGTATCCAAAGGATTTGAGATCGAAACGGAGATGACCATTTTTGCGCTGGACAACAATTTCCGGGTCGTGGAGGAGCCGATCGAATACCGTGACCGGCCGGAGGGGAGCGAGTCGAAATTAAACACATATTCGGACGGCATCAAGGTGCTGCTTACGATTTTCAGGTTATTCCGGGACGCGAAGCCGTTTGCCTTCTTCGGATTTATCGCGTTGGTGCTTGCCGTTATCTTTTTTGCGCTTTTTATTCCTATTTTTGTCAATTTCCTGCATACGGGAGCGGTGCTGCGTTATCCGACGCTGATTATGCTCAGCGGACTGGGCGTTGTGGCTATTATTGATTTTTTCTGCGGCGTGATTCTCTCCGTGCTGAAAAAGCAGTACAGGGATAATTTCGAACGTCACCTTTATCTGATTCGCATGCTGAGGGAACGGGATGAAAATGAATGAGGATATTTTTGACAGAATCATGAAATGGCCGGGATTGCGGAAGCTGGAACCGTTTTACCGGAAATATAAAGAAGTGCTTCTCTATCTCTTTTTTGGCGGACTCACGTTCCTGGTCAGTATCGGGAGCTATGCCGGGTTCAATATCGGGATGGGGATCAATGAGCTGATCGCGAATGTAATCTCGTGGATTTTTGCGGTTGCATTCGCATACATTACGAATAAAATCTGGGTTTTCTCTACGAGGGGGCTGGAGTTCGGGGCTTTTCTGGCGGAAATTTTTAAATTTTTCGGCGGACGCGTGTTTACTCTGGTTGTGGAAGAGGTTATTTTATATGTATTTATCACACGGATGCAGTTCAACAGTATGCTGGTCAAGGTGATCGCACAGGTTGTGGTGATCGTACTGAATTATCTGATCAGCAAGCTGTTTGTGTTTAAAAAGAACAGATGATGGATTTCCTAAACAGTTTGCATTTTTTCTTTCCGGATGGTATGCTATGAAATGCCGAATGGTTTTACACGTTCATAAATCGTGCATTGAAGTAAGGAGGAACAGATTTATGCGCAGGAAGAAGTTATTTGCCATGCTATTGTCGGCAGCTGTGTTCGTTTCAGCTTTGCCGGTGCAGTCTGCATCCGGCGCGGAGGCGGAGACCGCATCCGGCGGTGCTGTGACGGAGGAGGCAGACGCAGATGCGGTTCTGCTGAATTATCTGGTCGTGAACCAGCCGTACGTGGAGATCGGCGGAACACAGAGCATTGTCGTTTCCATCGGAGGAGATGACACGGTGATTGATGCCGCGCAGCTGACGTATCACCGGGAATCAGACGGCGCCGCATATGAGACGGATGCCTCCGTGATCGACGGCGATGCCCTGCTGTTTGAGACAGTCTATGGGGATGAGAGCGGCACGGGAGTCTATACCCTGGATGCCGTGACGTATGAGATGGACGGCACATCGAACACGATTGACCTTTCTGATGTCGGGATCAGCGCCGCGTACGGCGTTGCGGCTGAGGCTGAGACGGATCCGGACGCGACAGTGACGGACGGGGATGCCGGTTATGATACAGATATCAGTGTGGTCACATTTGATGACGATGGGAATCAGATATCGGAGAGTTCCATTGAGGAGGCGATCGCGGATCAGCAGCCGCAGGCCTCTGACGATACGCTTTCCGCATATGCTTCTTCCGACGGAAATGTCGTGGTCGTGCTGGATCCCGGACATGATTCCATGCATACCGGCGCGAGCGCGAACGGATTAAATGAGTATGAGCTGACGCTCAAGATTGCCCAGTATTGCAAGGCTGAGCTGGAGGAATATTATGGAGTGACCATGTATATGACGCGGGAAAGCAACGACTGCCCCTATTCCGGAACGACCTCTACGCAGTGCAATAAAAACCGTGTGACCTATGCCGCCGGCGTCGGCGCGGATGTCTATGTGAGCATCCACCTGAATTCCGCGTCGAGTTCGTCCGCGAGCGGCGCGGAGGTCTATTATCCGAACTCTAATTACAACGCGGAGGTCGGCGCGGCGGGGGAAGAACTCGCCACTGCCATTCTGGAACAGCTGGTGGCGCTCGGACTGACAGACCGGGGGATCAAGCTAAATGACGACGATGGTTATACATATCCGGATGGAAGTACAGCGGACGACTATACCGTGATCAATAACAGCAAACTGTACGGATTCCCGGGAATCATCGTTGAGCATGCGTTCCTGACCAGCTCGTCGGATGTGTCGACGTATCTCTCCACAGAGTCCGGACTGCAGAGCCTGGGCGTGGCGGACGCGACCGGGATTGCGAATTATTTCGGTCTTTCAAAGAACCCCAATTATTATAACGGCGTGGATTATTCCGCGGTGTACGACTATGATTATTATATCAGCAAATATGAGGATCTGGCGGCGGCTTTCGGAAGTGATTCGGCCGCTGCGCTGCAGCATTTTGTGACCTATGGGATGAGCGAGGGCCGCCAGGCCAGCGCGGATTTTAACGTGACGATTTACCGTTACAATTATTATGACCTGCAGCAGGCGTACGGTACGGACTGGAAGCAGTATTATCTGCATTACATCAGTTACGGCCAGAGTGAGGGCAGGAACGCGATGTCGCTGATCCTTCTCCCGATTATGAACAGTCCGACGACTACGGTTCTGCAGATGATGAATTATTATAACGCGCACGCTTCCTATCCGGACTATTACAAGGATACGGAGGCGGCGACCATCTACCAGTTCTGCCAGATTTATTATGAGGAGTCCGTGGCGGAGGGTGTCGACCCGGCGGCGGCGTTTTGCCAGGCGATGAAGGAGACTGGTTTTTTGCAGTTCGGCGGCAGTGTCCCGATATCCGCGTTTAATTTCTGCGGTCTCGGAGCGACGGATTCCAATACATCCGGCTATGCGACATTTTCGACCGTCCGGCTCGGTATCCGCGCCCATGTACAGCATTTGAAAGCGTACGGCAGCACGGACAGCCTGAATAATACCTGTGTGGATCCGCGCTTCGATCTTGTCGCGCGGGGTTCCGCCATTTATGTGGAATGGCTGGGGCAGCAGGAGAATCCGAACGGATATGGCTGGGCGACGGCCGCCGGTTACGGATATTCCATTCGGAGTGATTACATAGACAGTATGTATACGTGTCCCTCAGGCACATCCTCGGGGTGTACTTACTATTTCAGGAACAGTATTTCGTCCGGGAACTCTGACTTCATACAGATTTACGGAAGGAGTACGGATGAGGTGCTGGTCGGCGACTGGGACGGCGACGGAATTGATACGCTCTGTATAAGAAGAGGCAATATATATTACTTTACCAATTCCCTGTCCGGCGGAGGCACGGATATCCGGATCACATACGGCCGGGATACGGATGAGGTGCTGGTCGGCGACTGGAACAACGATGGAATCGATACTCTCTGTGTGAAACGGGGAAATAAATATTACGTCAAGAATACGATTTCTGACGGCGATGCAGATCAGGTTATTACTTACGGCAGAGATGGCGATGAGGTGCTGGTCGGCGACTGGGAC
>JAJBVI010000070.1:0-17528 GCA_020859905.1 Lachnospiraceae bacterium | reverse complement strand
TGCTGGTCGGCGACTGGGACAGCGACGGATGTGACACGCTTTGCGCGAGGAGATCCAATATTTATTATTTCAGCAACGAGATCGCCGATGACAGCGAGGTCACCCGGATTACCTACGGCAGGAGCCAGGATACGGTCTATGTCGGGGACTGGGACAATGACGGTGTGGACACACTTTGCGTGAGAAGATAACAGAATCTTTACGCATGAAGAAAACAAAGAGATTCAGAGCGTACACGGTATGCGGGACGGAGGCTTTACGTGAACGAATATCATACTTCCGGTACAGCCGTTCTGATTGCTGTATACAATGGTGAAAAATACCTGGAAGAACAGTTGGAGTCTTTGCTCGGCCAGACGTGTACGGAGTGGACGGCGTATATCCACGATGACGGTTCATCGGATCGTACGCCGTCTGTCCTGCAAAAATACGCGGACCGGTATCCGGAACGGTTTGTTCTGATCGGGGGACCGCCCGCAGGGACATCCAGAGATAATTTTTTCTGTCTGTTTGGCAGCGTGGACGCCCCGCGCTATATGTGCTGCGACCAGGATGACGTCTGGCTGCCCGACAAGATGGAACAGACCGCGCGGGCGATGGACGCACTGGAAGGCGGGGAGGATCTGCCCTGTCTGGTATATACGGATCTGACGGTGGTCGACGCATCCCTGCGGGTGGTCGCTGAGAGCATGGACAGATATCAGAAATTAAACTGCGCGGATGCCGGCATCAGCCATGTGCTGGTTCAGAATGTTGTTACCGGATGCACCATGATGGTGAACCGCCGGCTGAGAGATATGATGCTTCAGGCGGCTGACCCGCATGCTGTCATCATGCATGACTGGTGGGCGGCCATGATCGCGTCCCAGTTCGGCGTCATACGCTATCTCGACCGGCCGACGATTCTCTATCGCCAGCACAGTGAAAATAACACGGGCGCACAGAAAGCCGGTCTCCGGCTGTACGCCGGGAAGCTGATCCGGCAGAAGGCTGAGATACAGGCTTCTCTCGATGCATTCCGCAGACAGGCGGAGGTGTTTGCGGAGACATTTCCGCTTCCGCCGGATTCGGTCATAGCGGTGTATGCCGGGATCAATACCTGCCCGAAATGGAAGAGGTTAAGGATATATCACAAATATAAAATCAGAAAAACACCGATACAGCGGCAGCTTGGAATCTTGCTGTTCGGATAAAATAGATGAAAACAAAAGACTGAAAGGAGCTATATACATGAAAGGAATTATTCTTGCCGGCGGATCCGGCACACGGCTATATCCGCTGACGATGGTGACGTCGAAGCAGCTGCTTCCGATCTACGATAAACCGATGATCTATTATCCGATGTCGGTGCTGATGAATGCAGGCATCCGGGATATCCTGATTATCTCCACGCCGCAGGATACACCGCGTTTTGAGGAATTGCTCGGGGATGGCAGCCATTTCGGCGTTCATCTTTCCTATGCGGTACAGCCCAGCCCCGACGGCCTGGCGCAGGCGTTTATCATCGGCGCGGATTTTGTCGGAGACGACACGGCGGCCATGGTTCTCGGCGATAATATTTTCGCCGGCCACGGGCTGAAAAAGAGGCTGACGGCGGCCGTGGAAAATGCTGAGTCCGGAAAAGGGGCTACCGTGTTTGGTTACTATGTGGACGACCCGGAACGCTTCGGCATCGTTGAATTCGACCACAGCGGCAAGGCAATCTCTATCGAGGAGAAACCGGAACACCCGAAGAGTAATTACTGTGTGACCGGGCTGTATTTTTATGATAACAGGGTTATAGAATATGCAAAAAACCTGAGACCCAGCGCAAGAGGCGAACTGGAGATTACCGATCTGAACCGGATCTATCTGGAAAACGGGGCGTTGAATGTAGAGCTGCTCGGCCAGGGCTTCACGTGGCTCGATACCGGTACGCACGAGAGCCTCGTGGATGCCACCACGTTTGTAAAGACTGTAGAACAGCACCAGCACAGGAAAATTGCATGCCTGGAGGAGATCGCCTACTTAAACGGCTGGATCTCGCGGGACGATGTCCTCAAGGTATATGACCTGCTGAAAAAGAACCAGTACGGCCAGTATCTGAAAGACGTCCTCGACGGCAAATACCAGGACGGCCTCTATTGATTATATCAATATGTTTTCCCGGATAACTCAAAAATAAGGAACTGTCTCGAAATAATATGCACAGCAAGATATGCATATTATTTCGAGACAGTTCCTAAGTTCCGCAATTATCGGAATCATTTATAAGGAGAGAAAAGATATGACCATCATTGTGACCGGCGGCGCCGGATTTATCGGAAGCAATTTTGTCTTCCACATGCTGAATCAATACCCGGATTACCGGATCGTGTGCCTCGACTGCCTGACCTACGCGGGTAATCTGTCCACACTGGAACCGGTGCTGGACAACCCGAATTTCCATTTTGTGAAGGAGAGCATTACCGACCGCGAGGCGGTGTACCGCCTGTTCGAAGAGGAGCATCCGGACATCGTGGTGAACTTCGCGGCGGAGAGCCACGTAGACCGCTCCATTGAGAATCCGGAAGTCTTTCTGGACACAAATATCAAGGGCACGGCGGTTCTGATGGATGCATGCCGGAAGTACGGCATTGTGCGCTATCATCAGGTTTCCACCGATGAGGTGTATGGCGATCTGCCTCTGGATCGGCCGGATTTGTTTTTTACGGAGGAGACGCCTATCCATACGAGCAGTCCCTACAGCTCATCAAAAGCGGGAGCCGATCTGCTTGTCCTGGCTTATTACAGAACCTACGGACTTCCCGTGACGGTCAGCCGCTGTTCAAACAACTACGGTCCGTATCATTTTCCGGAGAAGCTGATCCCTCTGATGATTGCCAATGCGCTGAATGATAAACCGCTTCCGGTGTACGGCAAGGGCGAAAATGTCCGCGACTGGCTGTATGTGGAGGATCACTGCAAGGCGATCGACCTCATTATCCACAACGGACGCGTGGGAGAGGTTTACAACATCGGCGGCCATAATGAGATGAAGAATATCGATATCGTCCGGATGATCTGTAAGGAACTCGGCAAACCGGAGAGCCTGATCACCTATGTGACCGACCGCAAAGGCCACGATCTGCGTTACGCCATCGACCCGACGAAGATCCACAATGAGCTTGGCTGGCTTCCGGAGACGAGGTTCGCGGACGGCATTAAGAAAACGATTCAGTGGTATCTGGACAACCGGGAGTGGTGGGAGACAATCATTTCCGGCGAGTACCAGAACTACTATGAGAAAATGTACGGGAACCGGTAGGAGCCGGAACAGAGAACGTATGGGTGAAACATAACAGTGAGACATGGAATTGTTGAGTTCCTGACAGGAGGAAAGGCGAATGAAAGTATTTGTAACCGGAGTGGCCGGGCAGCTGGGCCATGACGTGATGAATGAAATCCATCGGCGCGGCTGTGAGGGGATCGGTTCCGATCTCGCCCCGGCGTACAGCGGTGCGGATGACGGCACGGCGGTGACACGGATGCCCTATGTGCCGATGGATATCACAGATGCTGATATGGTGGAACGGACGATCTCGGAGAACCGGCCGGATGTTGTGGTTCACTGCGCGGCCTGGACAGCCGTGGATCTGGCGGAGGATGAGGACAAGATTGAGAAAGTCAGAGCGATCAATGCAGGCGGGACACAAAACATTGCGCAGGTCTGCAAAAAACTGGACTGCAAGATGGTGTATATCAGTACCGACTACGTGTTTGACGGTCAGGGAACCGAACCCTGGCAGCCGGACTGTAAGGATTACAAACCGCTGAATGTCTACGGACAGACGAAGCTGGAGGGCGAGCTTGCTGTGACTGCAGCGCTGGAGAAATTTTTCATCGTACGCATTGCCTGGGTGTTCGGCGTGAACGGAAAGAACTTTATCAAGACCATGCTGAATGTCGGGAAAACACACGATCAGATCCGGGTCGTCAGCGACCAGATCGGCACGCCGACGTACACCTTCGATCTGGCCCGGCTTCTGGCTGACATGATCGAGACTGAGAAATACGGCTGGTATCACGCGACGAACGAGGGCGGCTATATCAGCTGGTATGATTTTACGGTTGAGATCTTCCGCCAGGCGGCAGAACTCGGGCACACAGAATACGGCCGGGAAAGTCTCACCGTTACGCCGGTGACCACGGCAGAGTACGGCGTATCCAAAGCGGCGCGCCCCTTTAACAGCCGCCTGGATAAATCAAAGCTCACTGAAAACGGATTTACACCGCTTCCGACCTGGCAGGACGCGCTTCACCGCTTCCTTCTGACCGACGAGGCGTTTTCCTGATCGCCGTTGTCTGTGCCGGGGCTGCGCCCGGATGGAACCGATGGCTGACAGAGAAATGAAGTCCCGGTGAGGTACAGTCGGAAAACAGATTTAAGGAAATACGAAATATGATTATAAGGAGAAAGAAATGTCCCAGATTAAAGTTACAAAGAATGCGGGCGGCATTCAGGGGCTCTGTGTCATTGAGCCGACTGTCCACGGCGATGCCCGCGGCTATTTTATGGAGACTTACAACCAGAGAGATATGGAGGATGAAGGTCTGAACATGGTGTTTGTCCAGGACAACCAGTCCAGCTCCGTGAAGGGTGTCCTGCGCGGTCTCCATTTCCAGAAGGAATTCCCGCAGGGCAAGCTGGTGCGCGTGGTAAAGGGATCTGTGTTTGACGTGGCGGTCGACCTGCGCAGCAGCAGCGAGACTTACGGCAAATGGTTCGGCGTGGAGCTGACAGAGGAAAACAAAAAGATGTTTTATATCCCGGAGGGATTTGCCCATGGCTTCCTTGTTCTCTCCGAGCTGGCGGAGTTCTGCTATAAGTGTACGGATTTCTATCATCCGGGGGATGAGGGAGGACTGGCCTGGAACGACCCGGAGATCGGTATCGAATGGCTGCAGCTTTCCGGCACCTATCGCGGCTCCGCCTCTGCGGAGGGGTATGTTTTAAGTGACGGAACGCCGCTGAATTTAAGTGATAAGGATCAGCTGTGGGTCGGTCTTAAAGATACGTTTCAGTTTTGATTATAACTGCGGCTGGAGAAGAGGCATGAAATTATCATATGAAACAGAACGGGAAGAAATATGCGGCGTATGCCGTAAGCTCTGGCAGCGCGGCATTGTGGCGGCAAATGACGGAAATGTATCGGTGAAACTTGCGGACGGAACGGTACTTTGTACACCGACCGGCGTCAGCAAGAGCGCTGTAACGCCTGAGATGCTGATTCTTGTTTCCGCGGATGGAACAGTTCTTTCGGCCGCGGAGGGATATCGGCCTTCTTCGGAGATGAAGATGCATTTTTGCTGCTATGAGGAACGGCCGGATGTCTTTGCCGTTGTACACGCGCATCCGCCCGTCGCGACCAGCTATGCTTCCATGGGCAGGGCGTTGGACGGATACAACACAGCGGAAAATATCGTGAACCTCGGAGCGGTTCCGGTAGCGCCATACGCCAAACCTTCCACCGATCAGGTGCCGGATTCCATCGCCCCGTTCCTTAAGGATCATGATGCGGTTCTGCTGGCACACCACGGGGCGCTGACGGTCGGCGATACCCTGACCAGGGCGTATTTCCGGATGGAGTCTCTGGAAATGTATGCAAAGACTTCCCTGTATATCCATCTTCTCGGCGGCGCACCGGATATGGACCGTGAACAGATTGACGAGCTTCTGGATCTGCGCGTGAACGGATATAAGATGCCGGGCCGGCACCCGGGGTATGTGAAATATAATGATGAATTATGAAAGCATTTTTTGCAGAATAGTTCCTGGTATTCCTGTATGGGATTATTCGGAGGAGTTATGAATCGCAGACAGCTGGAATATTTTCTCGCCGTGGCGCGTGAACTCAATTTTACAAGGGCGGCTGAGTCTCTGTTTGTTTCACAGACGGCCGTCACACAGCAGATCCGGGTTCTGGAAGAGCAGCTTGGCGTGCAGCTGTTTGTGCGCACGAAGCGAAAAGTGGAGATGACGCCGGCAGGAAAAGTCTTTCAGCGTGAGGCGCTGGGTATCATGAACCGGATGGATGCCGCCGTCCTGCGGACGAGGGAGGCTTCCAGCGGTTTTGTCGGATCCCTGAATATCGGATTCACGATCGGGATTGGAAATACGGAGATCTCTGACCGGATCCAGATGTTTAACCGGAAGTATCCGAATATTGTCATGCGATTTAAGAATCTGAGTCCTTCCGTGCTGCTGCGTCAGCTGAGAGAGGGCGAACTGGATCTTGCGCTGATGCCGATGTTTCAGGAAAAGTATTACGCCGGCATCTGCTGCCGGCGGGTCGTGAGCGATCACTACGTCGCCATATTGCCGAAGAATCATGTCCTGGCTCAGAATCAATTCCTCACATGGAAGGATCTGAAGGAGGAGCCGCTGTTCCTGGCAGCGACGCCGGACAGCGAGATCGGCGAAGACCTGGATATCATAGAGAGCTTTATCCAGAATGGACTGCAGCCCAACGTGCTGGACCACATAGAGGATATGGAGACCATCATGTTTATGATTTCTGCCAACCTGGGGATCACGATCCTGCCGGCCTACATGGCGATACCGGCGGCCTCACGGGGCAAGATTGTCACGATTCCGATCGGTATGTCGAAGGATCAGGTCGATATCATCGCCGCGTGGATGCCGGAAGAAGAGAATCCCTCTCTGGAGAAAATTCTTCCGTTTCTCGAGGAAAAACCGGTATAAAGGCGTGCAGCTGACTGTGAAGGTATCAGAAAAACGGTGTGCAGCTGACTTCGGAGGCCTCAGAAAAAATAATGAAAAACGGGTTGGAAGAGTGTTTTGTCATTAAAAATAATCAGAAGCTGCGTTACGGATATACGACCGGCAGCTGTGCGGCTGCGGCCGCGCAGGCTGCGGTCCGGATGCTGTTTTCCGGGAAAACGGTGGATGCGGTGCGTCTGAAGACACCGAAGGGCATGGAACTGTTTCTGGAGCCGCTTTATGTGAAGAGGGAGAGCGGCGCAGTGACCTGTGCCATCCGCAAGGATGCAGGCGATGACCCGGATGTCACGGACGGTATGCTGGTCTGTGTCCGCGTCCGGACCTGCGGCAGAGATTACTGTGCGGAGCAGATGCGCCGTTACGGCCAGGAGGCGGAGACGGAGGATTCCGGGCTGCCGGGGAGCCTGTTTCTGACGGATACCGATGAAGCATTGCAGGCGGATCCCGCAGAGACAGTACAGGGGGATGCCGCAGGATTCATGCAGGCGGGTGAGGGCATAGACCGGCCTGCGTCGGAACATATGGAACAGGCAGCGCCCCGCATAGCAAAATGCCGTCCCGCAGCGGTCTGCATCCTCGGAGGAGAGGGCATCGGCACGGTGACGCTTCCGGGACTGGAGCAGCCGGTCGGCGCTCCCGCGATCAACCGGGTGCCGCGCGGCATGATCCGGGCAGAAGTCCGGAAGGTCTGCAGAGAATACGGCTATACTGAGGGAATTGAGGTGACTGTCTCGGCACCGGAGGGACGTGTTCTGGCGGAAAAGACGTTTAACCCGAAACTGGGTATACGGGGCGGGATTTCCATTCTCGGAACCAGCGGCATCGTGGAACCCATGAGTGAGCAGGCGCTGGTATCGGCCATTGAGGCAGAGATGCGGCAGAAATCGGTTTCTCAAAGATATCTGCTTGTCACGCCCGGAAATTACGGAACCGAATATCTGGCGGGTCATTTTCCGTTTGATTCGGATGAAGCCTTAAAGTGCGGCAATTATGTCGGTCAGACCATCGACATGGCGGTCAATCTGGAATTTTCCGGTATTCTTTTTGTGGCGCATATCGGAAAATTCGTGAAAGTTGCCGGCGGAATCATGAACACGCATTCCCGCGAGGCGGACGCCCGGATGGAAATCCTTGCGGCCTGTGCGCTGCAGACCGGGATCGATGCTGATCCCGTGAGGCAGATTCTGGACGCGGCCACGACCGATGAGGGGCTGCGTATCATAGACGAAACCGGTATCCGGCAGCAGACGCTGGATATTCTTATGCGAAAAATCGATGACAGCCTGAACCGCAGGGCGCAGTACCGCATGAAAATCGGTGCCGTCGTTTTTTCCAATCGATACGGTGAGCTGGGGCGGACGGAATCCGTACCGGGGCTTCTGGATGCCCTGTGTAAGCAGCGTTCATGATCCAATGAGCGCAAGTGAGAAGAATGCGCCTGCGCATTCGGCGAACGGCGAAATGCGATCATGAATCGCAGATTCATGATCTAATAACAGACGGAGGAGGCATATGGTATATTTTGTCGGTGCCGGCAGCGGTGCGCCGGATCTGATCACAGTGAGAGGACAGCGTCTGATCAGGGATGCGGATGTGATCATCTATACCGGATCTCTTGTAAACCCGGTACTTCTGGAAGAAAAAAAACCGGAATGCGCGGTTTACAACAGCGCGAAGATGACGCTTGAGGAAGTGCTCGCTGTGATGCGGGAGGCGGAGAGGGACGGAAAAATGACGGTCCGGCTTCACACGGGAGACCCCTGTATTTACGGCGCGGTGCGCGAACAGATGGATGCGCTGGATGATCTGGGGATCGCATATGAGAGCTGTCCGGGCGTCAGTTCTTTCTGCGGAGCGGCGGCTGCGCTGAATCTGGAGTATACCCTTCCGGATGTGTCACAGAGTGTTGTGATCACACGGGTGCCCGGAAGGACGCCGGTGCCGGATCTGGAGAGCATCGCGTCATTCGCGGCGCACCGGGCGACCATGGTTGTATTTTTGAGTGCAAGTCTGCTGAAGGAACTGAGCACCCAGCTTACGGAGGGAGGCTATTTTGCAGATACGCCCGCCGCCATTGTCTATAAGGCGACCTGGCCGGACGAGAAAACCGTGTTCTGCACAGTCGGGACTCTGGAACAGGCGGCACGGGAGCAGGGCATCACAAAGACGGCGCTGATCCTTGTCGGGGATGTTGTGGCGCACAGCCAGTATCAGAGGTCGCAGCTTTATCATCCGGCATTTTCTACAGAATTCAGGGAAACGGTAAAATGAAAGAACAGATTTCCATTTTATCATTGACGGAACAGGGGTTTCGGCTTGCGAAGCGGATGCAGGCGTCGCTGTCGGAGGATGGGGGACTCTGGCTGGACGGCTGGCTGAAAAACGTGCGGCAGGGAACGTATGAACTCTGCTTAAAAGAGAACACTGACGGGGCGAAAACTGCCGTCTCATGCAGGCAAAGTGTGGATGAACCCTGCTTAAACGAAACCGGAGCAGCGAAACCGGACGGTCGGGTTGTACTGTATACGAAGGACAGCCGCTCAGGGAGACAGTACCCGGGTTCTGTATCCGTATCCGGAAGCCTGCGGGACTGGTGCGTGGAAATCTTCCCGAATTCGGCTGCCGTCATCTTTATCTGCGCAGCCGGGATCGCGGTGCGTTCGATCGCACCGTTTTTGCGTTACAAGACAGAGGATCCGGCTGTTCTGGCGGCGGATGAATGCGGGAAGCATATCATTTCTCTGCTGTCCGGACATCTCGGAGGCGGCAATGATCTGACATCCCGTCTGGCGGAAAAACTGAACGCAGACCCCGTGATCACCACGGCTTCTGATGTCGGCGGAAAGCTCGCGATCGATCAGTGGGCACAGAAAAATGGTCTCTTCATCACGGATCTGTGCGCGGCAAAACGCATCGCTTCACGGATCGTAAACAGGGAGACGGTTCCTTTTTACTGTGAGGGACCAATCAGAGGTGAGATTCCGCCCGAATTGAAGCTCGTGCAAGATAGAACCGGCGGATCTGTCGTGGTTTCTGTGAGAAACGCGGCGGAGAATTACTCGGATGAGCAGACTCTTTATCTGGTGCCGCGGGCGGTCATCCTGGGCATTGGATGCAAAAAAGGAAAGCCATATTCTGAAATATATGATTTTGTATCTGAGTTACTGAAAAAAAACCGGATTTCCAGGAAGAGCATCTGCGTACTTGCCTCTGTGGATCTGAAAGCCGCGGAACCGGCACTGCTGCAGCTGGCGGATGAACTGGATGTGCCGTTTGTGACCTTTTCTGCGGAAACGCTGCGGGAGGTTCCGGGATCATTTGGCGCATCTGCTTTTGTTTCCGGGGTGGCCGGGGTGGATAATGTCTGCGAAAGAGCGGCTGCTGCCGCCCTTACGAAAGAAGAGCAGATAAAAATGGCTTTTAAGGCAGAGAAAGAGCAGAAGAGTGCGGCTGCCCTGACGGAGGGGGAATGCGGGAAAACGGATGACCCGGCGGCGGATGATATGAAGCGGGCATCTGCCCTGACAGCGGGGGAATGGGGGGAAAACGATGTTCCGGCACAGGAAAATCTGATGCGGACGGCTGTTCCGACAGTTGAGAGCCGGGACGGTGCGCACTTTCTGTGCAGAAAGACTGTGGGAAACGGCATGACGGCGGCGCTGCTGGAGAATGAGTGGGAGGTGTGGTTTGAGGAAGAGTGCGGAAGCGGGAAGCCGGCGGGGAGGAGGGTGTCAGAGGGGGAGGGGGGGGTTGAGGAAAACTGCGGAAGACGGCATGACGGAGGCGCTGCCGGGGAAGAGCCGGGAGGTGCGCTTTGAATAAGATATATGTGGTTGGCATCGGACCGGGGGAATATGATCAGATGACCATACGCGCGGCAAGGGTGCTGGAAAGCTGCGAGGTTATCGTGGGTTACACTGTATATGTGGATCTGGTAAAAGAGCATTTTGCCGACAAAATCTTTTTGTCTGCGCCGATGACACGTGAGGCTGAGCGGTGCCGGATGGCATTTGAACAGGCGGCAGCCGGACATGTAACGGCTATGATCTGCAGCGGCGATGCCGGCGTATATGGGATGAGCGGGCTGATGCTTCAAATAAGGACAGAGTATCCGGAGGTGGATGTGGAAATCGTGCCGGGCGTGACCGCTGCTGTTTCGGGGGCAGCTGTCCTCGGCGCACCGCTGATCCATGATTTCGCGGTGATCAGTTTAAGCGACCTGCTGACGCCGTGGGAGGATATAGAGCGCAGGATTCTCGCCGCGGCGGAGGCGGATTTTGTGATCTGCTTCTACAACCCCTCCAGCCGGAAGAGACGGGATTATCTTCGGAAAGCCTGCGATCTGATTCTCCGGTTCCGGAATGAGGATACAGTCTGCGGTATTGCGTCCAATATCGGGCGGGAGGGTGAAACAGTAAAAATCTGTACGCTGAGGGAACTGCGGGATCTGGAAACAGATATGTTCACAACCGTTTTCGCGGGCAATTCCCGGACGCGCACAGTGGATGGCTGGATGGTGACGCCGCGCGGATACCGTACGGAGCAGAAATGTTCAAAAGTGCGGACTGGTAAATAACGACAACAGATACATGCGGACATATGTAGACATAAAACAGATGACCAACATTTATCTAATATCTGCAGCAAAAAGAAAATAAGTCTATAGCCTCTATATGAGGTCTATAAATTTATTATACGAGGGAGAAAGAATGGCTGACAGAAAATTTCTTGTTTTTGCGGGAACGAGGGAAGGGCGGGAACTGGCGGATTTTCTCACGGAGCAGCAGATACCGGCTCTTGTATGTGTTGCGACAGACTATGGGGAATCGCTGCTGGTACAGAATGAGTTCATCCGTATCCGCGCGGGCAGGATGGACCGGAAGGAGATAGCGGCGCTGATCCGTGATGTACGGCCGATTGCCGTGATCGATGCCACGCATCCTTACGCGGATGTCGTTACGGAGAATATATGCAGGGCGTGCGGACAGGAGAAAACGGCTCTGTATCGCCTTGTGCGGGAGGAGTCTGCACCTGAGGAGTCGGAGGGAGTTAAGCTTTTTGACAGCGCTTCCGACGCAGCTGCCTGGCTTTCAGGCAAACCGGGCAATATTCTTCTTGCGACGGGAATGAAGGAACTCCGGGATTTTGTGAACCGGCCGGATCTTACAGACCGGCTCTATGTCCGGACGCTCCCGCAGGGTGAAGCGATCGCGCAGATGGAGAGTTTCGGGATATCCGGGAAACAGATGATCTGCATGCAGGGACCCTTTACCGCGGAGATGAATGCGGCGACACTGCGGATGACGGATGCGAAATATCTTGTCACCAGGGAGTCCGGAAGAATCGGAGGGTTCCGGGAGAAAGCGGAGGCGGCACGCGCGTGCGGCGCGGTCTGCCTGGTAATCCGGCGCCCCCGGAAGGAGCGGGGATATTCGGCCGAAGAGATCCGGAAGTATATTTTGCGGCTGTGGAATGAATTCTCTGATAATTCCGGCATAAATTCCGACGACAGTACATGCTGCGAATGTGACGCCGGTCATTCGCCGGGGAGCGGATACAGGAACGAAAAATCAGACGAAAATCACCGGATAGAGCTGCTCAATAACGGCTGGCAGGGGAGTGGATACAGGGTTATGCAGTCAGTGCCGGCCGGCCGGACACCGGAACATGCATACAACTATGTAATATCTCCGGAATCACCGGTACACGCAGATTCGTATACGGAAATATCGGAGAACAAACATAGCGTCACGCTTCTCGGCATCGGGATGGGGAGCGAAGAAAATATGACCGTGGAGGCTGTGAATGCCTGCCGCGCGGCTGACTGCATCATCGGTGCAAGCCGGATGCTGGAATCTCTGGGCAGATTTCATAAGCCCATGGTTTCACTTTACAGGAGTGACGAGATAACAAATTACATGGAAGAGCATCCCGAATATAAACATTATGTGGTTGCTTTCTCTGGAGATATCGGATTTTACAGCGGAGCTCGTAAGCTGATGGATCGGTTCGATGATATGAAAGACGGCAAAAAACCGGAGATCCGTCTGCTCTGCGGTATCTCAAGCGCCGCCTATTTTGCCGCCCGCCTGCGGATGCCGTGGGAGGACATGGCGCTGGTGAGCAGCCATGGCAGAGAACCAAACCTGATCAGTGCCGTACGGAAAAACAGCCGGGTATTCACGCTTGCCTCCGACGCGAAAAGCATCCGTTCTATTGCTGAAAAGCTGGTGCGTTACGGTTTTGGGGACACGGCGTTTTACGCGGGAGCGGATCTGAGTTATCCGACAGAATGTATCTATGAGGGACTCACGGCTGACTTTGTCCGCTTTGACCGGCCGGGCATGTTTGCGGCCGTGATCTGTAATGAACGTGCGGAACATGAGGTCGTGACACACGGAATCCCTGATGAGGCGTTTGTGCGGGGAAATGTGCCGATGACGAAGGAGGAAGTGCGCAGTATCTCTGTCTCGAAGCTGCGCCTTACAAGAGACGCCGTTGTGTATGATATCGGAGCGGGTACCGGTTCTGTATCCGTCGAGTGCGCCCGCATGGCGGACTGCGGAAGGGTGTATGCCGTCGAGTGGAAGGAAGATACCTGGAAGCTGATCGCGGAAAACAGGAAAAAATTCGCGGTTTCCAATCTGGAGATTGTTTCCGGTCGCGCGCCAGAAATACTGGGTGGTCTGCCGGCTCCGACGCACGCGTTCATCGGCGGCAGCGGCGGCAGTCTGAAAAGCATATTGCGAACCCTGATCCGAAAAAACCCGGACGTACGGATCGTGATAAACTGCATTATGATCGAAACTGTCCGCGAGACCATGGAGGCGGCGGATGAACTGCCCCTGGATATTGAGGATATGATGACCGTCAGCATTGCAAAAGCGAAGGCGACCGGATCGCATCATATGATGACTGCGCGGAATCCGGTTACCGTTATCACTCTTTGCGCCGCGCAGGGCGCAGTCTCATCGCGTATAAAACCCGTATATCCCGTTGCAGGATGATAACGCAGGAAACAGCTGCCCCGGAGAAATTTCCTGTTATAGGAGATATTTCAAAGAAGCGGCTTTTCGGAGAATACAGAGAAAGCGTCAGAAGTATATGAAATTGCCGAGGTTTATGATAGCAGCGCCGGCGAGCGGCAGCGGAAAAACACTGGTGACCTGCGGGCTTCTGCAGGCGTTTGTCAACCGGGGAATAAAAACAGCGTCCTTCAAATGCGGACCGGATTATATCGATCCGATGTTTCATACGAAGGTGATCGGAGTTCCCTCCCGCAATCTGGACACCTTTTTTGTCTCAGGGGATACGGTCCGCTATCTCTTCGGCAGGCAGGCAATGAATGCACATCTCTCTGTCATGGAGGGGGTGATGGGATTCTATGACGGCGCGGCGGGCATTACCCGGGAGGCTTCCTCGTGGGAGCTTGCGGATGAGACCGATACGCCGGTGATCCTGGTTGTCAATGCGCGCGGAATGAGTCTGTCGGTGATTCCGCTTATCCGGGGCTTTCTGACATTTTATCCTGATCCGGCAGACAGCGGCGGAGAGAGGAACCCTTATGACTCCCATATCCGGGGCGTGATCTTAAATCAGGTTTCCGCTTCCATTTATCCGGAACTGAAACAGAAGATAGAAGAGTTTCTTCCTGTCAGAGTGTACGGTTATGTGCCGAAGGCGGGCGACTGTGTCATCGGGAGCCGCCATCTGGGACTTGTGACACCGGGTGAGATCCACGGATTTCAGGATAAACTGCAGAGGCTGGCGCATTTATTCGAGACGACAGTCGATATTGACGGTATACTGGAGCTGGCAGACGGGGCAGCGGATCTCAATGTGAGGATGCCGGAATCCCTGCGGTCACTGAAGCCGGTCTGTCCAGCCGCGGAAAAGCTGCGCATTGCAGTGGCGCGTGATGAGTCGTTTTGTTTTTATTATGAGGATAATCTGGAATTGCTCAGAGAGGCCGGCGCGGAGCTGGTTCCCTTTTCCCCGCTGCATGACGCATATCTGCCGGAGGGGATCCGGGGGCTTTTGCTTGGAGGAGGATATCCGGAACTGTACGCGGGGCGGCTGAGTGAAAATACGGAGATGCTGAGACAGATCAGATCGGCGATTCAGAAGAACATGCCGTATCTCGCGGAATGCGGGGGCTTCATGTATCTTCACGCAGAAATGGAGGATGTGGATGGCCGGAGCTGGCCGATGGCAGACGTTTTTCCCGGTCGCGTGCGCAAGACAGACCGGCTCAGCCGATTCGGCTATATTCAGCTTTGCGCAAACCGTTCCCAGATATTCGGGGATGCCGGGTGCTGCATTCGCGCACATGAATTTCATTATTTCGACAGTACCGATAACGGTGATGCGTTTCATGCCGAAAAACCATACCGGAATCGGGGGTGGGAGTGTATGAACGCAGATGAAAACCATGCCGCGGGATTCCCGCATCTGTATTATTATTCCAACCCGGAATTTGCGGAGCGGTTTGTCAGATGCTGCGCGGAGTCTGCATATCATAAAGACATCAGTACGGCATGAGACTAAGGACCTGTTCAAAAATAACTTTACAAATTGCGCAGGCTGATGCGCGAATCGCAAAGTTCCTAACCATAAAATTTACATAAACCATACAGTTCCCAGATTGGGAATTTTACATGAGATTTCTACAATGAGATCATACAAAACCGAATCCATTTGGACAAGGAGGAAGTTATGGAAGGATTGTGGAGATTTCTTTGTAAAAACCGTGAGGAGAATTATCAGACATGTATCCTGTTTTTGCTGCTGCATACGTTGATGTGGGTTGTGCCGATCGGGCTGGCTGTCGTCCTGATCTGCATGCGCCTGACACTTCCGACGACGGCTGTGATCCGTTATACCGGGCTGATTGCGGGATACCCGGGACTGGTAGTCGGTTTTTTCGGCGCGCTGCTTTATCTGCTTCGCAATCAGTGAACAGGATTCTTTTTTAAATCTTTCTTTACAGTTCATAAAATTTTCCTTATAATAAACGGGCGGAAGGTACACGCATACCTTCTGCCCGTTTATCATATAAACGGAAGTTTTTAACAGTTCTTATTTCACATTTTAGTTTACCGGAGGATGATACGCATAATGAAGAAACGATTCACTCTTTTTTTGGCGGCAGGGATGCTGTGCGCCTCGCTGCTTTTATCCGGCTGCCAGAACGCGGCGGATGAGAAAATGCAGGAATACAAGGAACTGGGAATCTCTCAGATGGAAACCGGGGATTATGAAAGCGCTGTGAACAGTTTTCAAAAGGCGCTTGACCAGTCTGTAGGAAGCATCGGCGCCGAGGAGCTGGATATTAGCTATTATAAGGCGCTGGCTCTGTATAAGTCCGGGGATGCCGGCGGCGCGATAGAGGCATACACGGCTCTGGTGGAATATGACAGCAAAAACTGGGAAGTTTATTATCTGAGGGGGAATGTTTACCTGCAGGAGGGACAGACTGAGAGTGCGCTGGAGGATTACGCGCAGGCTGTGTCTCTGCGGGGGAATGATGCAGAACTCTGTACACATATCTATGAAAATCTGTTGCGCGCCGGTCTGGAGGACAGCGCCCAGGAGTATCTGATCCTTGTGCTGAGTACAGATCCTTCGGACGCGGAGGACTATTATTATCTGGGAGATGTTTGTTATCTGTCCGGCGATTATGAGAACGCGGAGGCATATCTTACCCAGGCGAGGGATCAGGGTTATGATAAGGCATTGCTTTTGCTGGGCCGTATTTATATGGCCGGGGGAGACAGTGACAGTGCGAAGGCCGCCTTTGAATCTTATATGGAAATATACCCTGAGGATGCGGAGGCGTTAAATGAACTTGGCGCGATCGCACTTGAGGCGGGCGATTATGAAGGAGCGGTTACTTATCTGGAGGCGGCACGGGAGGCGGCCGATGCGGACGCGGATGAAGCTGTTTTGAAGAATCTGATCATTGCCTATGAGTATTCGTATGATTTCCAGAGTGCCTGCGACACGGCTGAGACATACCTTTCAAAATATTCGGATGAGGAGATTGAGCGCGAATATGAGTTTCTGCTGACCCGTGTCGGAGAGGATATCGAGCCGGCCACCGCGGATGAGGCGGAGGCGGACGCAGATGATGAGTCGGATGATACTTCTGAGGCAGACACGGAAGGAGAGACGGATGATACTGCGGATTCAGAATGACCGGTAAGACAGATATGGCTGCGGATTCAGAATGACCGGTGAGACAGATATGATCGCGGATTCAGAATGATCCGGTGAGGCAGATGCATCTGCAGATTCAGAATGCTTCGAGGAGGCAGATATGTCTCTGCGGATCCGGACGGGGACAGGTATGGCATGATGTATGAGAATAAAGAAATAACGGAGCGTGTAATCCTGGTCGCTGTGCGGGAACGCGACGGCGACGATACAGAGAATTCACTGACAGAGCTGGCGGAGCTGGCGAATACAGCGGGCGCGGAGGTGGCCGGAACGCTGATTCAGAGCCTGGACCGGGCGAACATAAGCGCCTATCTCGGCTCCGGCAAGCTGAGAGAGCTAAAGGATCTGATCTGGGAACTGGATGCCACCGGCGTGATCTGTGACGATGAGCTGAAGCCGATGCAGATGAAAAACATGGAGGAGGCACTGGATATCAAGGTGATGGACCGGACGCTTCTGATCCTCGATATCTTCGCTTCCAGGGCGGCTACGCGCGAAGGGAAGCTGCAGGTGGAACTCGCGCAGCTGAAATACAGCCTGACAAGGC
>JAJBVI010000192.1 GCA_020859905.1 Lachnospiraceae bacterium | reverse complement strand
CCTACGGCGACGGAACGGAAGAATCCTACGCCGGAAGGTGGAGATGAGCGCAGGCAGCGTGACGTGCGGCAGAATGCGGAAGAGCAGACAAATCATGCCTGTATGTAAGAGACTGGTTTTCAGTGTCCTGATATAGGATAAAGCAAACCATACTAATCTGTAACGAAGGAGGGGATCACCGTATCGCGTGATCCCCTCCTTCATTTTCATACTTTTCGATCGTCTCGTCCGGAACGTTTCAAGTATCCAGCCCTTTTAGTTCCGTTAATGTCAGGGGCGTCAGATGCGACAGCTTATTCTTTCCGCGTTCTTTTGTATACTCGGAGGCAAACGCATTCCATGCATTCAGCTGTTCCGGTGAGGCAGTTCTGATCCATAAATATCTTTCATACAGAACGATTTCATCACTTTCCGCAAAAAACTTCGCATATGATTTTGACGGTCTGTATTCTGCCCTTTTTTCCGGTTTACAGAATTCCCGCAGAAGATATGCGCCCGGTTCAGGCTCGTCTGTAACATTTTCAAAGCGTTTTGAAGAATTTCTCTGATCCCAAAACGGCAAAAAGAGCAAATGAGAATCACATATTGAGTATTTCCGGAAAATTTGTTAAGATAATCTTATCGCAGCGAAACAGTTTACATGATTATGAGATTCTGTGAAGCAGGTTCTCATAATGTACGATGTGTTATGCGATTTTCGGTGAATTTCCGTCGGCGGCGCTGCCGCCCGGGAAGCTTCATGACGATTATGGCAACGGAGAACAGGAGGAAATGAGAATGAAGAAGAGATTGTACAAGTCCGATGACAACCGCGTGCTTTGCGGTGTATGCGGCGGCGTAGCGGAGTTCTTAGGGATTGATCCGACGATTGTTCGTCTGGTATGGGCGATTCTGATTATATTCGTGGGCATGGGCCTGTGGCTATATATCCTTGCGGCGATCATTATACCGCGGGAACCGGTGGATTAAGACGGGAGAGGAGAACAGATGAGATGTTTCGCGGAGCTCTATCTGAACGGAGAGATTGAGTTCGAAGAGATCGACGATTACGTGATGGAGTGGGGATACAGCGGCGATGAGCGCACCCTGGCGCAGTATCTCGGCCTGAACGCCGACGAGGAGGATGCGTGGGTGAGCGTCAGCGAAGATGCGATGCGGGAGTTGCTGGATCGCAGGAAGTTCTCGCCGGGAACAGGTTCGGCGCAATAAGAACCGCAGCATCGGATCGCAGGAGGGTTTTGTCATGAGAGAAGCGACAGTACAAAAAAACATGGCATTGGACTGTGAGGGGGTTTTGCCATGAGAGAACCCGCCGCATTGAAGACCATAGCACATATTCGCACGGATTTTCCGGAAAAGTTCGGGATCCCGCGGCAGAGCGGTCTGGTTCCGGAACTCAGGGGAATGATCGTGTTTGAACCGGAGTACCGGAACCCGGACGCGCTGCGCGGGCTGGAGGGATTTGATTATATCTGGCTGCTGTGGGGATTTCAGGGAACGGAACGCGCGGGCTGGAGTCCGACCGTGCGGCCGCCCCGGCTGGGCGGGAACAGGCGGGTGGGCGTTTTTGCCACCCGTTCTCCTTTTCGTCCGAACCCGATCGGTCTCTCCTCGGTCAGGCTGGAGAAGATTGTACAGGAGGCGGACGGTCCGGCTCTGCTGGTGTCCGGGATCGACATGAGAGACGGCACACCGATCTATGATATCAAACCGTACCTCCCCTGCGCGGACAGTCACGCGGATGCACGGGGCGGGTTTACAGAAGGTTCGGCAGTGATTGCGGGCATGGCGGCAGATAGACACACGGAGGTTGACTTCCCGGAACACCTGCTGGCGCAGATCGCACCGGAAAAGCGCCGGGCTCTCATCGCCGTCCTGCGGCAGAATCCGCGGCCGCAATACCACCGGGATCCGAATCGGGTATACGGCATGGCTTTTGACCGCTACAACGTGCAGTTTACGGCGGAGGACCATGTTGTGCGTGTGACGGAGGTGTCAGCCCGATAATATTCCGCAGTAAACCGGGCAACAACTCTTTCGCGCCGGTACCAGACTTTGTGAACAGCGCTGCGCGGGGAACAGACCTACTCCTTCAGGAACCCTTCCCCGACCACGTCGCTGGAGTCCATGATGACCAGAAATGAATGCGGATCCACCTGTTTGATCAGTTTGCGGATGCCGTACATCTGTTTTTTACTGCAGGCGCACATGACCACGTCGCGGTCATCCTGCGTATAACTGCCTTTCCCCTTTAAAATGGTAGAACCGCGGCCGAACGCCGCATCGATGCACCGGCAGATGTCGGTGCCTTTTTCTGTCACGATCAGGGTGACTTTTCCCTGGCTGATGCCGTACATCAGCTTGTCGGTGACGACGGAGATGAGCCAGGCGATGATAATGCCGTAGATGAGGCTTTCCACATCCCGGGAGACGAGCCAGGCACCGGGGAGGATGACTGCGAGATCCAGAAAAAAAATAATGGAACCGAGGGAGAGGTGCGGTCTCTTCGCGCGGATGGCCATGGTGACAAAATCCATGCCGCCGGTTGAAGAATCCCGCATGAAAATCAAGGCGTAGCCCGCGCCGGACAAAACGCCGCAGGACAGAGCTGCCAGCAGACGGTCGGACTCATAGATGGGGAGCAGCGGAGCGACAGCATCCATAATAAACGATGTGATGAGGATGGAGCGCACCGACCGCAGAAAAAAGCGCCGTCCGAGGATGCGGAATGTGCACAGGATGATGGGAATATTCAAAAGGATCGTCATGCTGCCGATCGGCAGCCCGAACAGCTGGTAGAAAATCAGGGCGATGCCGCTTACCCCCGGCAGGGGGAACTGCGCTTTGGAAGCAAAATTATAAACCCCGACGGCGATCAGGAGGCCGCCGATGATATCGGCTGAAATGTCTGTCAGTAATTCCGATTTCTTATCATGTTTCATAGGGCTGCATTCTCCGGCGCGTGTATGATTACCCCGGTAGTATGTGCCGGTTTTATGTACATTATACAAGACCGGCACTGACGGACAGGCAGCGGACGTGAAGACCGCTTTCTGCGGAATATCGTTTTTTGCCGACACCGCGACGGGCAGGCGGCGGACGAAAACGGCGCAAACTCATGGTTGAAAAACGGCAGTGTTTGGAATATAATGCTGAAAAGAATGTTTGGGCACATGCGTACATTCTGTGCCCGTCTGATCATATTGAGCCGGTTTTTGCGGATGATTCATGGAGGTGAATACAGTGTCTCTGCGCACAATTCAAAATTGGCTGAAATGGAGAAATGACTGGGACTCGTTATGCAATCGCTGCGGGAAATGCTGTTATTCCCGTTCGCGCCGGCCGGACGGGAGGGTGGTCATTCATTACAACAGACCGTGCGTATATCTGGATACGGAGACACATCTGTGTACGATCTATGACGACCGCTTCCGTGTATGCAAATCCTGCGGTAAAGTCAATCTGTTCACGGCATTATGTCATCCGACCCTGCCGGAGGACTGTGCGTACGCCCGGACCTTTCGCCGGCAGAAGGGGCAAAAAGAAAAATGCGGGGGAGACATCCGGCACTGACGAATGCAGAAGGAAGGCAGCAGAATGGAAAGCAGACATTTAACCGTGCGGATCCGGGAGTGGCTGTCGCAGAACGCGGCCGCGGCAGTCCTTGTGATTTTATTTGCTGTTATTCATATTTTTTCGCAGTTTGCGGGAGATGCCGTTTACCTTTTTGGAAACACGGGGAGGATCGCCCTCGACGGAGAATATTACCGGTGGGTGACGTGTCTGTTCCTGCACAATAATCTGCGGCACCTGCTGACAAATGCGGTCACTCTGCTTGCCGTGAGTTCTCTGCTTGACCATATTTTGAAAAACCGGCAGACGGTATTTATATTCCTGGCCGGGGGTATACTCTCGGAGATCGCATATTCCGCGGTGAGTACCGATCCCGCTTATGAGATAGGCGCTTCCGGCGGTATTTTTGCGCTCCTGGCATGCCTGGCGGCTTGCTGTCTCCGGTTTCCGGAGTGCTTCCGCCTCAGATGGTATAGACCGGATGTGCTGATCCTGCCGGTATATTTCGTCTTTGCCAACAGCAGCGTCACCGCTTTCCTGGTTCATATGTTCGGGTTTGCCGCGGGGATTATTCTCGGTTTTATCCTCGTACTGGCCGGTTTTGTCAGACAGACGTAATGTTCAGCTCCTTACGAAGAAAAGTCCATTTAAAATCGCTGCGCGATGGGTCTTTCCCCTGTGTATGTGTAATCAAAGTTTTATTGAAGTTATATTGAAATTATGTTGCATTTAGACCTTTACGTAAGGGCTGATTTGGAGTAAAATGAAAAACATGGCAGTTATGAAAAACGCGGTGATGCGCGAGCGGAACCGGCATGGTCGCACGATGAAAGAAAGGAAAATGATGCGAATGTTCAATTTATGTAAGGACAGGAGAAAATCTGCCGGCAGTCCCGGCAAAAGGGCGCTGGCAGTCGGCATGGCTGTTATGATGGCCGCGGGCTGTTCCGGTTTTGGCGGAGTGACGGCGCTGGCGGAAGATACTGCCGCGGAGAGCAGCGGGACGATTACCGTTACTGCGGAGAGCGCGGACGATCTGTCTGCCGATGAGCTGTTTGGCAAATATGCAGAGAGATTCTTCTACGGAAGTGATGATGACGACAGGATGAAGCTGTTCAGCACGGATTACGGCCTG
>JAJBVI010000150.1 GCA_020859905.1 Lachnospiraceae bacterium | reverse complement strand
TATCCAGCTAAATCACATCAAACTTATTTAGGTATTTATCAAATGAGTTTCTCCTGGATATTTCAAGCTCCTCAAAAAACTTATGCGAGTCACAGCTCCTGTCATAATAAGCACAAAGCATCTTTGCTGCAAATGATTTTCCAAAGCGGCGTGGACGGCTGAAACATGTAAGTTTTCCGGGTGTATTAAGCGTACTGTTTATAAAGTCAATCAAACCGGTCTTATCAACATAAATTCCATTTAAAATTGTCTGAAACCCCTCGTTACCGGGATTTAAATAAATTCCCATTTGCCTGTCCTCCCTTCGCTGCAATTCTCATTCATTATACACTTGCCGCCTGTCCTGTTCAAGATAAATAAATTACATTATGCGACTGACCTGTTTCCTTATTCTTTTATATATTTCTCGCGAAGCACCTGTCTTGTCTGCTTCACCTCGTCCTCCAGATCACGGGCCGACAGCAGACGGCAGCCTTCGCCGCGGATGATGATCTGCTCCAGACCGTCGGACGTCGCCACAGTCACCCGGTAATTTTTCACGTTCTCATGTGCGAATTTCTCAATATACTGGTCTGCAGTCTCTGCCTCCTTTGTATACACCACATGAATGTTTTGATAATCCAGAATCTCCGTCTGATGGCCGGGCACACGGTAAGCATCGAACACGACCATCAGGTGCATCCCGCGCATGCCCTGATAATTACACAGCTCATCCAGCAGTTTTCCCCGTGCGGCTTCCATGTTTTCCTTTGCGAGTTCTTTCAGGTCATCCCAGGCAAAGATGATATTATAGCCGTCCACAAGGAGGAATTCCTCCTTCGGTTCCTCTCGTTTAAAAGAACGCCGCACCGGTTCAGCCGTCTCACTGCGGCTGAGCCTTCGCACACCTTTTCGGGAAGCGGGTCTTTTTTCCCGGTTCGCGTGGTATGTTTTTTCCAGAATTTCATCGATCTCATCTGTCCCGAGCCACTCCTCCTCACTGCTCTTTTCCGGTCGCCGGGGCGCAGCGGACATCTGTACATCGGAAGAAACATTCTGCGCCAGGGGACTCGCCGCATGCATGTGTTCCTTTACTTCGTTCCATGGCACGATCACGCCGGAGCCGTGCGAACAGAACACTGAGTCGGGAGAATGGAACGGATCCGCCTCCGGGTCATAATCAGCAGCCGCGATCACCTCGTCCGGATTGTGGCAGGATTCATAGCCGCGCAGAGAAAGGTACAGGCGCCCGAATCCACGGGTGTAAGCGCTCACCTCCTGCCGGTAACCCTGCATGGTCTCCACAGGAGCATAACCGGTGAGTACGCAGCGATCTCCCCCGGTCATCGGCGGTTCACAGTATCCGCACATCTTCTCAATATCCGTCATCGCCCGGCCAACCGCCTGATCCGGAATCTCCAGGCGAAAATCATAAAACGGTTCCAGCAGGACGCTCTCCGCCTCCATCAGCCCCTGCCGAACCGCCCGGTAGGTCGCCTCCCGGAAATCACCGCCCTCCGTGTGTTTCGGATGGGCACGGCCCGCAATGACCGTGATTTTCATATCCGTGATCGCGGATCCGGTCAGCACGCCGCGATGGCTTCTCTCACCGAGATGCTGCAGGATCAGGCGCTGCCAGTTTTTATCCAGCAGATCCTCGCTGCAGTCCGCGGCAAATATCAGTCCGCTCCCCGCCGGCAGCGGTTCCATCAGAAGATGCACCTCTGCATAGTGGCGCAGCGGCTCAAAATGTCCGACGCCCTCCGCCGGAGCCGCGATCGTCTCGCGATACACAATATGCGCCGGTCCGAAACGCACTAAAACACCGAAATGCTCCTCAATCAGACTGATCAGCACCTCGGTCTGCACCTCGCCCATCACCTGCGCCTGCATCTCCTGCAGCCGCTCGTCCCAGACAATGTGCATCTCCGGCAGCTCCTCCTCCAGCATACGAAGCTTCGGCAGCATCGTCGCCGCATCCGTACCGGCCGGCAGACAGATCCGTCTGGACAAAACCGGCTCAGACACGGAAACGCCGGCCTCGGACTCAAACCCGAGCCCCTGGCCGGGCCAGGTGCCGGTCAGGCCGGTGACCGCGCAGATCTCCCCGGCACACGCCTCCTGAAGCAGTTCGAACTTATCCCCGTGGTATGCGCGGATCTGGTCGACCTTCTCCTCCCGGAATGCCTGTTTTTGATCTGCGGCCGGTCTGCGGTTCGTCGGGACTGGCTCCGGTTTCCCTGCCTTATCCCGGTCAATTGCCGCGCCTGTGTCCGACCGGAAATATGTAAGTATTGTCTTCGGTCTCAGAACGCCTCCGGTAATCTTCATATGCGTCAGCCGGTTTCCCTGCATATCCCGCGTAATCTTGTAGACGCGTGCGCCGAACTCCGGCGGATATATCTTACCAGCCGCATACCGCACAAATCCGTTAAGGAACTCTTTCACTCCGGTTATTTTCAGCGCAGAACCAAAAAAACAGGGAAACAATCGCCTTTCCCGGATTAGCTTCTGTATCTGCCCGTCCGGGATCCCGCCCGTCGCAAAATACATATCCATCGTCTCCTCATCACAGGCCGCAATATCTTCCTGACTCTGCTGTGACGTAAGATCTGTAAAATCCACGCAGGAGCTGTCCAGACATGATTTCAGTTCGCTCATCAGTACTTCCTGGTCCGTCCCCGGCTGATCCATCTTATTGACAAAAATAAACACCGGGACGCCGTACCGCTCCAGCAGCTCCCAGAGCGTCAACGTGTGTCCCTGTACGCCGTCCGCACCGCTGACGACCAGGATCGCGTAGTCCAGCACGCTTAAGGTTCTCTCCATCTCCGCCGAAAAATCCACGTGCCCCGGCGTGTCAACAAGGATGATCTGCGTATCCTCCCAGACCAGCCGGGCCTGCTTGGAGAAAATCGTAATCCCTCTGGCGCATTCCAGATCATAAGTATCCAGAAAAGCATCCTTTGTATCGACCCGACCGGGCTTTCGGATGCTGCCGGCTTTATATAAAAGACTCTCGGAGAGCGTCGTCTTGCCCGCGTCGACATGGGCCACGATGCCGGTTGTAATCTTTTTTTGCTGTTTACTCTCTGTTGTTTCCGATCTGTGTTCCATTCATATGTACCTTATTATTCATACATGATAATGACTGCATCAGCAATCATGTCCGTTTATTTTGACATTATCCACATTATAACCATCTGAAAACCGTTTGTCTATGGCAAACTGTCCCGCACACACAGCGCTCCGTATCCCACACGGTCATTCGGATATTCTGAAAATCCAGGCAGCTTCCTTGTTCCGCGCCGCAGACAGGCTTTCACCTTTTCTCCATACAGATAGGGATAGTCGGTACCGGAGTCAATAATAGCCGCCAATACCCCCGCGCCAAGCAGCGGATCTTCTGATGCCGTCTCCCCCGACACAGGAAAAAGCTGATGCTCTGCGTCCGTTCCCTGTACTGCCGACTGCCTGGTCTTCTCCTTATCCGTTCCCAGTGGAATCAACTGCTGCGAGTTCTCCCTATTTATTTTCCGCGCAACAAACTGTTTCAGGGAATTCACGCACGAAACACGCCTGCCTTCGTTTACCGCGAAAAACAGGCGTTTTGGTTTCTCCATATATTCAATTTACGGACGCTGTGATATCTCATCAATCAGATCCTGCGGCACCGTCATCACGACATAACCGTTCAACAGCATATAAATTTCTGTTTCCGGATATGTTTCAGATAATTTCTCTGATTTATTTCGTTCCGCTCCGGCAGCGTCAAATGCTAGTGTAGCGTTCTCAAATGAGCCGGACTGTATACTTGCCTGTTTTCCCGATATCACATCTCAAAAAAACATAATTCTGACACAAAATAATTGGTTATCTTTTATACATTCACAATGTCCCTGATATTTTTCTACAATTTCTCTAACATTCTGCATTCCGATTCCATGCGGTCCGCCATATTGGATATTTTTGTGCAGAGCCTCCGGTTTTTTTTCAGTATGCTCATTATCGTATGTATTTCGAATTTCCACAAAGAACATTTGCTTTTCTGCTTTTATATGCATGGATATCTTTCGCTGTAACGTTTTCTGAATTTCACAGGCCTCTATTGCGTTATCTGTTACATTCGCAAACAAGGCACAAACTTCACCATCTGGCAAACGCAATTTATTTTTACAGTTTCCCTGCACAGCAAAATGAAAATCAATATTTTTCATCCTTGCCACAGACATTTTATAATTCATCACAAGATCTATGATTTCATTTCCCGTATTTATCAAACGGCTGCTCCCGATTATAGGCTGTTCTATTTCATGAAAGTACGCTGCAAGTTTTCCTGTCTGACCACTCGCCAAAAGTCCATCCATAACCAATATATGATTTTTTAAATCATGATATATTTTATCCCTCTCCCGATATAAGCGCACCGTTTCCCGATAGGAATGATTCAAAATCTCCAATCGCTGATCCGTTGCTCTCATTCTTTTTTGTTGGCGGCCAAGCATAAGATAAAGGCAAATAAAAGCCATCAACAGAACCACACAACACAAATACAAAATCCACGCCACATAATGCCGACCAACCGTTCCATATACGAATGTGACAGTAAAAATGAATGCTCCTGCTATTTCTGTCACAATTAAAACATCGTTCAAAAAATGCGCAATCAAATCTTCTGTATATACCAAAAAATTATGTGTTGCATGTTTCTTCAAAAAATAAACGCAAAAATATATAAC
>JAJBVI010000148.1 GCA_020859905.1 Lachnospiraceae bacterium | reverse complement strand
TGCTCTTTCACCTGCGTGATCTCCGCCTCCGACAGGCAGTTCAGATCCAGCTCGGAGCCGAACGGCCCGAAATACGCCACATTCGCCCGGGTGTGGAGCGGTGCCATCCGGTGTACCTGATGGTTCGGCACGACAGAGACATGCGCACCCATGCTGCTGACGGGATAACACATGGAAGTGCCGTACTGTATCTTCAGCCGCTCGATCGCGTCCGTATCATCGCTGGTCCAGCACTGGGGCGCGTAATAAAGCATCCCCGGATCAAAGCGCGCGCCGCCGCTGGCGCAGGACTCAAAGAGTACCTCCGGGAACTCCCCGGTCAGCCTCTCGTAAAGGTCATACAGACCAAGGATATACCGGTGGAAAATCTCTCCCTGGCGGTCTGCCGGATACGCGCGGGAAAAACACTCCGTGATGCAGCGGTTCATATCCCATTTGATATAGGACACCTTCGCCTCACGCAGGATCCGCGCAATCATGCCATAGATATGATCCACCACCTCTTTTCTGGAAAAATCCAGGACATACTGATACCTGCCGTGCGTCATGCTCCGCCCCGGCACGGACAGCACCCAGTCCGGATGCACCCGGTACAGATCGGAATCCGCATTCACCATCTCCGGTTCGATCCAGAGGCCGAACCTCATGCCAATGCTCTCGATGCGGTCCGCCAGACCCGTAATACCGTTCGGCAAAAGCTCCTTCGCCGCCACCCAGTCGCCCAGACCCGCGCGGTCGTTTCTGCGCGCTCCGAACCAGCCGTCGTCCAGCACAAACAGCTCTACGCCGCATTCCTTCGCCTTCGAAGCGATCGCCGCCAGCTTATCCTCGTTAAAATCGTAGTAGGTCGCCTCCCAGTTGTTGATCAGGATCGGCCGCACCCGGTCCCGCCAGTATCCTCTCGCCAGCCGCTTCTGATAGAACCTGTGGAAGGTCTGGCTCATATCATTCATCCCGCGATCCGAGTACACCATGACTGCCTCCGGCGTCTGAAACGTCTCCCCGACATCCAGCTTCCAGTCAAAACGCTCCGGGTGAAGCCCCACCAGCAGCCGGGTCACGCCGTAGGCGTCCACCTCAGCCTGTATCTGGAAATTCCCGCTGTAAACAAAAGAAAATCCGAACACCTCCCCCTGAAACTCATCCGCCGTCGGCCGTTTCAGGATCACAAAGGGGTTCTGCTCGTGGGAGGAATTCCCGCGCATGCTGTCCACCGCCTGGATGCCTGATTCCAGCCGTCGCACCCGCGGCGTGCGCTCCCGGCTCCACGTTCCGGAGAACTGGATCCAGTCATATTCGCAGTCCGGCAGATCCAGGCACAGGCTCATGGCGCGGGTCAGGTGTACCGCCTCCGCGCCCTCGTTGGTGAAACGAACGCTGCGTGAGAGCAGGCCGCCCTTCTCAAAAATCGTGTAAAGCAGTTCCATGCGGATGTCGGTCAGCGCATCCCGCATCGTCAGGGTAAGCGTCTGCGCCTCCTCATCATCCTCCACGTAAAGGGCAGGCAGACCCGGCAGCTTCGGTTTGCCCGGCGTGATCTGATATCCCTCATACAGGAACTCGGAGATCCTGCTGCCGTTCTGCTGCAGAACCTCGACGGCAGGATGGCGGTAATCACCCTTCCCATAGACCGGATACTCCTGCCGGATGCTCGCCATGGAGTACACCTTATCCCGGTCAAACACACAGGAAGCCATCGGCCGCTCCGCCAGCTCGAACAGATGAGAAAAATCCTCCCTGTCGTGAATCTGCCTCCCGCAGTACAGCTGGCCGGGTTGGCCGTTCTCCGTGATCATCATGATATAGCTGATAAACTGATTATATAAATGAAATGTCCCCGTTGATTCATGATACACAATGCTCATACCTTCTGCCTCCCGTCTACAGCCGCTCCAGTGCCAGCCGCAGCCGCTCCCGGATCCGATCCGGTCCCATCACCCGCATGATCTGATACAGGTCCGGCGTATTGCGCCGACCGGTCAGTCCCACACGGAGCGCCGTGCTCACATCGCCGACATGGCCCGGCCAATCATCCTTCGCCTTCCGCCAGATTTTCACCTCGCGGGCATAGCCGAGCCGTTCCGCCAGATCCTTCATATGGTCAAACCACTGCTGACTGTCGTCCTCCGGAGTATAATACTGATCCGGATACAGCGTAAAGATCTGTTCCAGCGTCTCCCGGTCCCCGATCAGCTGATATTCATATTCGATATCCGCCCCGGCAAACTGCTCGTCATACATATAGGAAATATAATCCCGCACCTCCGACCATCTGCCGATGTCTTTTCTTTTTTTCTTAATCTCCGCGCCGCGCTCGATGCCGAGTACACGGAGCGAATACTCCTTCTGCCTCAGCATGTCAGCCAGAACCGCATCGTACCGCTCTGCCCAGGCAGACACATCCGCATAAACCTTTTCCGCGGAGAAGGTCGCAATCACATTTTTGGAAACATCGATCAGTTTATCCATGTCAAAGAGCGCACCCTCGGTTGTACTCATCTTCTTTAAGGCAAACGGAAAATCATAGAGATCAGCGTTCTCGTTATTCCTGCGCCACATCTCAAAATCCGAGTTCGCGATCGTCATCAGATATTCCTTCACCGACTCGGCCGGAATGCCCTCCCGGTGATAATAGCTGACCGCCGCCTCCGGGTCTTTCCGTTTGCTTATCTTACGTTTCAGCAGGAGCGGCTCGCCGTTCTCATCCAACACTGCATTCCCGTTCTCATCCGTCTTTCCTTCACTCTTCAGCATCGGAGCATAATGGCAATATTTCGGAGCTTTAAATCCGAGCGCATGAAACAGTTCCAGATGCAGCGGAACGGAAGGAAACCACTCGCTCGACCGGATGACATGAGTGGTGTGCATCAGGTGATCGTCCACCGCATGGGCGAAATGATAAGTAGGAAGGCCGTCGCCCTTAATGATCACAATATCCAGAATATTCTGAGGCATCTCGACCTTGCCCTTCACCATATCTTTATGTGTGATTTTTCCGTCCTCTTTTCCCATGGTCTTAAAGCGGATCACGTAACTGTCCCCGTTCTGAATGCGCTTCACCGCCTCATCGACGGGCAGGTCACGGTATACCGCCCATTCGCCGTAATAGCCGATATTGTTGACGCCGGCCTCCTCCTGCCGCTTTCGCAACGCGGCCAGCTCCTCCTCCGCAGCGAAACAGGGATAGGCTTTATCATTCGCCAGAAGGTATTTTGCGTATGCCTCATAAATCTCTTTTCGCTGAGACTGAATATACGGACCGTAATCGCCGACAGACTCCGTCTCGCTCACCATTCCCTCGTCAAAAATAATGTCAAAATCCTTCATGGAATCAATGATTCCCTGCACGCCATTCTCCACTTTTCTCTTCTGGTCCGTATCCTCAATGCGCAGGATCAGCACACCCCCGCTCTTTTTCACAAGGGAAGTCTCCACGATGCACTGCTCTAAAGCGCCGATGTGCACAAAACCCGTCGGGCTGGGCGCGAACCGCGTCACAACGGCGCCCTCCGGCAGATCCCGCTCCGGGTATTTTTCTTCATAATAAGAAATTTCCCGCGCATTCGGGAAAATCAGGTCGGCAAGCTCCTGTCTGTTCATACACATCTCCATTCCGCCGCCTTTCGCCGACGGCACAAACAATAAAACCGCGAAACTCCGTTCGCCTGTTACTGGCAGCATTCGTTTCATGATGAATTTCGCAGGTGCATTAATATACTTTCTCAATATCTTTCAGGCCGTATGCATCCAGAAACGCCTGAAGCTCCGCAGGGTTCCGGATCAAAGCGACATCGTCGAACTTCCCAGTCTTTAAATCCTGAAAACCCGCCACCTGCTCCCCCGTGCAGATGCTGCATTTTAAAACCGGTTTGCAGACAGACGGGTCATATTCACGGTGTTCCGGTTTTTTTCGTTTTCCAAACATACGCCCTCCTTCGATAATGCTTTTTCAACCATGCAGAGTTCCGCAAAAAATCATTCCCTTGCAGTGTCTCCGCCATCGTTCTCTAATGGCAAACAGAAAATCATTTTTCATTCGCCGCAGAATTCTCACATCAATCATCAGTCCAGCATAGACATAATCTGCGCCTTCGGCTGTGCGCCGATCGCCTGCCTTGCCATCTTGCCGTTCTTGAACAGCATCAGCGTGGGAATGCTCATGACCTGATACTGAACCGCCAGATCCTGCTCCTCGTCGACATTGATCTTGCCCACTTTGATATCGGTGCGCTCCCTGGCGATCTCATCCACGATCGGGCTCACCATCCGGCACGGCCCGCACCAGCCCGCCCAGAAATCCACGAGCACCGGCCTGTCGCTGTTTACTACTTCTGCTTCAAAATTGTCCTTCGTGATTGTAATAATGCTCATACTGACCTCCTGTTTGCTTCGTAACTGTTCACCGTAATTGTTCAGTACCGTCTCAGTTACTTTGCTTCTTTATTCTGCAGTATTTCTTTTTTTATAAAATTTATCCGGTTCAGAACCGGTTTCCGTTTATTGAAGTATAGCACGCATGGACTTCGCGTGCAATATTTTTTGATTTTCCAGTCGAGTAGACATACCCCGTAAGGGTCGAGTACGAATTATCAGGTAATTTTATATTGACGGAAAAAAAATGCTATGATATTCTCATAACAAGCAGAAGTATAAAGCATACAAAAGAAACAAGGGAAGTATTATTTTATGGAAATAAATATTTTTAATTTGAGAGAATTATGCACACCTCAAAACATAAAAAT
>JAJBVI010000205.1 GCA_020859905.1 Lachnospiraceae bacterium | reverse complement strand
TGTTGATTATATCTTATTAGCCACTCCTGTTACAACCTTAGTTTACCACATCAAAGCTCCATAAATGGATATCAAAATGAAGAAATTACTCCCCCTGTTTTTCTGCCTGCTGTTCCTTTTTCTGAACACCGCCGTGATCTGCGCCGCGGAATCCGAACCCGAAACCTCAGCGCCGTCCGTCCTGCTCATGGATGCCGATACCGGAACCATCCTGTACGCGAAAGACGAGACAACCGAGCGCCCGCTCGCCAGCGTCACAAAAGTAATGACACTGCTTCTGATCTTTGAAGCCATCGACGCGCAGCAGATCTCCCTCGACGATACCGTGACCGTATCGGAACATGCCGCCGGCATGGGCGGCTCACAGGTCTACCTGGAGGCAAACGAGACGCAGACCGTGGAAACCATGATCAAATGCATCGTGATCGCCAGCGCCAATGACGCCTCCGTCGCCATGGCGGAATATATCTCCGGCTCCGAGGAGGCTTTCGTGGAAGAAATGAATGCGAAAGCCGCCGCCCTCTGCATGGAACACACACATTTTTCCAACGCCTGCGGGCTGGACGCGGACGGACACTACTCCTGCGCCCTGGACATCGCCCTGATGTCCAGGGAACTGACCGTAAACCACCCGGAAATCTTTGACTATACTTCCATCTGGATGGAAGATATCACCCATCACACCGCCCAAGGCGACACGCTCTTTACCCTGAGCAGCACAAACAAACTTCTCCGGCAATACGCATACGCTACCGGCTTAAAAACGGGTTCCACAAGCCTGGCAAAATTCTGTCTTGCCGCCACCGCCGCAAAAGATGATATCAATCTCATCGCCGCCATCATGGCAGCCGAAGACAGTGCCGCCCGGATCGCCGACGCCATCAGTCTGTTCGAATGGGGATTCGCAAACTGCCGCGTCTATACAGACGAAAACACCGACATCCTGGACGACATACCCGTGACCGGCGGTGTCGACAAAAGCCTCTCCATCGAATACAGCGGTTCCTTCCGGTATCTTGACACCACAGGCTCCAAGGACGAACTGACAAAAACCTTCTCCCTCCCCGAGTCGCTCGAAGCCCCTGTCTCAGAAGGCGATGTCATCGGCAAAGCCATCTACACCCTCGGTGAAACCGAAGTCGGCGAAACAGAAATCATCGCATCGGAATCCATCCCGGAACTGACCCTGCGGGATGCCGTCACTCAGCTATTCCGTCTCGCCCTGCTCAGCAAACAGGCATGACTCCTGCGCAGTCTTCAAAATTATTTCTGAACAGTTCCTGAAGATCACAGCAGCCCATCCAACGTAACCGTCCCCCAGCTTTTACCGGAGGAATCGTCCACCTGCCGGGCTGCATAAAACAGCCGCATCTTCACCTCATTCGGCGACAGCCGCGGATGCGCATTTAAAAGCAGCGCGATCACCCCGGTGAGTACCGGAACCGCCATCGAAGTACCGCTTTTCCTCGTATACCCTCCTGTACGGTTCGCGCAGCTTACTATATTCGTTCCGGGCATCAGGATCTCCGGTTTAACCACGCACTCCTGCGTCGGACCTCTTCCGGAATACCCTTTACGGCCATGCGCATTCCACTGATCATCCACGCTGCCGACAGTAATAATTTTTCTGGAAACCCCAGGACTCGTGATCGTGTGCTCCCCCGGTCCGTTATTCCCGGCCGCCGCAAGGACGACAATCCCGCTGTCCCAGGCCTCCTCCACCGCGTCAATCAGACGGCGCTGCTGCTTCGGACCGACGGCATCCGTCATCCCGACGGAAACATTCATAATTCTCACCGTCTGCCTCCCTTTCCGGTTCTCCAGGATCAGATCCTCCACCGCGCGGCATGTATCTTCAATCCTGCCATTTCCGTTCCGGTCCAGAACCTTACACACATGCAGACTGCACTCCGGCGCCACGCCGTGAAGTGATGTATGATTGTTTGCCGCGATGATACCGCAGATATGGGTTCCGTGCCCATTATCGTCATAGCAGGCAGCCATGCCGCGGACATAGTCGCGAAAACGGACAACCTGCCCCTGAAGATCCCGGTGCGGCGAAACTCCCGTATCGAGAACCGCAACACCGACACCCTGTCCGAACCACCCCCGTTCATAGGCATAGTCAGCCTGTATTCCTTTTAAAATCCGTTCCATATTTCACATCCGTTTTATTCGTTAATGTAAAATATTCACGCACGGCGGTTTTTGCTTTCATATATCAGTTTTCCGTATTACCAGAAAACCGCCGCACAAATCGTGCGGCGGTCCTGACTAATCCAAAAACCTGCGTATTTTTATCTTTTTAAATTATTTTTTACATCCTTCATGCTGAAGCTGATCCGGCCCATTCTGTCCTTGCCGAGGCAGACAACCGTCACTTTATCTCCCAGTGTCAGGACATCCTCCACGCGGTTGATGCGCTGTCTGGAGATCTTGGAAATGTGGACCATCCCCTCTTTTCCGGGAGCAAACTCGATAAACGCGCCAAACTCCTTGATGCTGACAACCTTGCCGGTAAACACCTGGCCTGCCTCAAAGTCTGTCACGATGATCTCGACATACTCCTTCGCCTTTGCCATCATCTCGGCATCTGTGCCGCAGATCGAAACTGTACCGTCGTCCGTGATGTCAATCTTCACGCCGGTCTCCTCGATAATCGCGTTGATCGTCTTGCCGCGCTGGCCAACCACGTCGCCGATCTTCTGCGGATCGATCTGCATGGAAATGATCTTCGGCGCATACCGGCTGACGGTCGGACGCGGCGCATCGATAGCCTTCGCCATAACCTCATCCAGGATGTACAGACGCGCCTCTCTCGTCCTGGCAATCGCTTCCTCCACGATGGATCTGGTCAGACCGTGTATCTTGATATCCATCTGAATCGCGGTGATGCCGTCACGCGTACCTGCTACCTTGAAATCCATATCGCCGAAGAAATCCTCCAGTCCCTGGATATCCGTCAGCACAATATAGTCGTCATCCGTCTCACCTGTCACCAGACCGCAGGAAATACCTGCCACCGGCTTTTTGATCGGAACACCGGCCGCCATCAGGGACATAGTGGACGCACAGATGCTCGCCTGGGAGGTGGAGCCGTTCGACTCAAAGGTCTCAGAGACGGTGCGGATCGCATAGGGAAACTCCTCCTCACTCGGAAGAACCGGGATCAGAGCTTTCTCCGCCAGTGCGCCATGGCCGATCTCACGGCGGCCCGGTCCTCTGGGCGGTTTCGTCTCACCGACCGAATAGGAAGGGAAATTATACTGATGCATATAGCGCTTGTTTGTAATATTCTCATCCAGACCGTCCACCCGCTGCTGATCCGACATGGGTGCCAGCGTCGTGATGGTACAGATCTGTGTCTGCCCGCGGGTAAACATCGCGGAACCGTGCACGCGCGGAAGCAGGTCTATCTCTGCCGCCAGAGGACGGATCTGTGTGATCTCACGTCCGTCCGGACGCTTATGATCCTGCAGAATCATCTTGCGTACTGTCTTTTTCTGATACTGATAAACAGCTTCATCGAGGACATCCAGCCACTCCTCATGATCGGCAAAAGCCTCCTCCAGTCTGGCGGTAATCTCACGGATATTCACCTCCCGCACCTGTTTTTCGTCAGTAAAAACTGCTTCCTCCATCTCTGCGGGAGTGACAATCTCACGGATTGCGGCAAACATCTCTTCCGGAACCGCGCAGCTGGTATAAGTATGCTTTTCTTTGCCGGTCTCCGCCACAATACCGCTGATGAATGTATTGATCTGCTGATTGATCTCATGCGCCAGATAGATCGCCTCAATCATCCTGTCCTCTTTGATCTCATTCGCTCCCGCCTCGATCATGATCACCTTTTCCTGCGTGGACGCAACCGTCAGCTGCAGATCCCCCTCATCCCAGACCTGCTGAGACGGGTTAATGATAAACTCACCGTCCGCCATACCGATTTGTGTCATCGCGCAGGGTCCGGCAAACGGGATATCCGAAATGCAGGTGGCGATCGAAGATCCGATCATGGCCAGAAGTTCCGGCCGGCACTCCGGATCCACACTCAGGACAAGGTTATCCAGCAGTACATCATTCCTGTAGTCCTTCGGGAACAGAGGACGCATCGGCCGGTCAATCACACGGGCGGTCAGAACCGAGTTCTCAGATGCCTTGCCCTCTCTCTTGTTGAATCCGCCGGGAACCTTCCCGACAGCATACATCTTTTCCTCAAACTCCACACTCAGCGGGAAGAAATCAATACCCTCGCGCGGCTTATCCGAAGCTGTTGCCGTAGACAGGACAACCGTGTCACCATAGTGCATCAGAGCCGCTCCGCTCGCCTGGGCGGCAACACGTCCGATATCAACGCTTAAGGTCCTTCCGGCCAGTTCCATTGAAAATGTTTTTTTCATACTGTCCTTTCCCGCACTATCTTCTGATGCCTAATTTTGCGATTAACTCACGGTATCCTTCCAGATCATTCTTCTTCAGATAATCCAGCAAACCTCTTCTCTGGCCAACCATCTTGTACATACCGCGCCTGGAATGCTTATCCTTCGGATGCTCCTTAAGGTGATCGGTAAGCTCGCGGATCCTGGCTGTCAGAATAGCGATCTGTACTTCCGGTGAACCGGTGTCGCCCGGCTTTCTGCCATACTCTTCAATGATGGCTGTCTTTTTTTCCTTTGAAATCATGTTGATTTCCTCCTTTAATTCATCAAATATCGCCCTTGTACCTCGAATAGTAAGCAGCTGTTGCTTCGTATTCAATGTACTGACATGCGGGCTACCAAGTGCCGGCCGGAAAATCCAGGCACTGAGTAAGGGTCGTATGCCCACATGAACGAACTATAGCACATAACAAAATCTTTGTAAACTACTAATTTCAAAAATGCCTGACACTATTATTTTATGGAAGTCACTGTCCCATACAATAGCTCTCCGCTTCCTTCCGGTCTGCTTCCATCTGTCTGCGCAGCGCTTCCAGAGAATCAAACTTTTGTTCCGGTCTCAGATAACGGAGCAAAGAAATCTGAATCTCCCGGTCATAAATCCGGCGGTCAAAATCAAAAATATGCGTCTCCACGCCGATCGGATGCGTTCCCTCTATACTCGGCTTGCAGCCCACGTTGCTGACACCGCGGAATGTCTCGCCCTCCAGAGTGGCTAAAGAAACATAGACACCGTTCGGCGGAAGGAGCTTTGTCTCCGGCGGGACAATATTCACGGTGGGGAATCCGATTCTTCTGCCGATCTCATTTCCATGCTGCACGCGCCCCGTCAGAAAATAAGGATAACCGAGCAGCCGGTTAGCCTCCTCGATCCTTCCCCCGCAGACCAGCGTCCGGATGCGTGTACTGCTGATATCCTCTCCTTTATATTGAATTTTATCGACAATCACCGCCCGATAACCAAGCTCATCCTGGTATTTCACCAGATCTGCCGGGCTGCCGCTCCTGTCCCTCCCGAATCGGAAATCCCTGCCTGCAACGATCTGCCTGACGCAGATCTGATCCGTCAGCATTTTTAAAAAAGCGCGCGGCTCCATCTGCTTCAATTCATCGGTAAACGGGCACTCAATCACATAATCAATCCCAGCCTCTTTAAAAATATGTTCTTTTTCTTTATTTGTGGAAAGAACCCGGCAATCATGTTCAGACAGAGACCGCGGCGGGATATCAAACGTAAATATCACACTCCTGTATCCTGCTTTTTGACCCTTTTCCAGCTCATGAATCAGATGTTTATGTCCCAGATGCAGCCCGTCAAATTTGCCGAGGGATAACACCGACGGTTCCGGAATATGAAAATCCTGCGTATTTCGAATGTATCTCATATGTCTGTGTACATCCTTTATAGTAAACGGAAATGACTGCTCCGCAGTCATCACTATCTATGAAAGTCGATTGTTATAATCTTCCCCGTCGCTGTCATCCGGCAAAAACATTTTTACCGGAACAAAGCAGTTGTCCTCATCTGAATAGCGATAGATCGCACAGAAAACACCTTCTGAATCAAAAACACGAAACCGCAGCTTCGAAAGCCCGGCAGAGCGAGTCTCCTCACTCCTGTCATCCGACATCCATACCAGCATGCGGGGGCTGATGGGATTACCATTGTACAGCAGACGGTCTTCCATCCATTTCGTCTGCAGTGCCGGCCAGTCCTGAAACACATCCTCCAGCGGACGGATCAGGTTCTCCAGCATTCCCGCATCCTTCATGGACTGAATCTCATCCAGGCGATGCGCGTTTTCCAGCATATAGCCTGCCGCCTCCGTCCGGAGAAGATTCTCCACGGCCGCGTGGCAGCCGAGCTTTTCCCCGATGTCATGGCAGAGCGTACGGATATACGTCCCCTTTGAGCAGCGGACGGACATCGTCACGCGCGGCAGATCGATCTTCTCAATATCTATACTGTAAACCGTAACCTTTCTCGGCCGGCGTTCCACCGTCTTTCCTTTCCTCGCCAGATCGCAAAGCTTCTGTCCGTTTACCTTCAAGGCGGAATACATCGGCGGTACCTGTTCGATCTCACCGACAAACTCCCGGACCGTGCTCCGAACCTCCGCCTCCGTGATTTTATCCGTCGGGCATTCCGAGAGAATTTTCCCCGACATATCCTGTGTATCTGTCTCCACTCCCAGGAGCATGACGGCACGGTACGCTTTATCTCTGTCCGTGAGAAGGTCGCACACCTTTGTCGCTCTGCCGAGGCAGACCGGCAGCAGGCCCTCCGCGTCCGGATCCAGAGTTCCTGTATGTCCGATTTTTTTCTGTCCGCAGATACCGCGGAGCTTCGCTACCACATCAAAAGAGGTATACCCTTTCTCTTTATATACATTTAAGATTCCGTGATACATAACTGCTCCTTAATTTTAAATAATATACTATCCCGGATTGTGTCCGGATCCCCTGCGGCAAAAGCACCGGCCGCCCTCACATGTCCGCCGCCGCCGAAATCCATGGCGATCTTTGCCACATCCACATAAGATGCCGAGCGCATGCTGATCTTATATCCGTTCTTCGATTCATACAGAAACACAGACACCTCCACACCCGCTGTGGAACGCAGTTCGCTCACAATCCCGTCGAGATCCGCTGCCGTCACTCCGAAAGTATCCTGATCTTCCAGGGTCACCACACTGTAAATGCATGTTCCGTCCAGAAAAAGCTGACTGTCCAGCAAGGCTTTCCCCCAGATCTTCTGCTGCGCATATGTACGGATATAATAAGTCTCATCGATGAGTTTCGTAAAATCAATTCCTTTATTCATCAGTTCTCCGGCAACCCTCATGGTTTCCGCGGAAGTACAGGAATAACGGAAAATCCCCGTGTCATGCGCAATCCCCAGATAAAGGCATACGGCAATCTCTTTAGATATCCTCTCCGGATTCATCGCACTGAAAACCAGCTCCGACGCAGAGCTTGCACCGGGACACACCTCGTTCACGTCAGCAAAGCCCGCGTTTGTGACATGATGGTCAATACAGATCGTATGTTTTGCCGCCCCAAACAGCCCGGCCGCATCGCCCAGCCTGCCGATATCAGCGCAGTCCAGCGCGATAAAAAGATCGTATACGAACGGATCCTCCTCCGCCCTGGCCTGCCGGATCCGATCCGCGTTCTTTAAAAAAGCAAACTTTTCCGGAATCGGTTCCAGATAAAGATCCGCCCGGATCTCCGGAAACCATGTGCGGATATAATTGTATACAGCCAGACAGGAACCCACACAGTCCCCGTCCGGCCTGACATGCCCCGCGACAGCCGCAGAATCTGATTCTCTCAGGAAGTTGTCAAGATAAATCATGTTCCTCTTCCCTCTTTTTCTCTCACCTCGTCGATTTTCGCGGACATTCGGACACCGTATTCAATCGACTGGTCCAGGATAAAACGGATCTCGGGGGTATTGCGCAAATTGAGAGAGGACGCGAGACATTTTCTCGCATATCCGGCCGCGCTGTTCAACCCGGCAATCGTTTCCCGCTGCTCTTTTTCATCCCCCAGGACACTGATATAGGCTTTGCAGGTCTTTAAGTCCGGCGCCACCTCCACCAGTGTCACGGAAGTGATCGGATGAATGCGCGGATCTTTGATTTCATCGCGGATAATGACACTCAGTTCATGCATGACTTCCTCATTCAGCCTTGCGTTCTTTCTGCTGTTTTTTCTCATAAAAAATCTCCTGCTCCGCCGCCGGATCTGCGTTCCCTGCGGCAATATCTGCGGATGATGCCCCGCAGCCCGCTGCGGATCTTCTTCCGGCGGATCTGCGTTTCCAGCGGCAGTACCTGCGTATGATGCTGCACAGCCTACCGCGGAACTTCTACCATCTTATATGCTTCCACAAGATCCATCTCGGCAATGTCATCGAAGCCTTCAAAGACAAGGCCGCATTCGTAGCCCGCCCTTACTTCTTTCACATCGTCCTTAAAACGCTTCAGGGAGGCAAGCGACCCCTCATAGATCCGGCTGCCTTCTCTGGAAATGCGGATCAGGGATCCCCGTTCCAGGACGCCGTCCAGCACATAGGAACCGCCGATATTGCCCACGCCTGACGCCTTAAAGATCTGACGGATCTCCGCATGGCCGATGACCTGCTCCTCATAAACCGGATCCAGCATACCCTTCATCGCAGCTTCCACATCCTCAATCGCCTTATATATGATATCGTACAGACGGATATCAACTTTTTCCTGATCCGCAACGGATTTCGCAATCGGATCCGGTTTTACATTAAATCCGATGATGATCGCGCTTGAAGCCGCGGCCAGTGATACATCCGACTCATTGATCGCGCCGACCCCGCCGTGAATCACCTTCACGACAACTTCGTTATTCGAGAGTTTTGACAGGCTCTGTTTCACAGCCTCTACAGAACCCTGGACATCCGCTTTCACGATCAGATTCAGTTCCTTTAAGCTGCCTGCCTGAATCTGGGAAAACAGATCATCCAGTGACATTCTTGCTCTCATCTCAGCCAGCAGGCGTTCTTTTTCCTGAGAGACAAAGGTCGCCGCGAAATCTCTCGCTTCACGCTCCGAATCACAGACGACAAATACTTCGCCCGCATTCGGAACACCGTTCAGTCCCAGGACTTCAACCGGCGTGGACGGACCCGCTTCCCGGACACGCCTTCCGGTATCGTCAATCATAGCGCGGACCTTACCGTAACAGCTGCCTGCCGCCATGCTCTGACCGACTTTTAATGTTCCCTTCTGCACCAGGACAGTAGCCACCGCGCCGCGTCCCTTATCCAGCTGTGCCTCAATCACAAGCCCCCTGGCGTTTCTCTTCGGATTAGCCTTTAATTCCAGCACCTCCGCGCTCAGGAGAACCATCTCCAGAAGCTCCTTGATGCCCTCGCCCGTTTTCGCAGAAACCGGCACGCAGATGGTGCTGCCGCCCCAGTTCTCGGCAACCAGCTCATATTCTGTCAGCTCCTGTTTCACGCGCTCGATATTCGCGCCTTCTTTATCAATCTTGTTGATCGCGACGATAATCTCAACACCGGCCGCTTTCGCATGGTTGATTGCCTCAATAGTCTGCGGCATCACGCCGTCGTCGGCTGCGACCACCAGAATTGCGATATCCGTAGAGTTCGCGCCGCGCATGCGCATCGCGGTGAACGCTTCATGGCCGGGCGTATCGAGGAATGTGATCTTCTGATCGTTGATGGTCACAACCGAGGCGCCGATCGCCTGCGTAATGCCGCCGGCCTCGCCGGCTGTCACGCGCGTATCGCGGATCGCATCCAGCAGCGACGTTTTGCCGTGGTCAACATGACCCATCACACAGACAACCGGAGGTCTGGAAGCCATATCCGCCTCGTCCTCGTCATCTTCCTTCAGAAGCTCTGCGATCACATCAATCTTCTCCTCGGGTTCAGCGATGCAGTTGAATTCCAGCGCGATTTCCTCCGCTTTATCATAGTCGATCTCCTGGTTCACTGTAATCATGATCCCCTGCATAAACAGCTTTTTCACAATCTCAGAAGGCTGGATCTTCATGATATCCGCCAGCTCCCGGACTGTCATAATCTCCGGCAGGACAATGTTGCGGATTTCGTCTGTATTCTTCGGACCGGATGTCTGCGGAACCGCATTCCGCTTTTTGTGCCCCGTCTTCTTTTCCAGATTGACAAAATTCTCCTGTTTTTTATTCTTCTTATCGTAACTGGTCTTCTTTTTATTATTATTCTTGTTCGCGTTATTATTCCTGGAATCCTTGCCGCGCAGTTCATTCGGAGAAGCCTTACCCGAATCACGGCCCATTCTCGAGCTATCCTGGCCTAATCGGTTTCTCTGGTCTTTGTAACGGTCCTGACCGTCCGGACGGCCGTTTCTATCACCTTGACGATTACCGGAATAATTCCGATTATTCGAATAACTTTTCTGGTTGCTGTAGTCACCTTTTTCAGATCGGCCATTTCTGTCACCATCCTGTCTTGCGGGCCTGTCGGAAGTCCTCCGCCTTGAACGGTCGCCGTTCATCTGGTCATTGCGCTGCGGACGATCTCCCTGCCGGCGATTCGTGCGCGTTCCCGACTGTCTGTCTCCCATCGGACGGTCTGTTCGATCTCCGGACGGACGGTCTCCCTGCCGGCGCTCGGTGCGCTCACCCGCCGGACGATTTCCGGTTCTGCGTCCACCCTCCGGACGGTCTCCCGCCGGGCGATCTGTTCGGTCGCCTGCCGGGCGCTGCGGACGGTCTCCCGCCGGGCGATCCGTTCGGTCACCTGCCGGGCGCTGCGGACGGTCCCCCGCCGGACGTACCTGTCTGTCGCCTGCCGGGCGCTGCGGACGGTCTCCCGCCAGGCGCTGCGGATGTTCTCCTGCCGGACGTTCCCCGGCCGGGCGCTGCGGATGTTCTCCTGCCGGTCGCTGCGATCTGTCTCCCGAAGGACGTACCTGGCGATTTCCCCGTTCCCTTACCTGGCGGTCTGTGTGATCACCCTGTTTACGCTCATTCGTCACGCGCGTCTGATTCCCGCCTTTTTTCTGACCGCCTTTCCTGTCTCCCAGCTTACTGTTCTGCGGATTATAAACCGCGGAAATAGTTGCCTTTTTCTTCGGACGTTCTTTTTTCACGTCGCCCTCCGAATCCGCCGCGGGAGCGGAAGGTTTCTTACTGAATTTATTTTTTACAAGGGCGACCTCCGAATCCTCCAATGTGCTGGAATGACTCTTCACCTCTATATTCTGTCCGGTAAGGAAATCAATTATCTCCTTATTCGAAACATTTAATTCCTTTGCCAGATCATACACTCTCATTTTTGCCATGCCTGTTCCTCCCTATTCAGTTGTGAATGTAATTTCAGTTGCTTTTCAATGGAATCCGCGAAACCCGGGTGGGTCACAGCTGCCACAGCCCTGTATTCCTTGCCGATGCATCTTCCGAGATTCTCTTTCTCCGAATAAAAATATATGGGAACTTCATAGAATTCAGCCATATTTTTCATTTTCTTTTTAGTGTTAGCGGAAGCATCTCCGGCAACGAGCACCAGAAACGCGCGGCCTTCCTTCACTGCCTTTTCCGCGGAAAACTCTCCGCTGGCTACCTGCCCCGCCTTCTGTGCGAGAGAAAGGCCCGATAGTATTCTGTCATTTGGCAATCGCACTCATCTCCTTTTTTAATAATGCAACTGTTTCCTTCGGTATACTCATCTTAAATGAACGCTCCATGCCATGATTCCTGACGGCTTTTTCCAGGCATTCAGAATTTTTGCAGAGATACGCGCCGCGTCCGTTCAGTTTCCCGGTCTCATCGACGCAGAATGAATCGTTCTGCAGGCGCACGACGCGGATCATATCTCTTTTCTCTTTCATCTCCCGGCATCCGACACACATGCGCATCGGCATTCTTTTACTCATCTTCGTTTCCTTCCCCAGGCTTCAGAGAATCGTCATCGTATTCATCCGAATATTCCTCATCCTCATATTCCTCATACGTCTGATCCGACTCAGCCTCGTCTGAATATGCACGCTCCTCATCCGGATATTCCCCGTCGGCATATCCGTCATCCTCGTAGTCCCCATCAGCATATTCATCCGCGTATTTCTCATCGTCGGCATAATCGCCATCCGCGTAATCCCCGCCGGCATACTCATCCGCATATTTCTCATCGGCATAATCGTCATCCGCATAGTCCCCGCCGGCATATCCGTCATCTATATAATCATCCTGGTCGCCGGATGTTTCGTCATAGTCCCCGCAGCCCTCATCATAGTCATCATATTCCTCATCATAATCCTCGTATTCGGTCTCATAATCTATGAAATCACCTGCCTCACGCGCCTGCGTCTCACTCTTGATATCAATCTTAAAACCGGTCAGACGGGCAGCAAGCCGGGCGTTCTGGCCCTCCTTGCCGATCGCCAGGGAGAGTTGGTAATCCGGAACGATAACCTTGGCCGTTTTCTCCTCACTGTCCGCGATCACCGAAATCACCTTCGCCGGACTCAGCGCATTCTGGATCAGAAGAGCCGCATTCTCATCCCAGTTGATGATATCAATTTTCTCCCCATTCAAAATATCCACGATAGCATTGACACGGGAACCGTTGATGCCGACGCAGGCGCCGACCGGATCCACATCCGGATCCTTAGACCAGACAGCCATCTTCGTCCTGCTTCCGGCCTCGCGGGAGATACTCTTGATCTCGACAATCCCGTCGCGGACCTCGGCCACTTCCTCCTCAAACAAACGCTTCACCAGCTCCGGATGCGTCCGGGAAACAAGGATTTTCGGTCCCTTGCTTGTCGCTTTAACATCCAGGATATAGACCTTCACCCGCTGCGTCGGTTCAAAGGTTTCGCCCTTAATCATCTCATTCTCACTCAGGATCGCGTCCGCTTTTCCCAGGTTGATGCTGACATTCCTGCCGATATAACGCTGCACGATGCCGGTCACCACGTCTTTGGACATGCCGTAGAACTGATCATAGATGATCCTGCGCTCCTCCTCGCGAATCTTCTGGAGAATCACGTTTTTCGCATTCTGTGTGGCAATACGGCCAAATCCCTTTGACTCAATTTCCTCGCGGACAATATCGCCGATCTCATACTTATCGTCACGCATCTTCGCATCGGCAAGTCTGATCTCCATAACCGGATCCTCCACCTCTTCCACAACGGTTTTCTCCGCGTAAACATGAATGGCGCAGGTGTCGGGATTAATCTCAACTTTAACATTATCCGCTTTACCGAAATGGTTCTTGCAGGCTGTGATCAGGGAATTCTCGATCGCCTCAAGCAAAACCTCCTTACTGATATTTTTTTCTTTTTCCAGAATGGTCAATGCTGCCAACAATTCATTACTGTCTGTCTGTTTATTATTTTTGCTGGTCTTAGCCATTTCTTTTCTTCCTCCTTATGATTGTCTTTAAAAATCAAATGCCAGTCTGATAAGCGCAATATCCTTTTTTGCAAACGTAATCTCTTCCTTCCCGGAGGAAACCGTCACAGTATTCTCCGTATAACCTGTCAGAATCCCGTAAAACTCTTTTTTCCGGTCAATCGCCCGGTACGTGCGGATCTCAATCTCTTTGCCCATGCTGCGCACATAATCCTTCTTCTTTTTCAGGGGACGGCCGAGTCCCGGGGAACTCACCTCAAAAATATAAGATTCATCAATGAAATCCTCCTCATCCAGAAGGTCATTCATGCGGCGGGAAACAGCCTCGCAGTCATTCACCGTGATTCCGCCCTCTTTATCTATATAGGCACGCAGATACAGGGAACCGCCTTCCTTTACAAACTCCACATCAACCAGCTCAAAGCCGAACTCATCCATCAGCGGTAAAAGAAGCGCCTCCGTGCGCGACTCATAATTCTCTCGCTTTGTCATTCTCTCACCTCGCGATACAACAGTACATCAAAGGAAAAATAATCCCGGACATCAGGCAGACGGCGACTCCGCTGACCGCCGCTCAAGCCTGTGTACACAATAACGAAGAGTGGGTTCACACCCACTCTTCAGCCTGAAACATATCATCAACTAATACTTTAACACAATCTGTGCAGTTGTCAAGAACTTTTTTTCACCTGTGCGGCTGCATATCCAATGGTCTGCCTGCTTGCAATTTATTGCAAAGCAGGCAGACCGTCGGATTAGCAGCCCGCCTCCAAATGAGCAAAATGCGGAAGACGCGTCGTCACGAGAGTTCCCGTCCGGCCATCTCCAGTGCGCTTGCGATCACCGCATCCATATCATAATATTTATACTCTCCCAGCCTGCCGCCGAAAATGACATTCTCCTCCTTTTCAGCCAGCCCGCGATACTTCTCATACAAAGCGCTGTTCTTCGCATCATTAACCGGATAGTACGGTTCGCCCCCCGGTTTCCACTCAGAGGAAAACTCCCTGCTGATCACAGTCTTCGGCTGCGTACCGAACTCAAACCATTTATGTTCGATAATGCGGGTCCACGGTGTCTCGGCATCCGTGTAATTGACCGCCGCATTCCCCTGGAAATTCGGCATGTCCAGGACCTCCGTCTCAAAACGGACGGAACGGTATTCCAGGGCACCGAAACAGTAATCAAAATAGGCATCAATCGCGCCCGTATAGATAATCCGGTCCGCCAGACCGTCATACTCCGCCTTCATCGCGAAATAATCCTCATTTAAACGCACCTCGATACCGGCCAGCATATTGGCCACTAGCTTCGTATAGCCGCCCATGGGGATACCCTGATACAGAGCGTTAAAATAATTATTGTCAAAAGTCAGGCGCACCGGCAGGCGCTTAATGATAAAGGCCGGCAGCCGGTCACAGGGTCGGCCCCACTGCTTTTCGGTGTAGCCCTTCACCAGCTTCTCATAGATATCCGTGCCCACAAGGCTGATCGCCTGCTCTTCGAGATTCTTCGGCTCCGTAATTCCCGCGGCACGCTTCTGTTCCTCGATCTTCGCCGCAGCCTCCGCCGGCGTCACCACGCCCCACATCTTATTAAAAGTGTACATATTAAAAGGAAGCGAATATAATTCCCCGCGGTAATTGGCAACCGGAGAATTCGTGAAACGGTTAAACTCCGCGAATCGGTTCACATACTCCCACACCGTTCTGTTGTTTGTGTGAAAAATATGTGCTCCGTATATATGTACATTGATTCCCGCAATCTCTTCACAGTAAACATTCCCCGCAATGTGGGGACGCCTGTCGATCACAAGCACCTTCTTCCCTGCCATTTTAGCCTGCTGCGCAAAAACCGCTCCGTAAAGACCGGCTCCGACAATCAGATAATCGTACTTCATGCTCTCTCCTCCGTATCATCATCATTGCCCCACGCAGTTCTCTGCGGCACGCGGTTCTTTGCGGCACTCAAAAAAACGCTGCGGCAATCATATTCCGAAAAAAAACCTGTCACTGAACAGATTAGCATAAACGCGGATGTTCGACAAGCTCTTTTTGCCGATACGCATGTACAGCTCTTTTTGCCGATACGCATGTACTTCCATGATATTTTCGGGATTGCCTTGATTTGTAATTTTAACAATGGTATGATAATAGAACTGAAAAAAAGCAAAGGAGAACCATTCATATGGATTTAAATGAAAAAGCCCTGATTTTACATAAAGAATGGGGAGGGAAATTAAACACCGTTCCGAAAGCGCCGGTCAACACACGGGAGGATCTGTCCATCGCTTACACCCCCGGTGTGGCCGAACCCTGCCGCGTAATCGCCAAAAATCCGGAGGAGGCTTACACCTACACCATGAAAGCCAACACCGTTGCCGTCATTTCCGACGGAAGCGCGGTTCTGGGGCTGGGAAATATCGGCGCACTGGCCGCCATGCCCGTCATGGAGGGAAAATGTGTGCTCTTTAAAGAATTCGGCGATGTGAACGCCGTTCCCATCGTGCTTGACACACAGGACACCGATGAGATCGTCCGGACCGTAGCTGCCATCGCCCCCGCCTTCGGCGGCATTAACCTGGAGGATATCTCCGCGCCCAGATGCTTCGAGATCGAGGAACGCCTAAAATCCATGCTGAAGATTCCCGTCTTCCACGACGACCAGCATGGTACCGCCATCGTCGTACTTGCAGGCATCATAAACGCGCTGAAAGTAACCGGAAAGGAAAAAGAAAACTGCCGCATCGTGGTAAACGGAGCCGGTTCCGCCGGCATTGCCATCACAAAACTGCTTCTGAAATACGGTTTTAAGCATGCGATTCTCTGCGACAGCAAGGGCATTGTCAGAAAAGACAACCCGAATCTGAACTGGATCAAAAAACAGATGTGCGAAGTCACTAACCTCGAAAACAAACACGGCACCCTCGCCGACGCGATGGCCGGCGCCGATATTTTTATCGGCGTATCCGCCCCGGGCATTGTCTCGCAGGATATGGTGAGATCCATGAATAAAGACGCCATCATCTTTGCCATGTCGAACCCGACCCCGGAGATCATGCCGGATCTGGCAAAAGAAGCCGGTGCCAGAGTCGTCGGCACAGGGCGCAGCGACTTCCCGAACCAGGTCAACAACGTGATCGCATTCCCGGGCATTTTCAAAGGAGCACTGGAGGGCCGCGCCGAACAGATCACAGAAGAAATGAAGCTTGCCGCGGCACAGGCTATCGCAGGGCTGATCAGCAATAAAGATCTGAGCGAGGATTACATCATGCCCGAGGCCTTTGATCCCCGCGTAAAGGACGCGGTTGCCGCCGCGGTAAAAGTAAATATCAGAAAACAGCAGCTGTAACACACCGGAGGGGAATAATATGGCCGATCTGAATACCATGTACCGCGTGATCATTCTGTATATGCTGAGCAGGCTGGAATTTCCGCTGACCAACACGCAGATCACAAATTTTATTCTCGAAAAAGAGTACACAGATTACTTTACGGTACAGCAGGCTATTTCAGACCTGCTCTCTTCCGGGCTGATCACGGCTGAGTCTACGCACAACAATACCAGATACCGCATCACGGAAGAAGGGCATGAAACTCTGCAGTTCTTCCCCGATAAGATTTCTGATGAAATCAAGGAAGACATAAGAATCCACTTCAAAGAGCACCACTATGAATTAAAACAGGAAACCGCCGTATACGCAGACTACTATAAGGCTGCCGGCGGCGGTTATCAGGTTCATTGCCACATCAGGAATCTGGACAGCCCTGTTCTGGATCTGTCTTTGCGGGTGCAGACAAAGGAGCAGGCTCGGGTGGTCTGTGCCAACTGGGAAAAAGAAAATATAGAAGTGTATGCCCTGCTTATGGACATGCTGGTGAAATAATTTTATATTTACAATTTGTCAAAATTCAATAAAAAAACACAAAAAGGAAATTTCAAAAGCATATTGAAATCGGAAATCTCATATGCTATAATGCCTTTAGGCAAAAGGCAATGATGACTTCCATTGAACCTCCTCCTCCCGTTTCCAGGTATCGGTAGGACAACACCAGAATTATATCATACCTGTTTTTTCGTTTTCCATCATTTCCAATATTCTTCTCAGGACGCTTTAAACATCTGAAATAAATTGCCGGATTGTTCATCCCGGACAGAAAAAAGTGCCGTAATCCTCAGATACGGCACTTTTCAGTGTTTTTAACAAATGGATGAATTTGTTATATTCAGAACTTCCCGGCTTTCGCCGCTTCCTCTACGGAAACAGCTACAGCTACCGTCATGCCTACCATCGGGTTGTTACCCGCGCCGATCAGGCCCATCATCTCCACATGAGCCGGCACGGAGGATGAACCGGCGAACTGCGCGTCTGAATGCATACGTCCGAGCGTATCTGTCATACCGTAGGAAGCGGGTCCCGCCGCCATATTATCCGGATGAAGGGTACGTCCCGTGCCGCCGCCGGACGCCACGGAGAAATACTTCTTGCCGAACTCCACGCACTCTTTCTTGTAAGTGCCCGCAACCGGATGCTGGAAACGGGTCGGGTTTGTGGAATTGCCGGTGATGGATACGCCGACATTCTCATGGTGCATGATTGCCACGCCCTCCTGCACATCGTCGGAGCCATAGCATTTCACGGTCGCGCGAAGACCGGTGGAATACGGCTTCTCATAGATAATATTCAACTTCGCCTCTTTATAGTCATACTCTGTCTCTACATAAGTAAAGCCATTGATCCGGGAAATGATCTGCGCCGCGTCCTTGCCAAGACCGTTCAGGATGACGCGGAGCGGTTTCTGGCGAACCTTATTTGCCTTCTCCGCGATACCGATGGCTCCCTCCGCAGCAGCGAAGGACTCATGGCCTGCCAGAAAGCAGAAACACTCGGTCTCCTCCTCCAGCAGCATCTTGCCGAGGTTGCCGTGACCCAGACCAACCTTGCGGTGATCCGCTACGGAACCCGGAATACAGAAGGACTGGAGTCCCTCGCCGATGGCCGCAGCCGCGTCGGAAGCCTTGCGGCAGTTCTTTTTGATCGCGATTGCCGCACCCACCGTATAGGCCCAGCACGCATTCTCAAAACAGATCGGCTGGATACCCTTGATCTGGTTATAAACATCAAGCCCCGCGTCCTTCGTGATCTGCTCCGCCTCCTCGATGGATGTGATGCCATATGTATTCAGAGCGGCGTTAATCTGGTCGATTCTTCTCTCATATGATTCAAATAATGCCATGGTATCTTACTCCTTTCTCGGGTCGATGATCTTTGCCGCATCCGCCACGCGCCCATACTGGCCTTTGGCCTTCTCCCACGCGGCATTCGGCTCATCGCCGTTTTTGATAAAGTCTGTCATCTTTCCGAGGCTGACAAACTGATAGCCGATCACCTCGTCATTTTCATCCAGAGCAAGACCTGTCACATAGCCCTCCGCCATCTCCAGATAGCGGACGCCCTTCTCCTTCGTGCCGTACATCGTTCCGACCTGAGAGCGAAGCCCCTTGCCGAGATCCTCCAATCCCGCACCGACGGCAAGTCCGTCATCTGAAAACGCGCTCTGGGTACGGCCGTAAACAATCTGAAGGAAAAGCTCGCGCATGGCGGTATTGATCGCGTCACAGACAAGGTCGGTATTCAGCGCCTCGAGGATCGTCTTCCCCTGAAGGATCTCCGCCGCCATAGCCGCGGAGTGTGTCATTCCGGAACATCCGATCGTCTCGATCAGCGCCTCCTCGATAATACCATCCTTGACATTCAGCGACAGCTTGCAGCATCCCTGCTGCGGAGCACACCATCCGATGCCGTGTGTAAAACCGGAGATGTCCTCAATCTTCTTCGCGTGAACCCATTTCCCCTCCTCCGGGATGGGAGCGGGATCATGCTTTGCGCCCTTGCTCACAGGGCACATCATCTGTACTTCTTTGGTGTAGATCATTATATGACTCCTTTCCATGAAATTAAAATAGAATCCCGCTTCGCGGGATTCCTGCGCTGCCGCGCGTCTGCGTAAGCAGACAACTTCCTTTGCGCGGCATGTGCATCCTCGCGGAGCGTTTTTTCATATAGGAAGTTCGGAGAACTTTCCTATATGACAAGAAAATTTCTCTCTGCTCAGTATTTTGCCATATTTTTTCGTTTTCGTAAAGTGCAATTATTCGGAATCAGCCAGATTTACGCAGCTTTTTCGAAGCTGACGCATCATCTTTAAAATAATCCGACTGTTTATCATTTTTATCTGCCAGACATCACATCTCATCCTGATGCCGTCTTTGTACAATCTCCCTGCTGTTTTTATAAATCGAGCCGGCCGGCACCACGCCGCGCACGGAAGAAAGCGGATAGATACTGCTCTCCGGACAGATCACCGTCCCCGGATTCAGAACAGAATTGCAGCCGACCTCCACATGATTGCCGAGCATCGCGCCGAACTTTTTCCGACCCGTAGAAATCTCCTGTTCTCTGTCTTTCACAACAACCGGAGTCCTGTCCGATTTTACATTCGACGTGATGGAACCGGCTCCCATATGCGCCTTATAGCCGAGAATGGAATCGCCGATATAATTATAATGCGGCACCTGTACCTTGTTGAACAAAATCACGTTCTTTAATTCCGTGGAATTGCCGACGACAGCGCCTTTCCCGACAATCGCGGAACCGCGGATAAAAGTGCCATGCCGGATCTCGGCATCCTCATCGATAATCAGCGGACTGCCCAGATAAGCGGTAAGCGCCACCTTTGCGCTCTTCGCAATCCAGATATCGTCACTGCGCTGTTCATAAATCTCCGGATTAAGCGTCGGACCCAGTCTTCGTATATAATCCGCCAGACCGTCCAGAAGCTCCCACGGATAGTCGGCAGTCTGCATATAATCGGAGGCTATGGTTTCGTTTAAATCATAAAGGTGCTCGATTTTACATTGTTCCATTTTAAGTTTCCTTTCTTCTCCTTATCTCCTTTTTTCAATCCGCGCCCGATAATTTCGGAATATGATATATACCAGCCAAACTAACACATTTCCATTTTCGTCAGCGTGCTTAAATAAAGTTATTATACATTCGACACTGCTCTCATCATCTTCTTCGTCCGCCATAGATCAGAACCAGACGAAGCAGTTGTAATATAACGGAAGCCGCGCTTGCCACATAAGTCATGGCTGCTGCCCGCAGTACCCTTCCGGTATCGCGCAGCTCTGTATCTCCCAGAATCCCTGTCCTCTCCAGTTCACGCAGCGCACGTCCGGAAGCGTTAAACTCCACGGGAAGCGTCACCAGTTGGAACAACACCGCCAGCGAAAACATGATAATGCCCACCTGACAAAGTATGCTCCCGGCACCTCCCAGAAAAATGCCGACAATCAGTATCGGCCAGGCCAGTCTGGATCCCCAGTTTACCACAGGCACCATAGCCCCGCGTATACGAAGCGGCGCATAGTTGTCCTGATGCTGAAGCGCATGACCGCATTCATGCGCGGCCACGCCGATGGCTGCCACAGAGGTTTTGCCGTATACGCTGTCTGAAAGCGCCAGCGTCCTGTTCCTCGGGTCATAATGATCCGTCAGGTTTCCCCGAATATGGGTAACCTTCACATCACGGATGCCCGCGTTTAATAAGATCCGTTCCGCCGCCTGTGCGCCCGTCATACCGGACATGCTGCGAACACGGGAAAAACGATTGAACGTATTGTTCATCCGCGCGGACGCGGCAAGACAGATAATGACTCCGATGATGATCAGGATATAGGTGCTGTAGTAGCCATAACCGTAGCCATAATACATGAAAATCCTCCTTTTTTCAATCCGCGCCCGATAATTTCGGAATGCGATATATATACCAGCTAACCTCCGATAAATTGTATTATACATTTGCAACAGTTCCTGTGCAAGCACATATTTATCTTTTTTCCTTACAGCCCCGGTTCTTTGACACTTGCACTTTCGTCCGCATGATACTGAAAATCCGGCACTTGACAATGCGCTTTTTCATTTTCTCACATTCACCACCAGATATAATATTCAGATAAGACAATCATATGGTATTCTTCTCATGACAGGTTTTACTGCGAACGTAATCTTTGCATTGCAGGTTTTGGGATTTTTTTCTGTGCCAGCCGGTCCCAAGTCCTTAAATAAATCTCGTATAACCGGTGCCTTTCTTTTCTGGGCATCGATTAGTTTTTGTACAGTATCAGAAAAATTATAGTCTCCTCTAATCCCAATAAAAAATACTCTTTACCGAAAAAGGTATGGAGCTTCGTGAGAAAGCGGTTGAAATTCCATCGAAAATCGGAGGATGCATTGATCTTTCACAAGAAGAAGCGCTCACCCTTTATCGGCTGTTATACAAGCTACTTGGAAGAGAGACTTCCATATGCTCATTTATGCAGAAAGAGTGATTGCTGTGTAACCACTCTTTCTGCATGACATTTGCCATTTTAAACCGCAATCTCCACGCCGTTGTTAAATGTGAAACGGACATCCTCTGCACTGTAGACGGTCATGTAATCCACCAGCGCGTACCAGGTATCCTCATCGAACTGTTCACAGGTTTCCGGCAGCTTACGAAGTTCCTCGATGAAGTTCTTCATCATCTCGCGCTGTGCCTGTTTTAAAACGATGTCATCATTGACTGCATCGAGTTGAGCTTTCGCAGCTTCTGCTTTTTCCTCCAGAGCCTTGTACCGTGCTTCGTACTCAGTCTGGTCAAGAGCCACCCTGGCGTTTTCTGTGATGCTGCGTTCCATCATCTCCATCAGCACCGTCAGTTCGTTCTGCAGTTCATCTCTTTTCTTCTCCAGCTCATCCGTCTGGAAAGCTGTGTCTTTGATGGATTCGAAGTCTGCGAGGATGGTCTTTTTCTCGCTGCAGAAGCTGTTGAGTGCCCGGACGAACATCTTCTTGATGTCATCCTCGTAAAGGTGTGGCGTATCGCAACGTTCTTCGTTTTCGTACTTGCGGTTGCATCGCCAGATGGTCCGGCGGTATTTGCTGTTAGAGTGCCAGACCTTGGAGCCGTACCAACTGCCGCAGCAGCCGCAACAAAAAAGGAATCAAAATAAGCCAAACGCTTATCCTGATTCCATCATAACACATCCGGTGTCCAATAATCCGGACTTGCAAAATTTTATTTATAAAACCCTGCGTCTTTCTCGAACGCCGCCCTCATCTGTCCCTGGTTATTCAGCCGCATCACCCCATCCGTCCGGCTGGCGATAAACCGGTTTAATTTCTCCATATACTCCTCCGGTGTCACCGTTCCCTCCGCTACATAGTTCAAGCCCTTCTCCCAGCTTGCGGTAAGCTCCGGATTCAGCAGCGACTTGATGGACGCGTTCACCACGTCAAAAATCATTTCTCCCTGCAGCGTCGGCGTGATGGTCTGCGTCTTTTTGTTCAGGGCCAGATATTTATTCCCGACTAGCTTTTTTAAGATCTCTGCCCGCGTCGCGCTGGTACCGATTCCGCAGCTCTTGATCTGCGCACGCAGCTCCTCGTCCTCGATCAGCTGACCGGCGTTTTCCATGGCGAGAATCATGGAACCGGAATTATACCGCTTCGGCGGTGAGGTTTCACCCTCCCTGATCTCATAGCCCTGCACCGGCAGCGACATGCCATTTTTCAGCCGTGATACCAGTTCCAACAGCCGTGAATGATTTTCCTGTGAGGGCGCTCCGGCAGATCCTTCCTTATGATCCGATTCATTTCTGCCGGCGCCGTATCCCGCGCCTGATTCCATTCGCGCTGTATCATCCACTCCGGATTTCTTTTTCCGGAAGGAATATTCCATCACTCGCAGATATCCCTGCTCCGCCAGCACCTTGAACGAAGAGAAGAACTGCTCCTGCTCCATCCCCGTCGTCAGGCTGACCTTCTGATAAACCGCCGGTTCCAGGAAAATCGCCAGAAAACGCCGCACGATCACCTCATATACTTTGACAGACAGCGGCTTCAGGCTTTTCATTGCACCGAATCCCTGCCCGGTCGGGATGATCGCGTAGTGATCCGTGATCATTTTGTCGTTGGTATATCTGGTCTTCGCTATATTCTTATAGCTTCCCTTCTGCAGGATCTCTTCCGCGATCTGTTTCACCGCGCCGACATTCTTAAGACCCGAGATGTTTTTGTGTATCTCTTTCGCCACGGCCGTGGAGAGGACGCGGGCATCCGTTCGCGGATAAGTAACCAACTTTTTCTCATAGAGTTCCTGCACCACCCGCAGGGTCTCGTCCGGGCTGATTTTGAACAGCTTCGAGCAATCATTCTGAAGCTCCGCAAGATTATAGAGCAGAGGCGGATTCTTTTTTTCCTTTTTGCGCGAAACGGTAATCACCTGCGCCTCCTGCGGGCGAATGTCTTTCAATTCACGAATAAAAGCTTCCGCGTCTTTTTTCTCCCGAAAACCATTTTCTTTATACAGCTTCGGATGTCCGTACACGGAAAAATCAGGTTTTTCGTCCTTCTTTCCATCAGCGGACGGCATTTTTCCCGTATCAAACCGCGAACCCGGCATCACCCGCCACTCACCTTCGATCTTCGCGCCCTGCACTTCCATTTGGATATACACACGATAAAAGGGTGTTTTCACGAATGCCCTGATCTCACGTTCTCTGCGGACGACCATCCCGAGAACACATGTCATGACACGGCCGACGGAGACAACCGCATGGTTCTGATGTAAAAAAGATGCAATGGAATTTCCGTATTTCAGCGTCAGCAGACGGGAAAAATTGATTCCCATGAGATAATCCTCTTTTGCCCGCAGATATGCGGACTCCGAAAGATTATCGTAAGCGGACCAGTCCTTCGCCTCGCGGATGCCCCGCAGGATCTCCTCCTCGGTCTGCGAGTCGATCCAGACGCGCTTACGCGTTTTCCCCCGCACATGCACCATCTGATCGACCAGACGGTATATGTACTCGCCCTCGCGCCCGGAATCAGTACAGATATAGATGGTATCCACATCCGGCCGGTTCAGCAGGCCGGAGACAATATCGAACTGCTGTTTTACACCGGGTATCACCTCATAGCGAAACTCCTCCGGCAGAAACGGCAGAGTGGACAGGCTCCACTTTTTATATTTTATGTCATATGCTTCGGGATAACTCATGGTTACCAGATGTCCGACACACCAGGTAACGACTGCGTGCTCGGACTCCTGATAACCATTGTATGAACGCATATCTTCTTTTAAAACACGGGCAAACTCCCGCGCCACACTCGGCTTTTCGGCAATAAATAATGACTTCGCCATATACCTCCACTCTCAATATGCAAACACAGGCTTCTGATCAAAACATGCTTCCGGCTCCGCGACCGGCACTCCCATCTGTCTCAGATCAGAACGCAAGCTTCTCGTCAAAATATGCTTCCAGCTCCTTGATCGGCAGGCGCACCTGCTCCATCGTGTCGCGCTCGCGGATTGTCACCGCGCCGTCTTCCTCAGACTCGAAATCATATGTGACACAGAACGGCGTCCCGATCTCATCCTGCCGGCGGTATCGCTTGCCGATGTTTCCTCTGTCATCAAACTCACAGTTGTATTTTTTGCGAAGCCGGTCAAACACCTTCTCCGCTCCCTCGTTCAGCTTTTTGGAGAGAGGCAGCACGCCGATCTTCACCGGTGCGAGGACGGGATGCAGATGCAGCACCGTCCGCATATCCGGTTTTTCATCGGTACCGATATTCTCCTCGTCGTACGCGCCGCACAGGAAGGCCAGCACCACGCGGTCCGCGCCGAGGGACGGTTCGATCACATAGGGGATGTATTTCTCATTTTTCTGATCGTCGAAATAGGTCAGATCCTGTCCGGATGTCTGCTGATGCTGTGTCAGGTCGTAATCGGTCCGGTCAGCGATGCCCCAGAGTTCGCCCCATCCGAAGGGGAACCGGAACTCGATATCGCTGGTCGCCTTGCTGTAAAAGGAAAGCTCCTCCGGGTCATGGTCGCGGACACGCATGTCCTCGTCCTTCATACCCAGAGACTTCAGCCAGTTGATACAGAAGTCCTTCCAGTAAGAAAACCACTCCAGGTCGGTGTCCGGCTCACAGAAGAACTCCAGTTCCATCTGCTCAAACTCTCTGGTGCGGAACGTAAAATTGCCCGGCGTAATCTCATTGCGGAAGGATTTGCCGATCTGACCGATGCCGAAGGGAATCTTCTTTCTGGATGTCCGCTGTACGTTTTTAAAATTCACAAAAATACCCTGTGCCGTCTCCGGGCGGAGATATACGGTATTCTTCGCGTCCTCGGTAATGCCCTGAAACGTCTTGAACATCAGGTTGAACTGACGGATATCGGTAAAATTGTGCTTGCCGCAGGTCGGGCAGCACACCCCGTGCTCCTCGATGAAATTCTTCATCTGCTCCTGCGTCCAGCCGTCCACGGAACCGCCCAGGTCAATCCCGTGTTCGGCGGCAAAATCCTCGATAATCTTGTCCGCGCGGAAACGCTCATGGCATTCCCGGCAGTCCATCAGCGGATCGGAAAAGCTTCCCAGATGTCCGGATGCCACCCACGTCTGCGGATTCATCAGGATCGCGCAGTCCACACCCACATTGTACGGGCTCTCCTGGATAAACTTCTGCCACCAGGCCTTTTTGACATTGTTTTTCAGTTCCACGCCGAGATTGCCGTAATCCCAGGTATTCGCAAGACCGCCGTAAATCTCGGAGCCCGGATATACAAATCCTCTGGACTTCGCCAGAGCAACGATTTTTTCCATAGATTTTTCCATAATAATCTCCAATCCGCCGCCCTTCGGTTGGCGGCACAATCGTGATGAAAGAACTGCTTTCTTTCAAACTACCGTTCGTTTTTTCATAGATAGTGATGACTGCGAAGCAGTCATTTCCGTTTACTTATAAAGTACATACAGCAGCTCATCCGTGCTGCCGCCGTCCTCATCCGCCTGCACAGCCACGGTATTCGTCCCCTGAACCTCGGCACTGCTGTCCGCCGATATATATCGGATTTCCCCGGGAACTATGATATTTGCGCCGGTCTGCACGATCAGCACCTGCAGATCGTCGTCCTCAATCACGACACTGCCTGGAACCACCGCCCGAATGACCGTCTCCTCCGCTGAGAGAGAACCCTCTTCATCGTCGTCGGTATCCTCAGCGTTCACATCAAGAAATTCCTGATCAAAATCATATCCGGCCGACTGCGCCTGCACAATACTGCCCGAGAAACATTCAATTCCGTTAAAATCCGCATACGTATCCGCGCTGTCATATTTCAGCGTCAGCCAGGCAGTCTCTTCCTCGACATCATTCCTGGAAACCTCTATCTCACCGTCGTTTTCCCCGAGATAAGACTCTACAGCCGCGTCGACAAATGTTTCCAGCTCGTTCGCATCATAGTAGGAGGCGGAAAAGTCCTCTATAGTAT
>JAJBVI010000069.1 GCA_020859905.1 Lachnospiraceae bacterium | reverse complement strand
ACTTATGCAGAGCTGCAATCCGTAGTATCATACCCTTTTGTCGCTCGAATCATAATATAGCGAAGTAGTCCTGTGCCAGCAGCGGTTCGGCCGTGCCCGGCTGCAGGCGTGTGTAGCTTCCGTCCGCCCGCTGGATGCGCGCCTTTACATTATCCTCCATCAGAATACGGAAAACATGCAGCACGCGGTCTCTGATCTCCGGGTCAAAGAGCGGAGCCGCCACCTCTACCCGGTATGTTGTATTTCTCGTCATAAAATCGGCGGAAGCGATATATACCTCCGGATCCTCGTCGCCGAAAATATAGATGCGGGAATGCTCCAGATATCGCCCCACGATGCTGCGTATGGAGATATTGTCCGTCTTGCCCGGCACGCCGGCGATCAGGCAGCAGGCGCCGCGCACGATCAGCTCGACCCTCACGCCCGCCTGGGAAGCCTCGATCAGCTTCTCGATGATGACCTTGTCCGTCAGGGAGTTCATCTTCGCTCCGATATAGGCGCTCACGCCCGCCTTCGCCCGGGAGATCTGCAGATCCATCTTCTCCAGAACCGGCTTGCGCAGATACTTCGGGGCGACCAGCAGATAATCCGTCTTCTCCACTACCTCTCCCAGATACATTCTGGTAAAAATATGGTTTGCCTCCGCGCCGATGCCCGGATGTGCCGTCATCAGGGAGAAATCCATATACAGTCGGGAGGTTTTTTCATTATAATTTCCCGTCCCGATCTGGGTGATATAGGAAATGTGCCCGCCGCATTTCTTCGTGATCAGGCAGAGCTTGGAATGCACCTTGAGCCTGTCCAGCCCGTAGAGCACGGAACAGCCGGCCTCCTCCAGCCGCCTGGACCAGGTGATATTGTTCGCCTCGTCAAAACGCGCGCGCAGCTCCACCAGGACACTGACATCCTTGCCGTTCTCGGCGGCGCGCAGCAGCGCCTCAACCACCTTGCTGTCGTTCGCCACGCGGTACAGCGTCATCTTCACAGACAGGACATCCGGATCGTCCGCCGCCTCGCGCAGCAGATTCAGGAACGGATCGATGCTCTCATATGGGAAAAACAGAAACCGGTCTTTCTCCTCGATCTGCGCCATCATGGAGCGCTCCGGGTCGATATCCGCCGGAAACCGCGGCGTGTATTTCTCGTAAAAGAGTTCCTTTTCATTGCGCAGGATATCCCGGATCGTCGAGAAAAAGGAGAGATCCAGCGGCGATGCCGAGTGGAACACATGCCGTTTCTTCAGGTGCAGATATTTGCAGAGCAGATCGATCACGGACTCATCCATCACCCTGGTATACTCCAGCTTGATCGGGCAAAGCCGGCGACGCCGGCTTACCAGCTATTCCATCACCTGGCGGAAATCCGTGTCGTCGTCATACATCTCCTCATCCGGATCAATATCCGCATTCCGCAGGATACGGATCAGAGACTTGCTCTTGATCTCAAAATGGGAAAATATCCGCGACACATAGTGGAGGATCAGCTCCTCCATCAGGATATAGCGGTTCGGATGATCCGGGATCCGCGCCAGCCGCGGAAGCACGTCCAGCGTACACGGCACGATTCCCAGCTTGACATTCCTGTCATTTTTCTTATCGCTTTTCCTATCCTTTTTTTCATTTTTTACATTTTTCTTCGATCCCAGGATCACCACCGCGTAGATCGCCTTGTTCTTCAGGAAAGGAAACGGCTGTTTCTTCCCGACTACCTGAGGCGCAAGCAGCGGCCGGATGTCATGCTCAAAATACGCGTCCAGGAACTGCGCGTCCTTCGCGTCGATCCGGTCGTGGTAGGTCACAATCTCCACGCCGTGTTCCCGCATTCCCCTGTTCAAAGCGGCATACGCCGAATCCTTCCTCTGCGTCAGCAGCTTTACCTGGTCGAAACAGGCATACATCTGCTCCTGGCAGGTCATGTTCGTCTTGTTGTCCCGGATATCCTTCGAGACAAGCATCTGGTCATAGAGCGAGCCGACCCGCACGCCGAAAAACTCGTCCAGATTGCTCTGGAAAATCGACGCAAACGAAAGGCGCTCGCAGAACGGATTCGTCTCGTCCTCCGCCTCCTCCAGCACCCGGACATTAAACTTCAGCCACGACAACTCCCGGTTGTCAAAACACGTGTGTTCATGTTCATGTTCCATACTCATCCTCCCTGTTCTGCCCGGACTGCAATATCACGGACTGTCCGGACGCATCCTTCTCCGCCGTAATCCCGGCATCAGCAAACACAGACCGTCTGGTTTTATCCTTCTCCGCCCGCATAATTAACTTCCATGCGCCGCTGTCGCAGCGCATCAACATCTATAAAAGCCTACATGCGTTCAATCGCCTTCCGGAATTTTAAAAACTTCTTATCGATATCCGCGATCTCCAGTGCGCATGTCTTCAGGTCTTTCTGCATCTTCTGATACTTCGCATCATCCATCTTTTTATTCTTGTAGCTGAGCTGATGGTCGAGCATTGCCCAGTAATTCATGGCTGCCGACCGCACCTGGATCTCCATGCGGACCGGCGTCCCGGCAGCAGGCACCTCCAGGATCATGTGGATGCTCCGGTAGCCGCTCGGTTTCGGATGTGCGATATAGTCTTTTACCTTTATGAACTTCAGACCCCGCAGCTTCCGGATCTCCTTCATCACATGGTAGACATCATCCTGAAACGAGCAGACGACGCGGACCCCCGCCATATCGTGGAGCGTCTCCACCGCTTTTGGCAGCGTCCCGTCCCGACCCTTGCGGATCAGTTTGTTATAGATACTCTCCGGCATTTTCACTCTGGATGAAATATACTGCACCACCTGGCGGTCATACGCTGCGTCGACCTGTACCGCAATCTGTTCAAGCAGGGGCGTCACATACGCGATCATCTGCTCACAGACGCTCCGCAGACCGGACTGTTCGTATTCAGTTATTAACCGTTCCCGATCCGTCATGCGGCCTGTTTCACTCTCCAAACCCATACTCCGTTCTTTCATTACGTCAGTGCATCCCGACCACGCACCGACACTGTGTTCCATTTACACGGAACCGAAACCTGTATTCGCCGGGCAGGCCCTGTCATATTTAAATGATACGATTAAAGCGACAAAAGGGTATGATACTACGATCCCCAATGTCAGAAATACGGATGCAGGCATCCGATTTCTGACCTTTTGTCCCTCCTCATTATATACAACAGTAAACAAAACTTCTATCATACCTGTGTAAAATTTATATAAAAAATTTACATTTACCCTGTCTATTCCGCCTGCAGGATCTCCAGTGCTTTCTGAATCTGGTTATCCAGATCATAGCTGTAGCTGTCGTCCTCCCCGCCCAGGAATTCATACTCAATCTCCACGTCCGGCGTGATGCCTATTCCCTGGATGCAGGTGCCTCCCGGCGTATAATATGTCTGCGTCGTCAGCTTGAACGCGCTCCCGTCCGCCAGCGTATGTACGGTCTGCACCACACCCTTTCCGTAGGTCGTCGTCCCGACAATGGTACCGGCATCCCGATCCTGAACCGCACCGGCAAAAATCTCCGACGCGCTCGCGCTGCTGCCGTTCACCAGAACAACCAGCGGCACATCCAGGGACACCGTATCCGTCGTCGTATACTCCACGCGGGTTCCGTTCGCATCCTCCGTATAAAGGATCAGCCCTTCCGGCAGAATCTCATCCAGAATATCGCAGACAGATGAGAGCACACCGCCCGGGTTCCACCTCAGATCCACGATCAGGGACTCCATGCCCTGGCTCTCGAGATCCTCCAGAGCAGATACAAACTGATCCGTCGTCGCCTGTGTAAACTCGGACACCGCGATATACCCGACCGAGTCCTCCAGCATCTCGCTCTCCACCGTCGGATAATCCATACTCCTGCGCACGATATCATACTCAATCGTATCCTCACCCCTGTAAGTAACCAGATGAACCGACGTACCCTCCTCACCGCGGACCAGCTCGGCCAGTTCCTCGACCTCCATGGATGTCGCGTCAACACCGTCCACCTCGATAATCACATCACCTTCCTGCAGTCCCGCCTCCTGTGCCGGGGAATCGTCGTAGACATGCACAATCGTGACAAGCATCGTATCCGTATTCTGCTGCAGGCCCGCGCCTATGCCGCAATAAGTACCCTCCAGTGTATTCTCCAGCAGCTCCTCATACTCCTCCGCCGTGTAATAACGGGAATAACTGTCAAGATTTTCGAACAGACCGTCAAACAGACCGTCGCGCAGCTCCTCCGTGTCCACATCCTCATAATAATCGCTCAGGATATAGGCGGAGATTGTCTCAATCTTCTCCTCCGTCTCATCGTCCAGCAGCGCCTCAGAAGATGAGGACGGGGAGATGTAAAGGCGTACCAGAGACGACCGCGACAGCCCGAACAGAGCCGCCGCCGCCACGACCGCCGCCACGATCACACCGGAGGCAAAGCCTTTCGCAAAGCCTCTGTTGTGCCTGCGGGGGTCTGTGTTTTTATCGTGATTCTCTTCCGGCAGGAACTGTTCCTGCCTCAGTTCAACTTTTGCATTCATACTTATCCGCTCCGATTATGACTGATGATATGATACAAGGGACAAAAGGTCAGAAATCGGATGCTCGCATCCGCATTTCTGACATTGGGGACCGCAAAAACATGAGGAAGTAGCAAATTTGACCGTTTTTTGGTCAAATTTAGCGGATTCCGAATGTTTTTAGGATTGCGGGAGCACGAAGTGCGGAGCAATCCGTAGTATCATACCCTTTTTGTCGCTCGAATCATGATATTGCTTTATGACGGCCGCAAAGAAATTATGCATAACTCCGCGGCCCGGTATCATACGTTTATGTGCTTGTGGACTGTGATGCGGCTGCCGAGGTACCCGATGCCGATTCCCAGAATCAGGCCGACCGGCAGAAGAATCGTAAACACTGTTCTCGCCGGGACAAACGAGATCATGCTGTTCAAAAATCCAAACCGCTCCGCCACATAATTGACGACTCGCCCATACCCCACATATAGAATGATCAGGGGAATGATCGCTCCGACCGCCCCGATCAGAATACCCTCTACGATAAACGGTGCCCGGACAAAGAAGTCTGTCGCCCCGATCATTTTCATAATGCCGATCTCTTCCTTTCGCACCGTGATGCCGGTCCGGACTGTATTGCTGATCAGGAAGACCGCCACACAGATCAGGATGATGATGATCGCCACGGATATCGCTCCGATCAACTTATTGGCATCCGACAGAGTATTCGCAACCGACTCCGACTGCCGCACGGTGCGGACATCATCCAGGTTCCCGAGGAAATCAACCAGTTCCTGCTGCATCGAGATATCAGACATATAGATCTCATAGGAAGCCTCGTTAGCCAGCGGATTCTCCGACCCGAACGCGGCCGCCGCATCCTCGTTTCCGTCAAAATAGATCATTTTATACTCTTCCCACGCCTCATCCGCGGAAACGTAGTTGAAGTTGGACACCTCATCCCGCAGGGCAATCTCTTTGCCGATCTGGTCGATCCGCTCCTGCGAAACCCCCTCGTCAAAAAATACCGTGACCGCAACGCCGGACTCCACATCCTTCACAACGCTCTGGAAATTCACCAGAATCGAATAAAACACACCGAACATAAAAATGCATGCCGCCATCGTCGCGATGGACGCGATGGAAAATACCTTATTTGTCCATACATTCCGTATGCCTTCTTTTATCGTATAGCCTAATGTACTGATTTTCATGACAGATCACCACCCATCTGCGTATCGCTCACCACATGCCCCTGCTGCAGGGCGATCACACGCTTCTGCATCCTGGCGACGATCTCCATATTGTGGCTCACCACCAGTACTGTCGTACCGCGCTGGTTGATCTCCTCCAGGAGCTTCATGATCTCCCAGGCGTTGTTCGGGTCCAGATTGCCCGTAGGCTCATCCGCCAGCAGGATCTTCGGCTCATTCACCAGAGCGCGGGCAATAGCCACTCTTTGCTGCTCGCCGCCGGAAAGCTGATGCGGCTTCGACTTATACTTCGCGGCCAGCCCGACCTGGGACAGGCTCTTCGGCACCCGGTTCTTGATCGAGCGGTTGGACGCGGAGATCGCCCGCTGCGCAAATGCTACGTTATCATATACATTCTTATCCTTCAGAAGACGGAAATCCTGAAAAACGCAGCCGATATTCCTGCGAAAATACGGGATCTGTCCCCTGCGGACCTTGCTCAGATTCTTTTTATTTACAATAATCGTTCCCGCGGTCGGATCCAGTTCCTTCAGAAGGAGCTTGATCAGCGTCGATTTCCCGGATCCGCTGTCGCCCACAACAAAGACAAACTCTCCCTCATCAATGTGTATATTCACATCCTCCAGAGCAGGAATACCCTCTGTATAGGACTTACTGACATTCTTTAATGTAATCACCGTTTGTTTCCTCCTGTCAATGGTTCTCGCACAGTATAGAAAGATGGGGGCATTGTGCTCAGCTCATATGCCCCCATATTATGATTCGAGCGACAAAAGGGTATGATACTGCGGATTGCTCCGCACTTTGTACTCCCGCAGGCGCCGCAGTATCCTTCCCGGACATCAATAATCCAGCGACTCCATATACGTCATATATTTTACCACCATCAGAGCGATCTTAAACGTAATCGCGTCCTCAAACACACGCAGATCGAGTCCCGTGCTCTTCTGCAGCTTATCCAGCCGGTAAACCAGCGTGTTGCGGTGGATATACAGCTGCCGCGATGTCTCGGAAACATTCAGGCTGTTCTCGAAGAACTTGTTGATCGTCGTCAATGTCTCCTCATCAAAATCATCCGGGGAGCGGCTGCCGAAAATCTCCTTGATAAACATCTTGCACAGCGGAATCGGAAGCTGGTAGATCAGGCGTCCGATGCCCAGCGTGGCGTAGGCGATAATATTGTGGTCCTCAAAGAAAATCTTCCCCACATCCAACGCCATCCGCGCCTCCTTGTAAGAGCGGGAGACTTCCCGGATCTCGTTCACGACAGAGCCGTAAGCCACATGCACCGACCGGTCGCCCCTGAACAGTCCGTAGATCACCTCCGCCGTCCTGTGAAGGCTCTCGGCGGTCTCGGACGCTTCCACCTCCTTCACGACTATAATATTCTTCTCATTAATCGCCGTGACAAAATTCTGATTCTTTCCCTCAAAAACACCTCTCACATGATCCAGATCATTCCCGTCCTTGTCATGACTGGTCTCAATCATATATACAACACGCCGCACATCCGTCTCAATGTGCAGCTTCTTGGCACGGTTATAAATATCTACCAGAAGGAGATTGTCCAGAAGAAGGTTCTTGATAAAATTATCCTTATCAAAGCGCTCCTTGTATGCAACCAGAAGATTCTGAATCTGAAATACGGCGATCTTGCCGATCATGTATACGTCATCACTGTCGCCGTAGGCAAGCAGGATATATTCCATCTGCTGCTCGTCAAACACCTTAAAAAACTGGCACCCCGAAACCACCTGGCTGTCCGCCGGCGATTCCACAAAAGCAACAGCCGGCTCCGCATAGCGCTCGGCCTCCGCAAATGTACCCGCCAGAACCTTCCCCTCTGTATCGATCACACCGAAGTCAATCCTTGTAATGTTCTTCAGTCCGTCGATCGTTGTCTGTAAAACTTGATTTGAAATCATAATTATCTCCCCCTGCTCTATAATGAGCCTTATCGCCGATGTCCCTCATACCTTCCGGCTGTCGTCACTTTATCTATTTTAAGGCAAAACCCCCAAAAAAGTAAAGAGCATTTCCAAAAAAACTCTGGCATTTTTCATAAATTTCAAACTTATTTCACATGTTCGGGCAAAACTGTGCGCCGCATGTACAAGAGAAGCCGTACGAGTCCGATTCCCGTTTTGCGTATGTCCGTCCGGTGAACCGCATGCTTAGAAGACCGGAATTGTCAAGACTTTTTTTCCCGTGTTGAAAATATCAGCAGTATACACAAAAAAGAAAAATGCAAGTAAAAATTGTGTACAAATCTAAATTTTTTAAAAAAAGTTTTCCACATTGCGTTTTCCAAAAAAAGCGCTATTTTTCAGACTTATGCACAAAGTTATTCACATTATCCACAGAAACAAAGTGAAAAAACAGCTTTTCCGCATCCCGTTTTTGGAACAAATGTTTTGTGCATTCTGATAAATCCGGTCTTTTTCCATGCGCTGCTGTCGCAGCGCGCCAATCTATAAAAGCCTCACCGTGCGCAGGCACGTATGAGGCTTTTAAATCGCATCATTCCGAAATGTTATGTAAAAATCCTTCTCACGGCGATGATATCCATGTGCGTGGCCGAGGAAACTATAATGCCCTTCCTCTCATTGGCCGCGTGTACCACCTGACCGTTGCCGATATAAAGAGCAACGTGACCGCTGTAACAGATGATGTCGCCCGGCTGCGCCTCAGAGTAGCTCACGCCGGTGCCCACACTGCGGAGAGCTGCGGAGGAATGCGGCAGAGATACGCCGAAATTCGCGTAGACGCTCATGATGAATCCGGAGCAGTCCGCGCCGTTCGTCAGGCTTGTCCCTCCCCATACATAGGGATTCCCGACAAACTGCAGCGCATAGCTGACAACCGCGGTGCCGCTGGAAACCTCTTCCTGTGTCTTCGCATAAAGATACATATCCTCAACCGTCACATAATCCGCCGAAACATAACCATCCGTGTCAGAAACCTGTACATGTACCCAGCCCTCAGTATTCTCATCCAGCACTTCCAGCTGTGTTCCCTCCGACACCAGCATCCGCACGGAAGCATCCAGGGAAGCTTCGGAGCGGACTCTCAGGAACTGTGCCTGCACTGTCGCCGCACGGGCGCGGACAGATTCAAGCAGTTCCCTGTCGCCGACGGTGAGATATTCCGCGAGAACATAACCGGAAACAGATCCGGATGTGATCTGATACCATCCATTCTCTTCGCCCTCAACAACGGCGACCGCACTGTTCTCCATCCGCCCGACAATCTCGCTGTCTGTCGAAGCCGCGCTCCGAACATTCACATAGTCATTCACAACCGCCACGGCCAGATTCGCGTATTCCTGATCATCAGCCTGTTCTTCCGATTCCGCCGTTTCCGACTCTGCCGCTTCCGATTCCGCCGAAGACTCGATCGTCGCCTGAACATCCGCCACCAGCGCACTGCCCTCAGTACCCTGCGCGTCATTCAAAACAATGGACAGCCCGTTCATCTGAGCCGCCGTTTCTGCCGCCGATACGGGAGATGCCCCCATACCAATGATCATCGACCCCGCCAGCAGACAGGCCGCCAGCCGAATTTTACGTTTTTTCATCTATTTATCTCCTGGTGTTTTCAAATTGTTTCAAAATTGTTAAATTTGTTACATAGAAAATTCTATCATAGACCTATTTTTATGTCAAAGTCTTTACATTTTTATAACATGTATTAAATTAAATACCAAATCCACATGAAAAGCAGCAGACAGTTCCTTACCGCTCAGTCCCGGACGTGTCGGGCGAAGACCAGGCGGCTGAAATACCATGGGAGCAGCAGACGGTTACCGTTCAGTCCCGGACGTATCGGAGGCCTGCGATGCAGCGGTGCTGTCAGCCGTATCGAAGGTGCCGTCATCACCGGAACTGTCAGTTTCGTTCGTCGTCCCGGATGCCGCGGAAGTATGGACATCACACGTCTCCGTCGGCGCCGTCGAAGCTCCGGTCACGGCATCCTTCTCAAAGGACTTCGCCGCGACCTCTTCCTCCGGACAATATTCCCCGGCAAGCTTTCCAGATGCCGTGCAGATATTCACTGTCTCGCTCCGATGAGAGGTGCAGACCGTCGTCGGCACGGTATCCCCGGTAAAATATTCTGTCGCTGTCGAAGGGCAGAAAGAGGAAGCCAGCAGCCCGGTCGATGTGCAGATCGTGCAGGCCTCTATGCCCTCCGGTTCTTCAAATCCGATATCCTCCAGCCCCTCATGGATCTGCGACATCGCCGTGCGCCACAGATTCTTTGTAAAAGCTGTGGACGACAGCTCCGAGTTATCATCATAACCACCCCAGACGGCACAGGTATAATACGGTGTATAGCCGACGAACCAGGATGCGCGGGATGATGTCGTCGTACCGGTTTTTCCGGCGACGGACATACCGGAAAATCCGGCCAGGATGCCGGTGCCCGACTCCACCACATCCTCCATGGCCGAGGTCAGCAGGAAAGCAGTCGTCTCCTGAATCACCCTGTGGGACTCGGATGTCCTGTCAAGCAGGATATTCCCGTCATAGTCCAGTATCTTCGTATATAAAATCGGTTCCTGATAGACGCCGCCGTTGGCGATGGCCGCGTAGGCAGCCGTAAGCTCCAGGTTCGTCACACCGTCCGTAATACCGCCCAGCGGAAGCGCCTCCACCTCATCCTCATCCGTCAGTGTCGTGATCCCGAAAGCAAGCGCGGACTGATAACATTCCGCGATCGTAACCTCACGGCTTACCTTAATCGCAACGACATTTACAGAATCCTCAATCGCACGGCGGACCATGACGGAACCGCGGTATATTCCGTCCGCGTTCTGTACGACCTTACCGTCCGCATAGGTAATCTCCTCATCTACAACCTTCGTCGCCAGTGTGATGATTTCCTGTTCAAGCGCCGGGGCATAGGTCGTCAGTATCTTGAAAGTCGACCCCGGCTGCATCGTCATACCGGATGCGCGGTTCAGCGTCTTGCTGGCGGTCTTGTCCCCCCGTCCGCCGACCAGCGCCCTGACCTCACCGGTACTCTGGTCGATCACCGTCATAGATGCCTGCGGCTGAACGGTATAGGTGACGTTCTCACCGAGCACAGTGCCGCCCTCGGACAAAAGATCCTCACGGTATTCGTCAATCGCGGCCGCGGCCTCCTCCTCACTGCTGAAGTTCAGGGAGTATATGTGCCGCTTTGTATTCATCCAGGTCAGCATTGTCTGCTCGGTGTAGTTCTCAACAGAACCCTCCTCCGTCTGAATCGTCAGCGAATAGGAGAACGATACTGTTTCAGAAATATCATAATTAGAGTCGTCGTTCACCGTCTTGTCGCAGATCTCCTGGATCTCCGGATCCTGCGTCGAGTAGATGGTCAGGCCGCCGCTGTACAGTGCGGTGTAGGCCTGCGCCTCCGTATATCCCAGCTCCGTCTGCAGATCCTCGATCACCTGCTCCGTCAGGGCATCCACGAAATACGATGTCACATTCGTTGTGTCACTCTCGTAAACGACATTGTGCTCACTGATCCTGGAATAAACGTCGTCTTCCATCGCCGCGTCAAGCTCCTCCTGCGTAATGTATCCCTGCGCCAGCATATTGGTCAGCACCTTCTCCTGGCGCTCGCGGTTATTCTCCGGATAGGAGATCGGATTATACTTCGACGGATTCTGCGTGATCGCGGCGATCACAGCGCACTCGGACAGGGTCAGGTCGGAAACATCCTTTCCGAAATAACGGTTCAACGCCGCCTGCACGCCGAGCGTGTTCTGACCCAGGTTGATCGTGTTCAGATAATTCTCCATGATCCAGTCCTTGGATACCTCTTTTTCCAGCTCGATCGCCAGATACTGCTCCTGCAGCTTCCTCCTGATACTCTCCTTCGTCGTCTCTGAAGTCCAGCCGTCAAATACATTATTTTTAAGAAGCTGCTGAGTGATCGTGCTGGCTCCCTCACTGAGCGAACCGGACAGAACACTGTTCATACCGGCCCGCACGATCCCATTCAGGTCGATGCCGTTATGCTCATAAAAACGCTCGTCCTCAATCGCCACAAACGCGTGCTGCAGGTTCTCGGGAATCTCGTCCAGCGTCGCATATACGCGGTTCGAACCGCTCGAGACAAGCTGAGCCGTGACATTCCCGTCCGCGTCATAAACTGTAGTCATATATCCGGTCGGTGCGGCATCCACCGCGCTGATATCCGGCGCCTCCGCCAGAATCCCCTGAACATACGCATACGCCTGCAGACCTCCGTATCCCGCCGCGCCGACCGCAAGAATCAGCGCAGCCAGAAAGATCGACGCTTTGAACCTGTTGACAGCCCAGCGTCTGCGGGGAATCAGCAGGTCTTTTTTCCGTCTTACCGATTTTCTGCCATAATTCATGGGAAACCTCCGAATCATTGTATATTTACTATTTTACCATTAATATGCTATAATGGCAAGGCAGGGAAAGCACAGTGATTGAATATTACAAAGTCACATTTTCACCAATTTTACGTTTTTCGATCCATACAGAATGTTGTTTGCAGCAGCATCGCAGGAAAGGAAACAGTGATTCGCCGGTCAGAGACACCGGCCGCGGACCGCAGCAGAGGGATTTCATGATACCGTACAAGACCGTCCGCATCGGCGGACAGGGAGAGATTGAAGAGAAAAAATCGCGCTTTATTGCCAGTGTACAGCCGGTTTCCACGGAAGCTGAAGCATTGGATTTTCTGGCGGCCATGCGCAAAAAATACTGGGATGCCAGGCACAACTGCTATGCCTATACCATCGGGAGCCGGTTCGAGCTGCAGCGGTGCAGCGACGACGGCGAACCCGGAGGCACCGCCGGCAGACCCATCCTCGGTGTGCTTCTGAATGAAGAGATTCACAACTGCATTGTCGTCGTCACGCGGTATTTCGGCGGCACGCTCCTCGGAACCGGCGGGCTGGTACGCGCCTATCAGGCCGCCGCACAGGCAGGGCTGGCCGCCAGCACAATCATCGTGCGCCGGCTCGGGCGGAAGCTGACCATTTACACTGACTATAACAGCATCGGCAGGCTGCAGTTCCTGACCGCGAAAGAACACATCCCCGTCCTGGATAACCGATACACAGACACGGTGGAAATGGATGTGATCGCGCCGGAGGACTGTATACAGAGCTTTCCGGATCAGGTGACGGAGGCCACCGGCGGGACAGCAAAGATCCAGGCCGGGGACTGGACGGAATACGCGGAGGCGGACGGGGAAGTGCTGGTGTTCGGGAGCATAGAGATAAACGATACAGTCGGAAACGGATCTGTCGTATAAAAAGCCGATTTTTCATTACTGTTTGGAGCCGTCGGCCGCAGGTGCAGCGGAATGGAGATTACTGTGAAAAGAGACAACCGTCTCATAACTATCGGAGAGCCGCCGGCCGCAGGGCGGCAGAATGGAGATTACCATGAAATTAGGAGAATTACAGACATTGACCGTCGTCAAGGAGGTCGACTTCGGCGTTTACCTCGCCGAGCATCCGGAGGATGAGACCCGGGTATTGCTGCCCGCGAAACAGGTTCCCGAAGGAACCCGCCCCAATGACCGGATCCGGGTCTTCCTTTACAGGGACTCAAAAGACCGCCTGATCGCCACCACAAGGGAGCCTCTGCTGACCGCAGGCTCCGTCGCGGCGCTGCGCGTGGCACAGGTAACCCGCATCGGCGCTTTCCTGGAGTGGGGACTGGAAAAAGATCTGTTTCTTCCATATAAAGAACAGCTTCGAAAGGTGCGCGAGGGCGACGAGATCCTTGTCACCTTATACATTGACAAAAGCAGCCGCCTCTGCGCCACCATGAAAGGACTGTATCATCTGCTTCGCACCGACTCCCCCTGGCAGGCGGGAGACATTGTGAGTGCGCGCATTTACGAATTCAGCGGGAATTTCGGCACATTTGCCGCGGTGGATGACCGGTACTCCGCCATGATCCCCCCGCACGAGGACACGACCGGCATGCAGATCGGGGACATCATCCGGGCCGCCGTCACAAACGTAAAAAAAGACGGCAAGCTGGATCTCACCATCCGGGAAAAAGCATATATTCAGATGGATACCGACGCAGAGACTGTTCTGCGTCTGATCGAAGGATACGGCGGCGTACTCCCTTTCAACGACAAGGCTTCGCCGGAGATCATAAAGCGGGAAGCGCATATGAGCAAGAACGCGTTCAAACGCGCCGTGGGGCATCTGTATAAAGAAAGAAAAATCGAAATTACGGAAAAGGATATCCGTCTGGTATGAGCAGCGGTGTGCCGCCGCGCGGAACATATTTTCCAACAGTTCCTTACCTCAGACAATCTTCATCGGAACCTCCAGTCCCACCTCGATGCGCTGCGTACGGCCGAACAGTTCTACCTCAAGCCATGCTTTTCGTTTATGCCGGTCAATCTTCCGGATCAGTCCCTCCATGCCCATCAGCGGACCGGACAGGATCCGCACCTGTGACCGTTCGATAATCCCCTCGGACATCTCCACCAGATGAGCCTCCCCGCCGAAACGCATCAGAAAAGCCTCTTCCTCTTCGCTCAGCGGGACGATGCGTTCCCCCACACCCAGCAGTCTCGTCATCCGCGGGACTGCTTTCAGCTGTAAATACAGCGCATCAATGTCCTCCGTGTCCAGAAACACATATCCCGGGAACAGGACGCGTTCCTGCGTCATCCATGTTCCATTTATTTTTCTCTTTTCCTCGTAATGCGGGATGAAGCACTCACGCAGTATCTCTTTGTCAATTCGAAGACAGCATTCCTGCATACAGCGCTCCTCGTCGCCCGTATGAACCTGCACCACATAATACATCTTTCTTCCTCAGCGGTTTTCTTAAATAATAATGTGTCTGCATCTTTCTTCTGTTTCCGGGGTCATATTCTGTCTAAGGAACTTTCGAGAAATAATATATACAGAGTGTTCTGCGGTTTGCGAATCAGGCAGTCGCAATCTGTAAAGTTATTTCTGAACAGTTCCTAAGCACACACGGGAAGATCACTCAGAGACCGCCTCCTCCGCCGTTACATCCTCCAGATCAATCTGTTCCAGCACCGCTCCGACCAGATACCTCTGGCTGGAGTTGCCGTTGCAGGTAGACAGAATAATGAGTTTGTCCTCAACAGTCACCGAGAACGGATCCTCGAGCCAGCTCGGTATCGTCCGGTTCTTCTGAATGGAATTCAGAAGCCCCTCATACTGAGTCGTCTCGTTGCAGTCAAAGCTGGCCAGCAGGTGGCGGTTATCATAGGTCACCGCAAATACAAGCCGATAGGTATATATGTGCTCCGGTGTGTATATCTCAATCGCGGAGTGGCTATTGCGAAAGTCCTCATTCTGGTATTCGGAGAGCTGTCCGAAATAAGAGTCATCCCGCATGTTGTGACCGTATATGACCGTCACATTATCCTCGAAGCAGCCGCTATTGTAGCTGTACTGGGTGTAGATGGAACCCGGCAGTCCCTCATCCCCGTCCACAGTGTGATCGAGATAGTAGTCGTCGTCCGACTCTGATTGGAGAATCGGGTAGTCTACATTCGAATCCTCAATGTGAATCCACGCGTAAATATCCGGGTTAACCTCCTGCAGCGCTTCAAAATCCACAGGGATCACAACAGCCGTCTCATCGGGCACGGCCTCCTGCTCCTCTTCGTCCCCGGCAGAAGTGTCCAGCATAACAGATTCTGTAAGATCTGCATCCCGCTGCGCTTTCTGGCTGCGTCTCCACATATAGGCGGCAGCCGCCGCAACGATGACAATCAACACCACGAGACAGATAATAAAAATGATTTTTGATTTTTTATTCGCGGGTCTTTGTCCGCCCGCGCCGGTCTCTTTAGTCAAGCTTCAAATCCTTCTTTCCAGATATCAGGTCGGTCTGCGCTTGCTCTGCCGCTTCGGCAAACACACGCCTTTGATTCTCCTCAAATAACTGTTCGGCTTTCTCCGTGCCGAACTTTTTCTGTACAAATCTGAGACATCGATCCATCTCTACCGGCCGGTGATCCATGCTGTGCGCATCGCTGGCAATGAAATCAACCAGATCTCCCTTTAACAGGTCGCGGCAGAAATGCTTCAGCATCCGTCCGCCTCTGCCGATCACACTTCCCGCGTTGATCTGTATCCAAGCGCCCCGGCTCCTGAGACAGGTAATACGGTACGTGTCGGAATGGAGGCACCGGTACCTCTCCGGATGGGCGACTATGGCAAGGCAGCCCGCACCGACAGCGGTTTCCACGGCATTCAGAATATCCTGGAACGGCGTCGCCGTCGTGAATTCCATCAAAATGATCCTGGTACCGGCCATCCGGCACCGGGGATCGCGGACATCCTTCATCATACGGTTGCTGACAAAATACTCACACCCGAGATAAAAGCTCATATCCGGGAAAGATTCCCGCGCCTCCGCCACCGTTCTGTGATACATCATCTCCCGGTCATCAGCCGGCACTTCAAACATGCGGGGACGGAAATGCGGTGTAAATATGATATTGCGAATGCCCTGCTCATACTCCGCCCCGAGCAGCTCCATCGTCTCATCCATACAGGAAGAGCCGTCATCCACCCCCGGCAGTATATGATTATGAATATCCCAATAACCTCTTGTCATAAACATCTCCTTACAAAAAGTATATGTATTATAACACCTTTCTCACATAAAATCTATCTATTAATGAAAGAATCATTTCTTTGTTGTTTATCCGCCGAGGCATACTCCTCCTTACGGGGTATGTCTGCCTGAGCGCTCATCCCATATCAGTCTTCCTCGATATGATCCATACCCTGCGCGATAATCGTCCGCACATGGTCATCCGCAAGGGAGTAGAAAACCGACTTTCCCTCGCGGCGGTTCTTCACCAGCTTACTCTGTTTCAGAATCCGGAGCTGGTGGGACACCGCCGACTGCGTCATATGCAGCATATCAGCCAGATCACAGACGCAAACCTCCGCCTCAAACAATACAAAAAGAATCCGGATCCGCGTAGAGTCACTGAAAATCTTAAACAGCTCTGCCAGGTCGTACAGTTCTGTCTCCTCCGGCATTCCCTCCTTAACCTGCCGCAGAAGATCTTCATGAACCTCAATAGCGTCACATACCTCTATCCCATGATCACGCATGATAAAACTCTTCCTTTCTATAAAACGGAAATGACTGCTCCACAGTCATCACTATCTATGAAAGTCGATGACTCCGCGCTTCCCGGCGGCTCTCTCCGCCTACAAACGCTTTACGAAAAGTGTGCGCACGGCATTCAGGACCGCTATGACCATCACGCCCACGTCCGCAAAGATCGCCATCCACATATTCGCGATGCCGAGCGCTCCCAGAATCAGGCAGAGCACCTTGACTCCGATGACAAAATATATATTCTGATATACGATACGGATACATTTTCGGGAAATCCGGATCGCTTTCGCGATTTTCACCGGATCGTCATCCATGAGCACAATGTCCGCCGCCTCAATGGCCGCATCCGATCCGAGGGCTCCCATGGCGATTCCGATATCCGCCCTGGACAAAACCGGTGCGTCGTTAATTCCGTCCCCGACAAAAACAACCTTGCCCTTTCCGGCCTTCTCTTCCAGAATATCCTCCACCTTCGCCACCTTGTCAGCCGGTAGAAGTTCACTGTAAATCTCCTGTATGCCCAGTTCCTCCGCCGTCTGACCGGCGACACGCGCCGCATCACCGGTCAGCATGACCATTCTGGCTATTCCGGCTCGTTTCAACCGGCGGACCGCCTCCTTCGCGGACGGCTTCAGAACATCCGAGATCAGAATATGTCCCGCGTATGCTCCGTCCACCGCAATATGTACGGCCGTCCCTGCCTGATGGCAGTCCCGGTACGCGGCACCGATCTTCTCCATCAGCTTTGCGTTTCCTGCCGCCACGCTTCTTCCGTCCACAACCGCAGTCACGCCGTTTCCCCCGATCTCCCTGATATCCGTCACACGGGTACGGTCAACCGGCTTTCCGTAAGCCTCCCGCAGGCTTTTTCCGATGGGATGGGAGGAAGCGCACTCCGCATGCGCCGCGTAATACAGCAGATCCTCCTCCGGCAGCTGATCGCGGTAAATACCGGTCACCTCAAAAACACCCTTCGTCATCGTCCCGGTCTTGTCAAACACGACGCAGTCCACCTGCGAAAGCGCCTCCAGATAATTCGAACCCTTGACCAGGATACCCTGTCCGCCCGCCCCGCCGATCCCGGCAAAAAAGCTGAGCGGTATGCTGATGACCAGTGCGCAGGGACAGCTGATGACAAGCGATGTCAGTGCACGGTAAACCCAGCTGTCCCACTCCGGCGGCAGCGCGAACGCCAGACGGATAAACGGCGGTACGACCGCAAGCGCCAGCGCGAGACCGCAGACAGCCGGCGTGTAATACTTCGCGAACCTGGATATAAAATTCTCTGACCGTGATTTCCTTGAACCGGCATTCTCCACCAGCTCCAGTATCCGGGAGACAGTGGATTCGCTGAACTCCCGCGCCGTGCGTACTTTAAGCAGACCGGTGATATTGATGCATCCGCTGATAACTTCATCTCCCGCAGCCGCATCCCGCGGCAGGCTCTCGCCGGTCAGGGCGCTCGTGTTCAGTGTAGATGTGCCGCTGACGACAATGCCGTCGATGGGAATCTTCTCCCCCGGCTGAACTACAATCACCGTGCCGACCTCCACCTCATCCGGATCCACCCGTTCGAGAGTACCGTCCCGCTCCACATTCGCGTAATCCGGGCGAATGTCCATAAGGTCGCTGATATTCCTGCGGCTCCTGCCTACGGCATAGCTCTGGAACAGCTTGCCAACCTGGTAAAACAGCATGACGGCGACCCCCTCCGTATACTCGCCCAGGACAATCGCGCCGACCGTCGCCACAGCCATCAGGAAATTCTCATCAAATACCTGCCGGTTCAGAATCCCCCGGAACGCTTTCCTCAGGATGTCATATCCGATAACGAAATAGGGAACCAGGAAAAATATAAGCCTGAGATATCCCTCCAAAGGCAGCAGGGCAAATACAGCCATCAATGCCGCCGCCAGAATAATGCGGATCAGCACCTTTTTCTGCTTTTTATTCACAACTCATACCTCCGACCTTAGGAACTGTCCCGAAATCATATGCATATCCTGCGCAGGCTGATACGCGAATCACAGCCACTAAAAGTCTCGCCGCAGTTACCGGAATCCGGTTCGGAATGCGCCGCGGATATTCAGAAGTACACCTCACAGTCATCCTCCACCCTTCTGCAATTCTTCAGCACTGCCGGCATAACCGTCTTCGGATCCTGCCCATCCTCAAACTCTACAGTCATTTTGAGAGCCATAAAATTCACAGTCGCGTTCTTCACACCCGCCGTTCTCTTTGCTGCATCCTCCATCTTGTTTGCGCAGTTTGCGCAGTCAACATCAATTCTGTACGTTTTCTTCATACTGTGTCTGTCGGGCAGGTCTCCCGACAAGCCTCCTCTCTGTTCTGCATGCACCGGTTATCAGCCGCGCCCGGTCACGACAGGCGATGTCCGAACACAACAGGCGGTTTAAACAGAAACATATTCATATTATCATATGAATGATTGTTCATATGATAAAAACATTATAGCACAGTATTCCGAATTGTCAAGAATACATACAGACAAAGGCTGCACAGGTGCGCCCGATTGGATTGTGGAAATCATATCTCCTTCCAATGACTTTGCAGAATTGATCTCAGAGATCCCGGCGAATGAACAGACTATCTCATGTTAGCAAAACGCTCCACCGCGAGTGTAAAATCGGCTATCGTCTTATCTGCGTCGCCGTGCTCAATGCCATCCCTGACACAGTGCCGGATGTGCCCTTCCAGAACCACTTTCCCACAGCCATGCAGGGCAGACTTCGCCGCATTAATCTGTGCCAGAATATCCTCACAGGGGACATCCTCATCCACCATCCGGTCAATCGCCTGCACCTGGCCGATGATCTTCTTTAACCTGCGATGCAGATTTTCAGCATCCATACACTGTCTCATTTCATAATCCTCCAATACGGTAAGGGGTATCTGTATATTATAACCTGTTTCCGTTGATTGTCAAGAATGTGCGTTCCGGCCGCGTCGGCAAACGGACCGGCCATTTTCTATGACAGGGTTTCAAGCGCTTTCATAAACCTTATTTTCCAGATTTTCTCCGACTAAACGGCATTAATACCAACCTTCCTATTATGTCAAGCCCTAAATCATTGATTTTTCGGGTTTTTTCTAAATATTATTACCTCAAAAACAGGGTTGGTGGTGATGAACAGTCATCGTATCTTGTACTGAATAGCTGATTCAGAGTGCACTTCATAAAGCATCCCGTTTTTCTGCTTTATAAGGGCTATAAAACCTCTGCTTTGCTATGATGGTGAACCTTCCGTGTCTGCAGGGATCGTGTCCCAACTTCCTTCGTCCCACCTGTTCATACACCGAGTGCCAGGCAAGAGCGCCCGTATCTTCTCATCATCTTCCAGAGCCTCCGGTTCACGGAAACCGTTTATGGCTCTGATTCGATCCAGTCTGAGATGTATGGTTTCCTGCTCTGAAAAAGCAACCAGATAAAACAGCTCCGAATCCCTTTTCAGCATTTTGACCGGAACAGTCAGGCTGACGGCAAATCCGTCACCTTCAGCATGTATCATTCTTTGAGAGAGTTTACATGTTTTTCACTGTGGCGATATCGATCATCTCCATCTCGTCGCGCGCGGTCTCAAGGGAGAGTGCCAGCGCGTTGGCAGTATCCATGGATGTCAGGCAGTGTACGCCGGTCTCGATCGCGTTCCTGCGGATGAGGAAACCGTCCCTGGACTTATCACGCCCCTGCGTCGGCGTGTCGATCACGAGGTCGATCCTGTGTCCGAGGATGAGGTCGAGAACATTGGGGGACTCCTGCGACAGCTTGTTGATGCGGAGCGCGTCCACACCGTGCTCCTGCAGGTATTTCGCCGTGCTGCGAGTCGCGTAGATACGGTAGCCCAACGCCTCGAAGCGCTTCGCGACGCCGACCGCCTCCGGTTTGTCCTTATCGTTCACGGTTATGATCATCTGCTTGTATTTCGGCAGCTGGATGCCTGCGCCGAGGAAGGCCTTGTAGAGAGCCTCGTTGAAGTTCTTCGCAATGCCGAGGCACTCGCCGGTGGACTTCATCTCAGGTCCTAAGCTGATCTCCGCGCCGCGCAGCTTCTCGAAGGAGAAGACCGGCATCTTGATCGCGACATAGTCCGCCTCCGGCGCGATATCCTGCGTGTAGCCCATGCTTTTCAGGCTCTCGCCGAGGATCACGCGCGTCGCGAGGTCGACGATCGGAATGCCCGTCACCTTGCTGATATAGGGCACGGTCCGGGAGGACCGGGGGTTCACCTCGATGACGTACACCTCGCCGTTCATCACGATAAACTGTATGTTGATGAGGCCGACGACGTGCAGCGCCTGCGCCAGCCGTTTCGTATAATCGACAATGACTTCCTTCACCTCATCGGCGATGGTCGGAGCCGGGTAGACCGAGATACTGTCGCCCGAGTGGACGCCGGTCCTCTCGATGTGCTCCATGATGCCCGGGATAAGGATGTCTGTGCCGTCGCAGACCGCGTCGACCTCGATCTCCTTGCCCATGAGATATTTGTCGATGAGGATCGGGTGATCCTGCGCAATCTGGTTGATGTTGTCTATGAACTCCACGATCTCGTCGTCATTGAAGGCGATATGCATGCCCTGTCCGCCGAGGACATAGGAGGGGCGCACCAGCACCGGATAGCCAAGGCGGTTCGCGACTTCCTTCGCCTCCTGCGCCGTGTAGACGGTGCCGCCCGCCGCGCGCGGGATCTCTGTCTTCTGCAGGATCTGGTCGAAGAGCTCGCGGTCCTCGGCCGCGTCCACGTCCTCCGCCTTTGTCCCGAGGATGGGCACGCCCATCTTCATCAGGTGCTCGGTGAGCTTAATCGCGGTCTGTCCGCCGAACTGCACGACCGCGCCGTCCGGGTGCTCCACACGGACGACATTCTCCACATCCTCCGGCGTCAGCGGCTCGAAGTACAGCTTGTCCGCGATGTCGAAGTCCGTGGAAACGGTCTCCGGGTTATTATTGATGATGATCGTCTCGTAGCCCGCCTTCGCGAAGGCCCAGGTACAGTGGACGGAGCAGAAGTCGAACTCGATGCCCTGTCCGATCCGGATGGGGCCGGAGCCGAGCACGAGGATCTTCTTCCGGTCGGTCTCACCGTCCGCCTCGTTCTCCCCGTCAAAGCAGGAATAATAGTAGGGCGTCGCCGCCGCGAACTCCGCGGCGCAGGTGTCCACCATTTTGAAGGACGCCGTGATGCCGTTCTCATAGCGCAAGTTTTTGATGAACGCTTCGGTCTTCCCGGTGAGCTGTGAAATCACGCTGTCCGGGAACTCGATGCGTTTCGCTTCCTTTAATAATTCTACCGTCAGAGGCTCGCTGATCAGGCGGCGCTCCATCTCCACGATGATGGCGATCTTGTCGATAAACCATTTGTCAATCTTCGTCAGGTCGTGGATCAGGTCGTAGGACATGCCCCGGTGGCAGGCCTCCGCGATGACCCAGATCCGCCGGTCGTCCACTACCTTCAGCTTCTCCACGAGCTGATCGTAGGAGAGATGGCGGTATTCGTGCGTGTGAAGGCTGTCCACATGCTGTTCGAGCGAGCGGATGGCCTTCATCAGGGCGCCCTCGAAGTTCGTGCAGATGCTCATCACCTCGCCGGTCGCCTTCATCTGCGTCGTCAGGGTGCGCTTCGCCGTGATGAACTTGTCAAACGGCAGGCGCGGGATCTTCACGACGCAGTAATCGAGCATCGGCTCAAAGCTGGCGTAGGTCTTCTGTGTCACCGCGTTTTTGATCTCATCCAGGGTGTAGCCGATGGCAATCTTCGCAGCCACCTTCGCGATTGGATATCCGGTTGCCTTGGAGGCAAGCGCTGAGGAACGGCTCACGCGCGGGTTTACCTCGATCACACAGTACTCAAAGGTATCCGGGTGAAGCGCGTACTGCACGTTGCATCCGCCGGTGATCGCAAGCTCCGTGATGATATTCAGCGCGGAACTCCGGAGCATCTGGTACTCCTTGTCGCCCAGCGTCTGGGACGGCGCGACGACGATGGAGTCGCCGGTGTGCACGCCCACGGGGTCAATATTTTCCATGTTGCAGACGGTGATGCAGTTGCCCATGGCATCGCGCATCACCTCGTACTCGATCTCTTTCCAACCGGCGATGCAGCGCTCCACAAGCACCTCGCCGACGCGGCTTAAGCGCAGACCGTTCGAGAGGATCTCGACCAGCTCCGCCTCATTGTTTGCGATGCCGCCGCCGCTGCCGCCCAGGGTAAAGGCCGGGCGCAGCACCACCGGATATCCGATCGTGTTCGTGAACCGGATGCCCTCCTCGACGGAGTGCACCACATCGGACGGTGCGCAGGGTTCGCCGATCTTCTCCATGGTATCCTTGAACGCCTGCCGGTCCTCCGCGCGGAAGATGGTCTCCGCCGTGGCGCCGATCAGGCGTATGCCGTTCTCTTTTAAAAATCCGGACTCCTCCAGCTCCATGCCGAGGTTTAAGCCCGCCTGTCCGCCCAGCGTGGGAAGGACGGCATCCGGCCGCTCGATGAGCAGGATCTTTTCCAGCACATCGACGGTCAGCGGCTCGATATAGACCTGATCCGCGATCTGTTTATCTGTCATGATGGTAGCCGGGTTCGAGTTCACCAGGCATACCTCCACGCCCTCTTCCTTTAAGGCGCGGCAGGCCTGCGTGCCCGCGTAGTCGAACTCGGCCGCCTGTCCGATCACGATGGGACCGGATCCGATGACCATTACTTTTTTAATCTCGGGATTTTTAGGCATGGCATTTCCCTCCCATCATATCCAGGAACACATCGAAGAGGTACGCGGAATCCTGCGGTCCCGGACACGCCTCCGGATGAAACTGTACGGTGTAAATATTCTTGCCGGTGTAGGCAAGCCCCTCGTTCGTCCCGTCGTTGACATTCACAAAGGACGGAACCGCCACCGCCGGGTCGAGATGTTCGGTGTCCACCACATAGCCGTGGTTCTGGGAGGAGATGTAGACCCGTCCGGTCCGCAGATCCTTCACCGGATGATTCCCGCCGCGGTGTCCGTATTTCAGCTTGTGCGTATCCGCCCCCGCCGCCAGCGCCATGAGCTGATGCCCCAGGCAGATGGCGAAGATCGGCACATCCGACTCGTAGAGCCTGCGCACCTCATCGATGATCGTATCGCACTCCTTCGGGTCGCCGGGGCCGTTCGAGAGCATGATGCCGTCCGGCTTCGCCGCGAGAATCTCAGCAGCCGTCGTGCGTGCGGGATAAACCGTGACCTCACAGCCCCGCTCGTTCAGAGAACGCGCGATGTTCCGCTTCGCACCCACGTCCAGCAGCGCCACCTTATAGCCGTCGCCGGGAAGGACATATTTTCCCTTACAGGTGACTTTATCCACCACTTTCCCGGTTTTATAACTCCCAAGCAGCGGCAGGATCTCTTCTCTATTATAATCCTCCCGCCGCGTGATCATCCCATTCATAGTACCCTTCTCACGGAGGATCTTCGTCAGTGCCCGGGTATCGATCCCGGCGATTCCGGGAATATCATACTTTTCAAGGAAATCCTGAATCGTTCCCTCGCAGCGGAAATTACTCGGCATCCGGGACAATTCCCGCACGATGTATCCGTCTGGCCAGAGCCGCTCCGACTCCATATCCGGCGTTATGCCATAGTTGCCGATCAGAGGGTAGGTCATGACGACCGCCTGTCCCGCATAGGACGGGTCAGTCAGAACCTCCAGATAACCGGTCATGGAAGTGTTAAATACGATTTTGCTGACGACGTCCCGGTCCGCACCGATGCCCGTTCCGCAAAAAACGGTTCCGTCCTCCAGAATCAGAAACGCTTTCATTCGTAGTCCCCTTTCTATGCAATATAATCCACAACAGATTTATATTTTGCTTAATAATATGATATAGACAGATTTGTTTCCCGCTTCATCGTTTAATCATTTATCGCCTCGAGGCCTGTATATCAATCCCAATATCTCTATTCAAAGGATACTTCTCTTGTATATTGATAAAATTTGCCACTACATATGTTGAGCCCATATCTATGGTTCCTCGACTCGAATCTTCCCCCCATTCTGTCTCAGATGATGTATCTCTGGTATTTTCATCATTATCTTCTGTATTAATTGGATAATTCTGTCTGCAATGATGTATTGCATCCAGGCAAAAAAATAAGAGATAAAAGAAAAATAAAATAAATGTTTTTTCAATGCGTAATCTCTCTTCCTGAAATTATAACAAATTATCATAAAAAACTTTTTTCATATGCTTTTAATATAGAATCAAAAATAAATAGCTACAACGATTCAATATAATCTGGCAGCTTGAACCGCTGCTCCGGCGTTCAAGCTGCCGCATGAATAATATATATTAATGAGATCTTTTTCAGATGCATCACCTGTTAAATAAACATGACCGTTTTTACATAAAACAATACATGTTCCGCACTCAGAACATACATAATAATAAATATGGGTTACCTCACCCTCGACATAACAATAGTCACTCTCAATAGAATCCAATTTATAATCATGTTCCGATGCCGGCAATGGATCAGATGCGCCATATAATGTATTTCTCACTTGCTCTGGCGTCAAGTCCGGATTCACCGATATCATCAATCCAACTGTTGCCGTAACCAACGGAGCCGCAAACGATGTACCATTAACATTATAATGTGAATATGCATTATCAGATTGTTCCGTCGCAACCACAAAATCGGTGGCTGGTGCTACTATATCTATCCAATCGCCATAATTAGAAAATCCCGGCTTATCGTAATTTTGATCTATTCCGCCTACAGCTATAACCGTATCATCTATACCATCACTTGCATATGCACTCCAACCATTGCCGCAAAGAAAACAGATACTGATTACCATTACAACAAAAGTTCCTATATTCTTTTTCACAACTGCACATCCCCCGAAACACAAACCAATATACGAAAGCAAATCATCCCATTATTTTCATTTTGCCGCCCATATACGGCTGAAGCGCGGCCGGAATATTCACTGTCCCGTCCGCATTGAGATTATTCTCAAGAAACGCAATGAGCATACGCGGCGGAGCGACCACCGTGTTATTCAGCGTATGGGCAAAATATTTGCCGTCCTTCCCCTTCACGCGGATCCGCAGTCTGCGCGCCTGAGCGTCGCCGAGATTGGAACAGCTTCCCACCTCGAAATACTTCTTCTGGCGCGGGGACCACGCCTCCACGTCGATGGATTTCACCTTAAGGTCGGCGAGATCGCCGGAGCAACACTCGAGCGTACGCACCGGAATATCGAGCGTGCGGAACAGGTCGACAGTATTCTGCCACAGCCGGTCAAACCACATCATAGAGTCCTCCGGCTTGCAGACAACGATCATCTCCTGCTTCTCGAACTGATGAATGCGGTACACGCCGCGCTCCTCGATGCCGTGTGCGCCCTTCTCCTTGCGGAAGCAGGGGGAATAGCTCGTCAGGGTCTTCGGCAACTCATCCTCCTCGATCATCTGGTCGATGAATCTGCCGATCATGGAATGCTCGGACGTGCCGATCAGATAGAGATCCTCGCCCTCGATCTTATACATCATGGCATCCATCTCGTCGAAGCTCATCACGCCGTCCACGACATTGCTGCGGATCATAAACGGCGGGATACAGTAGGTAAATCCCCGGTCGATCATGAAATCACGGGCATAGGCAGTCATCGCAGAGTGCAGCCGTGCGATGTCTCCCTGCAGATAATAAAATCCGTTCCCGGCCACCCTGCGGGCGGCATCCAAGTCGATGCCGTTGAAACGCTCCATGATCTCCGTGTGATACGGGATCTCAAAATCGGGAACCGCCGGCTCGCCGAAACGCTCCACCTCCACGTTCTCGCTGTCGTCCTTTCCTATGGGAACGGAAGAGTCTATAATATTCGGGATCGTCATCATAATGGAACGCACCTGCTCCGAAAGAGCCTTCTCCCGCTCAGTAAGCTCCTCGAGACGGGCGGCGTTCTTCGCCACCTGCTCCTTTAAGGCCATGGCCTCGTCGCGTTTCCCCTGTGCCATCAGGGATCCGATCTCCTTCGAGATCTTATTGCGGCCGGAACGGAGGTCGTCCGCCTCCTTCTGCGCCGCGCGTGCCTGCGCGTCCAGCTCAATGACCTCGTCCACCAGGGGCAGCTTGTGATCCTGGAATTTATTCTTAATATTCTGCCGCACAACGTCGGGATGTTCCCGTAAAAACCTGATATCTATCATAACTTCATCCGAGCCTGAATCGTTTGCAGAAAACAATTCGCCGATCAGGCACAGTCTCCCTTTCCTTCATTTTGTATCTCATCTTTACAGATTATACACGGATTTCCGCATGGATTCAAGAGAAAAATATCTTCCACATCATACAGTAACCAGAAGCTAGTGTGGCGTCTCAATCATATTTTTAATTATAGCACTGCCTATGTCGCCATC
>JAJBVI010000194.1 GCA_020859905.1 Lachnospiraceae bacterium | reverse complement strand
ATTATCTCATGGATTCCGAAAGCTGTAAAACCGCCGGGTTATTCATCGCTTACCTTTGATATGTTTGCGCACACTACCGCAGGCAGGCATCCTGCAATACCTGAGAGAAATTGACGCCTGCTTCCGTTCCGTGAGATATAGCAGCCATTTTTCTTTAGCAGTTTTAATTTAGTCATGGAACCGGGACAGGAACTGCCGTGTGCGTTCCTGCGACGGGTGTTCGAACACCTGCCGCGGGTCGCCCTGTTCCAGTATATAACCGTCATCCATAAAAATAATCCGGTTTGCCACATCCCGTGCGAATGCCATCTCATGTGTGACAATGATCATGGTGGTCTCTTTTTCGGCGAGTTCCCGGATGACCTTCAGCACTTCGCCGGTGAGTTCCGGATCCAGCGCAGAGGTCGGTTCGTCAAAACACAGAATATCCGGATGCAGCGCGAGTGCCCGGGCGATCGCGACACGCTGGCACTGGCCGCCGGAGAGCTGATGGGGATAGTTTGCCATGCGGTCCGACAGTCCCATCTGCTCCAGCAGGCTCTCCGCCTGTTCCCGGATTTCCTGATGGATTTCTTTTTTCCTCGCTTTGTAATCGGGCTGCTCTTTCGCCTGCAGTTCCCGCGCAAGCATAACGTTTCCCAGGGCGGTGTACTGCGGAAACAGGTTAAAAGACTGAAAAACCAGACCGAAGTGCAGGCGGTTCCTGCGGATCTCGGAATCCTTTTTCGTGGAGGCGTCGTCTCCGTCGAACAGGGTCTCCCCCTTCACCCGGATGATGCCCCGGTTCGGCCGTTCCAGAAAATTCAGGCACCGCAGCAGCGTCGTTTTCCCGCTCCCGGAGGAGCCGATGATGGAGAGCACCCGGCTTTCCTCGAGAGAAAAGCTGATATCCTTTAAAACTTCCGTCTGCCCGAACGATTTGCTCAGATGTTCTACTTCTAAGATTGGCATTACACCCTCCTTGGGTTCTGCTTCTGAGATTGGCATTACACCCTCCTTGGGTTCTGCCTTTGGGATTGGCATTGCACTTTCCTCCCGTTATCGGAAAAATTCCAGCTTCTTTTCTATGCGTCCCAGCACAACGGTCAGGATGCCGTTGCAGATCAGGTAGTAGACGGCCGTGAAAAACAGCGGCCAGATGACACCGGAGATACCGTGTGATCCCTTCATAAAAGCCTGGCCGGCCCAGATGATCTCCTGGAGCGCTATGATGCGGGCGAGGGAGGTGTCCTTCACCAGTGTCAGTATCTCGTTGGACATGGGCGGTACGATGTGTTTGATCATCTGCAGCAGGATAACCTGAAAGAAAATCTGCCGTTTTGTCATGCCGAGCACAAGTCCCGCTTCTTCCTGCCCGATGGGCACGCTCTGGATGCCGCCGCGGTAGATTTCGGAAAAATAACAGGCGTAGTTGATGATAAAGGCAACGGACGCGGCCATGAAACGGCCGGTTTCGCCGCCGCCCCAGATGGCATTTCCAAGTACCAGCCCGGGGAAGTAGTAAATGATCAGGAGCTGGATCATCAGAGGCGTTCCGCGGACGATCCAGACGATCGTTTTAGCGATGCGGCTTAAAATGCGGATATTCGACATGGAACCGAAGGAGATGACAAGACCCAGCGGAACGGCTCCGGCCAGCGTAATGCCAAACAGCCTTAAAGTCTGCAGAAAGCCGGCGTTCAGGGACTGCAGAACGATCGGCAGCTGTTCTAAAAATTGATTCATGTATGTATCTCCTGTGCCGGGTGCCGGTAAAAATGCAGAGAGCGGCTGAAAGGCCGCTCTCTGCGCAAAAAGCTACTGGGCGATAATGCTGTCTTCAATACCGTATTCCGCAGCGATTTCTGTCATCGTGCCATTCCCGTAAGACTCCGCAAAGAAATCATTTAACAGGCTGACCAGATCGGAACCCTGACGGAATCCGACGCCGTACTCTTCGTCAACCAGAACCAGGCCGGTGGTGAGATTATCATAGCTGGTACCCTCGCCAACCATGGCCTCAGCCATCAGAAGGTCGATGACGGCGGCATCCGAAGTGCCGGCCGCGATCTCCATCAGCGCGCCTGCCTGGGAGCTGACGGGAGTGTAATTCAGGCCATTATCCTCGGCCGCGGCCTCGCCGGCGCTGCCGGATTCGACCGCGAAGGTCAGGTCAGAAAGGCTTTCCAGATCAGAATACTGATCCGCGATGTCAGCGGAAAGAACAACCACCTGTGAGTTGCTGCTGTACGCGTTCGAGCAGTCCATGGAACTGGTCACCTCATCGGTCAGCGTCATGCCGTTCCATACGCAGTCGATGGATTTGTTGTTCAGCTCCAGGATCTTGTTGTCCCAGTCGATTTCGATAAACTCAACCTCCACGCCGAGGCTCTCCGCAAAAGCGGCCGCCATATCCGCGTCAAATCCGATCCATTCGCCGTTTTCATCCAGATAATCCATCGGCTCGAAATCCGTAACGCCTACCACAAGCGTACCCTTCTCCGTTATGTAATCCAGATCGCTGTCCGTATCGGAAGCGGTGTCCGCATCCTCCGCCGAAGTGTCCGCGTCTTCCGCCGAAGTATCCTCCGCGTCCGCGGAGATGTCGGCTGTGTCGGAACTGCTGTCGTCAGTGCTCCCGCAGGCGGCCATGGAGAAAACCATACCTGCCGCGAGTGCAAGTGCAAGTAACTTTTTCATGGTACATATCCTCTTTTCTGTTTTGATTTTGTGTCAGGAACATATCCGTATTAACACGCTAACATATTAGCAATTCATCAAAGTAAAGTCAAGAAAAAAAGGGGGCTTTACAGATTCAGCGCCTTAGTGCGGTGCCGGTCGGGCGGCGGCCGGGCTGCCTTTACAGATTCAGCCCCTTAGTCTCGCTGCAGCCGAGTACAATGTTCAGGCACTGTACGGCCGCGCCGGAGGCTCCCTTCCCCAGATTGTCAAACCGGGAGGAAAGCAGGATGCGGTCTTCGTTTCCGGTCACGAAGATCTCAATGCCGTCCCAGCCGGAGCGGTTATTGCTCCCGAGGAAGTTTCTGCAATCAGCCTCTGCGCCGAAGGGCATGACCGTTACAAACGGTTCCCCGGCGAAGTGTTCTTCAAACATGCCGTGAATGGATTCGGGTGTCTGCGTGCCGTTCAGCATGTCCGCGTATAAGGGGACGGATACCAGCATCCCGCTGTAGTAATCCGCCACGATGGGAGAAAACAGGGGCTCCCGGGCAAGACCCGTGACGGCTTTCATTTCTTTCAGGTGCTTGTGCATCTGGGAAAGTCCGTACTGCCTCGGCGAGAGCAGCTCCTCGTCGCGGTCCGCGCCCTCGTATTCCGCGATCATTTTCTTCCCGCCGCCGCTGTATCCGGTCAGGGAAAACGCCGAGACCGGGCAGGCGGGAGCCAGCAGGCCATTCGCGATCAAAGGATAGACCAGCGTGATAAAACCGGTTGCGTGGCATCCCGGAACCGCAATCCGCCTGCCGGTGCGGATCGCTTCCCTGTGTTTTTCTGAAAGCTCCGGATAGCCGTAGGCCCATCCCGGCTCTGTCCGGTGCGCCGTGGACGTGTCGATCAGGATCACATCCTCATCCGCCGCCAGAGCCGCGGCCTCCCGGGACGCCGCGTCCGGCAGGCATAAAAACGTAATGTCTGAGTCATGGATAAACTGTCTGACTGCTGCCGGATCCTTCCGCGATTCCGACGGGATTTTCAGCAGTTCGATATCGTCTCTGTTTTCGAATCGTTCAAAAATGCGGAGGCCGGTCGTGCCTTCGCTGCCGTCTATGAATATTTTTTTCTTCTGAATACACATGATATAAGTTCCTCTGCCTATCGTTTTTCCTGCTGTACGGACGACACACTGACCGTCCGGACAAAAACTAAATACAATTAATTGTTTTTCCTGCTGTACGGACGACACATTCGTATGGAATGATTTGTCATTTGCAGTCACTCTGCCGATGAACGGCATCATGTATATTTTATAGCATAAAAGGAGGTGGTTTGCAATGAAAAGCTGCTGCTGCAGGCCGCATCCTGTACGGACAAAAAAGCGTAAATCCGGCGGGGATGCAGCTTGTAACGGATATATGTTGTCATGATCCGGCAATATTTCAGAAAAAAAATATGATCCGGCAATATTTCAGAAAAAGTAGTGTAAGAACGCTGCAAATCTGCTATAATAGATGAAATGCGCGAAAGCGGCAGAGTTTATGGAAGTGCGGAGCAATCGACTTTCATATATGGCGGCGCATGCGAAGCAGGCATGGAAGTTTATACTAAAGCAGATATGGAAGAGGGAGATGATTTTATGGAATATTGGGATATCTATGATAAGGATAAAAACAGGACGGGCCGCACGATGAAGCGCAATGACTGGACGATGAAGGACGGGGATTATCATCTGACTGTGCTTGGCGTGGTGAGCCGGCCGGATGGGAGGATCCTGATTACAAGGCGGACCATGAACAAGTCCTGGGCAGCCGGCTGCTGGGAAGTGCCGGGCGGCGGCGTCATGGCGGGCGAAGAGTCCCGCGAGGCGGTAAGCCGCGAGGTGATGGAGGAGACCGGGCTGGATGTTTCGGGCTGCGGGGACGGTTACCTGTTCACTTACCGCCGTGATAATCCGGGCGAGGGGGACAATTATTTCGTGGATGTATACCGGTTTGTCCTGGATTTTGAGGAGACCGATGTGCATTTGCAGGAGTCTGAGGCGGACGGTTTTATGCTGGCGGACGCAGATCAGATCCGGGATCTGGCTGAACAGAAGCAATTCCTTCATTATAATAGTATCTTTTCAGCGTTTGCGTAAAAAGATATTGACTTGTGCTTGCTTTGC
>JAJBVI010000063.1 GCA_020859905.1 Lachnospiraceae bacterium | reverse complement strand
AAAGGAGACCATGATTATGGGAGTGATCAAAGGGATATGTATCAGCGATATACGCGGGATACAGAAAAAGGAAGTAGGAACCGCCTGTCTGGTTGAGGACTGGGGTCTTCAGGAGGATGCCCATGCGGGGCACTGGCATCGCCAGGTCAGCCTGCTGTCCTTTGAGAAAATTGAAGAGTTCCGCAAGAGAGGCGCGAATGTGGATTTCGGCGCATTCGGTGAGAATATTATCGTAGAGGGTTATGATTTTAAGACTCTGCCCATTGGTACCCGTTTTCGCTGCGGGACAGCCCTTCTGGAGATGACACAGATCGGTAAGGAATGCCACAGCCACTGTGAGATCTATAAGATCATGGGCGATTGTATCATGCCGAGAGAGGGTGTATTTACGAAGGTTCTCGAGGGCGGTCCCATCTCCGTGGGAGATGAGTTCGTGATGGTGGAAGCCTGACAGGGACAGTGTGATATGGTGGTGTGGCGTTGCGTCGGTTGGCGTGCTGCGACAAGCAGCCTATGTGTGCTGAAACAGGATAACGTGAACTGTCCGGTACAGGAGAGAATTGAAAACCGGACAGAAATGAGAAGGAGAGGGAGAAGACATATGCGGGTAGGAGTGATCACAGCCAGTGACAAAGGCTATGCCGGTGAGAGGGAGGATCTCAGCGGGAAAAAGATTGTCTCTACTATGGAAGAGAACGGATACGAGATCGCAAAGGCGATCATTTTGCCGGATGACAGACAGATGCTGGCAGACGAGATGATTTCCATGTCGGATGCGGGGATTCATCTAATCTTAACGACGGGCGGTACGGGATTTTCTCCGAGAGACGTGACTCCGGAGGCTACGAAGATGGTGATCGAGCGGGAGGCCGCGGGCATACCGATGGCGATTCTGAGCTATTCTCTGACAATTACGGATCGGGCGATGCTCTCCAGGGCGACTGCCGGCATCCGCGGCGAGACGCTGATCGTGAATCTGCCCGGCAGCCCGAAGGCTGTGCAGGAAGCGCTGGAGTATATTCTTCCGGCTTTGAAGCATGGGCTGGACATTCTGCTCGGACGTGACGGCGAGTGCGCCCGAGCCTAAGGAATGGCGAGTGAATCTTCCCATTAGCGGGAACGCGGAAGCAAAGGTTATGTATGCTGCCTGCCAAAGGCAGCGGAATGGAGTTTACAATGAAGTTGATTCGCACGGAGGACGCGGTAGGGAGTGTACTCTGCCATGACATTACACAGATTATAAAAGGCGTTACGAAGGACGCTGTTTTCCGGAAGGGGCATATCGTGCGGGAGGAGGACATCCCTGTGCTGCTTTCTGTCGGGAAAGAGCATCTGTATGTGTGGGAGAATGACGATACCATGCTGCACGAGAATGACGCTGCTGAGATTTTATATGAGATTTGTGCCGGTCAGAACATGCACGGTTCGGAAGTAAAGGAAGGAAAGATCGAACTGGTTGCCGATATCGACGGTCTGCTGAAAATCGACCGGGAGCATCTGATTGCGGTTAATGCGCTGGGTGAGATGATGATCGCATCCCGGCACGGTGATTTTGTCGTACACAAGGGGGACAAGATCGCGGCGACCCGCATTATCCCCCTTGTGATCGAAAAGGAAAAGATGGAAGCCGCAAAACGGGCTGCGGGAGAGATGCCGCTTTTTAATGTTCTTCCGATTCAGAAGAAAAAGGTAGGAATTGTCACCACCGGCAGCGAAGTGTTCAAGGGACGAATCAAAGATACATTCGGCCCGGTCATCTACGCGAAGGTGGAGGAGTACGGCTGTGAGGTCATCGGTCAGATCTATGTGGACGATGAGAAGGAACACATCACGGAGGCGATCTTCAAACAACTGGACGCAGGCGCGGAGCTCGTGATCTGCACCGGCGGCATGAGTGTTGACCCGGATGACTGCACGCCGGGTGCCATTATGAATACCGGCGCACGCATTATTACCTACGGGGCACCGGTGCTTCCGGGAGCGATGATGCTTGTCTCCTATTATGAGAAGGAAGGCCGGCAGATTCCGATTCTCGGTCTGCCCGGCTGTGTCATGTACGCGAAGCGCACCATTTTTGATCTGGTACTTCCGCGCGTGCTGGCGGATGACGAGATTACGCAGGAAGACATCGCTGGTCTGGGCGAGGGAGGACTGTGCCTGAATTGCGGAGAATGTACTTTCCCCAATTGCGGCTTTGGAAAATGAATGATATGATACAAGGCTCCAAAAGTCAGACAACGGATGCTCGCATCCGACTGGCTGAATTTGGGAGCCGAACAAACATGAGGAAGTAGTCCGACAGAAAGAGGTATAACAATGGCAGAGTTAAAACAGGTGAAAATTCACTGGGAGATGCTGGAGAGGTATTCTGTTTTCCAGGTGATGCGTTTCGAGTTTAAGTACGAGGACAAAGGAATCGGCTATTACCGGATCTGGAACAGCCCGGAGACCTGTAATATTGCTTTTTACAGCGAAAATGAAAAACATGGAGTGCTTCCGCCTGAGGAATACAAAGCGGTGCCGAATAATCACAAGATGATCCGGTATATCGAGGAAGATATGAACAAGATGGGATACACCATAGGCGAGAATTACCGCAAGATCACAGACGGCATGCTCATCGGTGTGCAGCGCTTCCCGATGGGCTGGAATATTTTATATTGATTTCCGTTTATATCAGGAGGTACAGGATGGAATTGACACATATCAACGATCAGGGCCGCGCGAAAATGGTTGATGTTTCTGAGAAGGCGGATACCGCCCGGATCGGCGTGGCGTCCGGCCAGATTTCCATGCAGCCGGAGACTTTCTCCCTCATCACGGAGGGAAAGGTGAAAAAGGGAGATGTCCTGGCGGTCGCCCAGGTGGCGGGCGTCATGGCGGCAAAAAAAACCTGGGAAACGATTCCCATGTGCCATCCTCTTCTGCTGACAGGCGTGGATATTCATTTTAAGCTCTATCCCGAGACGTCTGAGATCGAAGCCGTCGCATCCGTTAAGACAACGGGGAAGACAGGAATAGAGATGGAGGCGCTGAATGCCGTTGCAGCTACCCTGCTGACAATTTATGATATGTGTAAGGCGGTAGATCGCGGGATGGTGATACGTGATATTCTTCTGCTTGAAAAAGACGGGGGAAAGTCGGGGCACTTTGTCAGGGCGGAAGCTGATAAGTGTTGAAGAGAGCAGCTTGCTGTGGATAAGTGAGATTAGGAGATTTTTGATTTCCGTAATCGAACTTATGCAGAGCTGCAATCGATTTTCATAGCTGTTGGCGCGCTGCGACAGCAGCGCACTGATGTTTACTCCGGAAAAAGAGGGCGTTACTCTGTCAGTTCCCGGAGATAATAGATCTCAAGGGATTTGCCCTTCGGTTCGATGAGCCACAGCTCCTCGACCCCGGCGGATTCATACTTTTGCTTTTTCAGAAGCCTGTCCCTCTTTGCGGTGGATGGGCTTAAGATTTCCGCTATTAATTTCAGTGTGCTGCGGTATCTTCCGTTTTTGATCTCGCGCGGATCACAGACAATGATGATATCCGGTACAAGCCACTCGTCCTCACCCAGATAAAAATCGAGGTTTTCCATGAAGACACGGCATACACTGTCTTTTATCTGATTGCTGATTGAAGAGTGGATGTTGCAGCTGATAATCCCATGTCCGACGGATGCAGATGGTGACATGTCATAGATCACACCGTCGATTTTTTCTATTTTCCTATAAAAGAGAATATTGCCAATATATTTTTTATACAAAAAGTAATCATTTTTTATACAAAAAGTAATCAGTGTAAAACAAAACCCGGCCGGGCATTGTGCCCAACCGGGTTCTTCGTTTGAGTAGTTAAGATTTTATATACTGTTTCTTATTCAGTTTTAATCTTCCTCATCCGGAATATTGTGATTCTTCGCGCCTACAAGACAGATGATGAAGAGCACAACAGCAATGCAGAGAAGATATATTGATACTGTAGCAATTCCGCTCATATATATTCCCTCCTTATAATAATTTCGTGTCTTTGTGATTAAGCTTCCAGATGATGAAAATAATCGTGCAAAGAACTATTCCGATGATGTATTGTGTGATAATATCCTGTAATACCCACATATTCTAACCTCCTTTATGCTACCTGCGCTTCTTTTGCATCGTTAGCTGCGATAACGTCAGCATGCGTCTTCTTCCATGCCGGCTCGCCCTTGAAGATCAGGTGGAAGACTACGCCGAGGATAACGGAAGCAACCATTACGATATACAGGTTCATGGACCATACGCCGCCGAGCCACGGGGACAGGTCAACAAAGGTCCAGATACAGTTCAGGATGTAGGTAACGATAACCGTACACCAGGCTGCCTTTTTGCTGACCTTGAAATTGTACCCGATGATAAACACCACGAAGATCGGCATACCGAAGGAGAACACCCATAGGAACAGGTTGAACACGAACTCGTGAGCCATGATCAGAGCACCCGGAAGGATGATCGCCGCAGCTACAATGATGCAGATCTTGTTGACGCGAAGCTTTTTCTCGGGAGTAGCGTCCGGCATATTGCATCCGATTACGATATCGTTCGCGATAACGTTCGAGTTTGCCATAACAACGCCGCCGCCGGTGGAAAGGGTCGCGCAAAGAAGAGCAACCATCAGAAGACCGATCGCCGGAACCGGCAGTCCCTGCTGTGCGATAGTCGGAACAGCTTCAATACCGTTCGCACCTACGACAGAGGAGATCGCCGGGATGGACATGGCAGCGATGCCGAGGAAGATCCACGGAAGGCTGGACATAATGTTCAGAGAGCAGCCGAGGAACACGCCCTTGCGGCAGTCCTTCTGGCTCTTCGCAGCGAAGAACGGCTGCATCATGGTCTGGGATACGGCGCCCGCTGTCGTATGTAATACGATAACCGGGATGATAACCGACAGCCAGATCGGCAGCTGTGTGATCGTGCCTGTCTGTGTCAGAATGTTGCTGTATCCGGCCGCGTCATAAGTCTGCTTAACACCTGCCCAGAAGCCGACATCTGCTCCGAAGTAATCGGACAGATAACTGCCGGCGATGATCGCGATGGCCGCGTAGGACGCGCCGAGCATCACGACCGCGTTGATACAGTTCAGCCATGCCATCTGAAGCATGCCGCCGAAGAATACGTAGCAGATGATCAGGACAAAGCCCAGGATAATGGATGCATACAGACCGAGGGGAATGCCGCTGGCGTTGCACAGCGTGTAGATCGCGGTACCGATGGCTACCAGCTCGGACATGCCGATGCCGGTCCATGTCATGGTCTGGAAACCGGCATGGAAATATCCCATGCGCTTACCGAAAATCTTGCCGATCGCGGCCGGAGCCGTCGGCTGTCCGATCTTCTTGTACAGAGGTCCCATCCAGAGCATCGCGATCGGAAGGAACACACCGCCCGCGCCGAGCGCCCACCACATGGCGCCTGCGCCGATACCGGTGAAGTCTGCCAAGCTGGTGATGCCGCCGGCACCTGCAGCCTGCTCCCAAAGGGACATCGTGTGGCCGGAGCCGAGGGGAGCGAGTACGAAGGAAAATGTCACCATGATCCATCCGAGACCGCCGCCCGCGTTTGCAAAATCCTCAGCGGATTTTACACGTTTTCTTGAGTATATACTGGCAATGAATATCAGCACAGCAAAGTACACAATAGCAATAACTAAAGCCATAAAGTAACCTCCTTAAACTAAAAATCCCTCTACTCAATGAAGTAATTTTACAGTGTATACCAACTATACAGTCAACCCAAATATTAAAATTACATAAAATTTATAATGCAGGGAATGAAAAATTGTACAATCATGCAGAAACCAAATAAGTGACACATATTTTAGGATAAGCCCCGGGGAAAAAGTCTGGTAATATATAATATATAATATTATCAGGTCGAGGAATCTGTTTTCAAGAAATGATTGACTGTATAGTTACTATACAGTATAATATAGACAAAATAGATTTCGTTTTTTTCATGTTCTTATGCAATTATTCCATGAACTAAGGAGACTGATTTTATTATGACCGATTTACAGATAAGGTGCTTTCTTGAAGTTGCGACGCATTTAAGCTTCACGAGGGCGGCAAAGGGACTGTTTATTTCTCAGTCGAATATCAGCAGACAGATCTCCTCTCTGGAGGAGGAGCTGGGCCTGCCGCTGTTTGACCGGAATACGAAAGGCGTGCGGCTGACGATTCAGGGACAGATGCTTGCGGAGACGCTGATGCAGATGGTGACCGAGTGGAACAATGCCCTGGCCAGGGCAAAGAATTCCGTCAGAAAGTTCAGCGGCGGTATCTCGATCGGATGTCAGGAGCATATTAAGTCCAACAGCTATATTTCTCAGGTTCTGTCTGGATTTCGCGAGGATCGTCCGGAGATCCAGATTATGAAGGAACGGTGTACGCAGAGGAAGCTGGTCGAGGGTCTGATGAATGACTATTATGACGCGATCCTGATCGCTGATCACGATGTGAAGATGGTACAGGGCGTAGAAAAAGTTACCTTATTTTATTCAAGGGTCGGTATTGTGATTCATAAGAGCCACCCATTGTTCCGTAAGAAGGATGTTTTGCTGTCTGATTTTAAGGACAGTCATTTTCTTCGCTACCTTCCGATGAAGTTAAAACCAGAGGATGATTACTTCCTTAATATATGCGCGGCTTTCGGATTCGAGCCGAACGTGGCGGCGGAGTTCGAGGATTTCGAAGAGCTGCTTCTCGCGATCGAGATGGGAGAGGGCGTGTCCCTGGTGTTTGAGGAGGATGAGGTTACTTCGAATATGAACCTGCGGTTTATACCCATCGAGGAGGATGTTCCGCAGAAGTACCTTTCCATGCAGCTTGTCCGCAAGAATAAAAACAGGAACCCGGCTCTTAATGATTTTTATGTATATGCACAGAAATATTCCAACATGCACGCGAAGAGAGATTTTTAGGCTTATAAATTTTTCTTATTTCCGGAAATTACATCTTGACTGTATGGTCACAATACAGCTTACAATGTATTTCAGAAGAGGGCAGCGGTATTTTTGTATGCATTCTTTTTCGGCAGCGAGCCGTATCTGCGGGACTGCGGAGCCGGCACATCCTCTACTCTGGTGCCGCTGCGGTTTTTGCGGATACAGTTAATTATTACATTATTATAAGGAGGTTTAGCCATGCAAGGCGAAATGCGTTTAACTAACTCCAGTACCGGCGGTCCGGTGTTCGTATATGTGAAGGATGGAAAGATCATCCGTATCACACCGATGGACTTCGACGAGACCGATCCGGAGGGCTGGACAATCGAGGCGAGGGGCAGAGTATTCAAAGCGCCCAGGTATACGACGATTCAGCCGTTCACGGCCGGCCAGAAGTCCATGATTTATTCTGACCGCCGTAACCTTTATCCGATGAAGCGGGTGGATTTTGATCCGAACGGTGAGCGGAATATCCAGAACCGCGGCATTTCCGGCTATGAGAGAATCAGCTGGGATGAGGCTACTGACATTGTGGCAAACGAAATCAACCGGATCAAGAGAGAGGTCGGACCGGCCGGAATTATGTCCACGCCGTCGTCCCATCACCTGTGGGGCAACGTAGGTTACCGACACTCCACCTATTTCCGTTTCATGAACCTCATGGGATTCACCTATGCGGATCACAACCCGGACAGCTGGGAGGGCTGGCACTGGGGCGGCATGCACATGTGGGGGTTCTCCTGGAGACTCGGAAATCCGGAGCAGTACGACCTGCTTGAGGATGGTCTGAAATACGCGGATCTGATCGTGTTCTGGTCTTCCGATCCAGAGGTGAACAGCGGTCTGTACGCTGCGTACGAGTCCCACATCAGACGCCGCTGGCTGGATGAGCTGGGCGTGCAGATGGTATTTATTGATCCGTTCTTCAACCATTCCGCGAATATGTGGGGTATGAAGTGGATGTCTCCTAAGGTTGGTACAGACCATGCGATCTCTTTTGCGATCGCCTACACCTGGCTGACTGAGGGCACTTATGACAAAGAGTATGTTGCGACTCATGCCTACGGTTTTGAGGAGTGGGCTGAGTATGTACTGGGCAAGGGTGATGACAATTACCCGAAGACCTGTGAGTGGGCTGAGAAAGAGTCCGGCGTTCCCGCCTGTGAGATCCGTGCGCTGGCACGTGAGTGGGCAAAGAAGAATACCTATCTGGCGGCCGGCGGACTCGGCGGCTGGGGCGGTGCCTGCCGTGCGACCCATGGTATTGAGTGGACCCGCGGTATGATCGCTCTTGCGACGATGCAGGGCATGGGCAAGCCGGGTTCCAATATCTGGTCTACCACACAGGGTGTGCCGGTTGATTATGATTTCTTCTTCCCGGGCTACGCGGACGGCGGTATCTCCGGCGACTGCGTGAACTCTGCGGCAGGATATAAGTTTGCATGGCGTATGTTTGACGGACGCACGACTTTCCCTGCTCCGGTAAAGGTGAACTGGGAGGCCGGTCAGCATATTCCGCGTCTGAAGATTCCGGAGTGCCTGATGAACGGCAAGTTCGAGTGGTACGGCAAAGGATTCTGCGGTGCATCCATCGAGGCACAGATGCATCCGTATCAGTATCCGGCTCCGGGCTACGGCAAGATTAAGATGTACTGGAAGTACGGCGGACCGCACATCGGTACGATGACTGCTACGAACCGCTATGCGAAGATGTATCACTCCGATACGCTGGAGTTCGTTGTGAGCCAGTCGATCTGGAACGAGGGCGAGGTTATGTTCGCCGACGTGATCCTCCCGGCTTGCACGAACTATGAGCGCTGGGATATTTCCGAGTTCGGTAACTGCTCCGGTTACATTCCGGATACATACCAGACGGCGAACAACCGTGTGATCTCTCTCCAGGCGAAGTGTATCGAGCCGCTCGGCGAGTCCATGTCTGACTATGAGATTTACGCGCTGATGTCCAAGAAGCTCGGTATTTACGATATCTTTACCGAGGGTAAGGACGAGCTGGACTGGGTGAGACAGTATTACAACGCGACAGACTGTCCGCAGGTTATGACGTTTGATGATTTCTTCAAGAAGGGCTATATGGTCGTTCCGATCAACCCGAACCGCAAGAAGACGGTTGCGTTCCGCTGGTTCGCTGAGAACCGTGAGCGTGATACACCGGACTGGGGTCCCGCACCGAACCAGTCGGTTGGACTGAAAGGTCTGCAGACGACGACAGGAAAGATCGAGTTTATCTCCACCAGCCTGACGCGTTTCGAAGAGCAGGGTTATATAGATGAATATCGTCCGGCCATGCATAAGTATGTACCGGCCTGGGAGAGCTGGCACGCGGAGGTTGCGAAGAAGTATCCTCTGGGCATGCTTTCGCCTCATCCCAGATTCTCTTTCCATACAATGGGCGATGCGAAGGATTCCTTCATGCTCGATATCAAGGATCACCGTGTCCTGGTTGACGGCTGGTATTACTGGATCATCCGCATGAATTCAATCGACGCGGAGGCTCGCGGCATCAAGGACGGCGATCTGGTACGCGCGTTCAATGACAGAGGATCTGTTATCCTGTGTGCTCAGGTTGGCGAGCGCGTGCAGCCAGGTACGGTTCATTCCTACGAGTCCTGCGCAGAGTATGCGCCGCTCGGCAAACCGGGATGCTCCGCAGACCGCGGCGGCTGTGTGAATATCCTCACACCGGATCGTTATATGTCCAAGTATGCGTGCGGCATGGCGCCGAACAGTGCTCAGGTTGAAGTAGAAAAATGGGACGGAGGTATCTACGAGATTTACTAATCCCGCAGGTGCTCCCGGAAAGGAGAATAAGAGATGAAACAGTGGTATTTAGTACACGATGTCAGATGGTGTCATGACTGCAACAACTGCCTCATGTCCTGCAAAGATGAGCACGTTGGCAATGAGTGGCCGGGTTATACCGAGTCCCAGCCGCGTCACGGACACCGCTGGATTAATGTTATGCGCAGAGAGCGCGGCAGATACGCGCGCAATGATTATATTTATCTCTCGATGCCCTGCCAGCATTGCGAGAAATGTCCTCTCGTTGAGGCGGGCTATGCTTACAGGAGAGACGACGGTATCGTGCTGATTGATATGGATAAGGCAAGAGGTCATGAGGAAGTAGCTGCCATGTGCCCTTACGGCGCGGTATATTATAATGCGGAGAAGTGTGTGGCTCAGAAATGCACGATGTGCGCACATCTTCTGGATGATCCGGACTGGGAGCCGGGTGTTCCGAGATGTGTTCACTCCTGCCCGACGAAGACCCTGCAGGCGTATCATATCGACCCGGTTGAGATGGCGGCGATGATTGAGACGGAGAAGCTTGAGGTTTACAGACCGGAGCTTGGTCTGAAGCCTCATGTATATTACAAGAACCTCTATAAGTTCACGAAGAACTTTGTAGCCGGCGGTATACTTGTAGACGGAGACTGTTATGAGAACGCGATCATTGAGATCCGCCAGGACGGCAAGCTGCTCGAGACGCAGAAGACGAATTTCTTTGGAGATTTCAAGTTCGATGGACTGGATAACGGCAAATACGTGATCAGTATTGACGCGGACGGTCATAAGAAGGATATCGATGTTGAGATTGCTGGAAAGTCACTCAATCTTGATTATATCCCGTTTTAAAAAGATCTAAGCTGCGTGCCCATGCTGTCAGAGGCATGGGCACGTCTTGTAAACAAAGTGTCGGGGGGCACGTCGCTTTTTTGTGATGCAGCCTTGCTGACATTTGTTTGCGTTATAAAGGATTATACCGGGAACTGTTATTGCTGGCGGTGTCCGGCACAAAATTTTGAAGGAGACAGCACATGAAAAAAGTAGTGATTTTTAACGGCAGCCCTCGAATGGACGGCAACACAGCCACGATTCTGCAAATGATTGAGCGCGGTGCGAAGGAGCATAGTGCAGAGGTAAAAAGTTATTCGTTGTTTAAAATGCGCGCTATGGCCTGTCAGGGATGTTTTGCCTGCCGTATCGGAGAAGGAACTCTTGTAGAAGATCAGTATGATGTGGCTAAAAAGGACTGGTGTTGTTTAATAGACGATGAGCTCAGCAAAGCTTTGCGGGAGGTAAAGACTGCGGATGCCATAGTAATCGGGTCTCCGGTTTATTTTATGCAGGTGAGCGGTATGGTAAAAAATCTGTATGACAGATTTTTTCCGTTGATCGGGCTGGATGGCGCCCCGAAATACGGGCAGAAGAAAATCGTCACAGTATATACGCAGGACAATGAGGATCCGAACATGTTTGCCATATATTTTGACTACCTAGCCGCGGTTTTCCCCGGTTTCGGGTTTGTGAATGAACAGAGGATTGTCTGTGTAAAGGCAAATGACCCGGAGTCTGCGGAGAACAACCGCAATCTGAAAACGCACGCTTACTCTGTCGGACAATCACTGGCTATGGGAGATTAAGTCAAATGAAAAGTTATGTATTTGATCCGGATGACGCGCGGTCGCTGATCCTGGAAAGATGCAGATGTCCGGATACAGAGGTTCTTTCTCTCGAAAAGACCTCTGGACGTGTCCTGGCTGCGGATATAAAAGCGCGGTATGATGTGCCGCTGTTCGATAAGTCGCCTCTGGACGGCTATGCTTTTCATGCTTCCGACACGCGTTCTGTGTCAGGGCAGAAACCGGTCAGGCTGGCTGTTGCGGAGGAGATTCCGGCCGGGGCATTTTCCCACAAGACGCTGAGAACGGGATATGCCGTGAAGATTCTGACCGGGGCTCCGGTTCCCGAGGGGGCAGACGCAATTGTAAAGTATGAGGATACGATCGCTGCAGACGGGTATGTGACGATATTCCAGACGTTCCGTGCGGGAGATAATATCATTTTTAAGGGAGAGGATGTCCGGTACGGAGAGGTGATCGCGGCGAAAGGCACGGTCATTGACGAAGCCGTTCACGGCATGATCGCCTCTCAGGGGATAACGGCGGTAGAGGTTTACTGTGTGCCTCTGATCGGCATTATTTCGCAGGGGAATGAGCTGCTCGATCCGGGTGAGACACTTCAGTCGGGGAAAATATATAATTCTAATCGTTATATGCTTCAGTCCGCGCTGGCACGCGAAGGACTTCCTTCCATGTATCTGGGGATTGTTCCGGATCAGATGGAACAGATCTCGGAACTCCTGGAAAAAGCGGTAAGTATGTTTGAAGCCGTGATTATGACGGGCGGCGTCTCGGTCGGCACTTATGATTATACGAAAGATGCCCTGGAACGGGCCGGAGCGGATATTCTGGTGGATAAGATCCGGATGAAGCCGGGTTCGTCCTGCTGTCTCGCAACATTAAAGGGTGTGCCGGTCTTCGGTCTGTCGGGGAATCCCTCGGCAGCGATGACGACCTTTCATCTGATTGCTGTTCCCGCTCTTCGCAGGATTTCGGGTAGGTCGGACTGCAGCCTGCAGAAGATCCGGGTTTGCCTGGCGGAGACTTTTAAAAAGAAGAGTCCTGTTTTACGCGTGTTAAAGGGACGCCTCAGCCTTGAAGACGGAAAGGCTCTTTTTCACCTGAATCAGCATCAGGAGAACGGAAGCGTCAGCGCGATGAGGGACGTTGAAATTTTTGCGGTCATTCCCGGCGGGAGCGGAACCGTAAAAGCGGGAACAATGCTGGATGCATACATTATTTAGTGGTATAATAAACAAATCAACACGTTACGGGAGATTCCATGACATGAGAGACAAATACGGAAGAGATATCACCTATATGAGGGTTTCTATTACAGACGAGTGCAATCTGCGCTGCCTGTACTGTATGCCGGACAAGCGGAGAGACTGCATTTCCTCGAATACGGATCTGCTGAGCGCGGATGAGATTGTGGAGATCACGGAGGCAGCAGCGGCTGCGGGCATATCGAAGATTCGCGTGACCGGTGGAGAGCCTCTGATCCGGCCGGATGTGATTGATATCTGCAGGAGGATTTCTGCCATACCGGGCGTGAAGGAGCTTGCGCTCACGACAAACGGCATCATGCTGGCGGAGATGGCGCAGGATCTGAGGGATGCGGGGGTGGCTCGTCTTAATATCAGTCTGGATACGCTCCAGACGGAGAAATACACCAGGATCACGAGAAGGGGCAAGTTTTCCGAAGTCATCGACGGTATTGAACGCGCACGGGAAGCGGGGCTGGTTCCGATTAAGCTGAATACGGTTCTGATCGGAGGATTCAATGATGATGAGATCGTGGATTTTGTGAACCTGGCACGGGACGGAGATGTGGAGGTCCGGTTTATCGAACTGATGCCGATCGGCGCATGTGCGTCTTTTCCGAAGAATGCCTTTGTAAAGGGAGACCTGGTGCTGGAAAAGGTTCCGGAGCTGGTGCCGATTGCGGACTCCGGCGTGGCGCGGATGTATTCTTTCCCGGACGGGCGCGGAAGGATTGGGATTATCAGCGCGGTGAACCAGCATTTCTGCCTGACCTGCAACCGGATTCGTCTGACCTGTGACGGCAGGATAAAGCCGTGTCTCCATTCAAAGGATGAGATCACGGTAAGAGGGCTGCACGGCGAAGATCTGGCGAGGGAAATGAGAAAATCCATTCTTGACAAACCGGCTCAGCATGTTAAACTGACATATGGGAATGTGAGTGAGACGAATCGTTTCATGAATCAGATCGGCGGATGAAAGGGATACGGATAAGTTATGGAAGGATCAGGAGATGTGAATAACAACGCTGGCATGACCAAGGAGATGGCTGTGTATCATCAGCTCCGGGAAGCCATTCTGCGCAATGAATATGAGCCGGGAACCGTTCTGGTGGAGCGGCAGCTGTCTGAAAAGTATAATGTGAGCCGTTCCCCTGTGCGTTATGCACTGCGGCAGCTGGTGAGGGAGGAGCTGCTGACAGAGGAACCGGGCAAGGGGATTGTCGTGCCGGTTTACACGCTGGAGGATATTCTGGGCGTCTATGACCTGCTGGAGGTGTTGCAGGTCTATGCGCTGCAGGTTTCCCTTAAGAATTACGACGCGACTGCGGATCGTATGCTGACTCAGATTATGGAAGAGACGGAGAAGGAATCGGAGGTAGGTGATCTGATCGAGAGGATGGACTGGGATGTAAAGTTTCACAATTTTATCATCCACTATGTCCACAACCGCTGGCTGGATAAGATGTTTGAGCTGCTTCTGAATCAGAAGCGCAGATTTGACGTGACTTCCTTCGAGGATCTCGAGCATGGCAAGATGACGACGCAGCAGCATCAGAAGATATACGAGGCGATCATGGCCAGGGATCTGGACGGCGCGATTGCCGCGGAACGCGAGCACAGCCAGTACATCAAGAAGTATTACATCAGTAAATTAGTGACCGGCAGGTATAATATATGGCAGTGAGAGATTTGCTGTTTGAACAGGATTATGATATGGGAGATCAGTCAGTGACGTTTTCGCTGTATCGGGAGCAGGATTTGGCTGAGGTGACCGTGACTCTCACTTATGAGTTCCGGCAGTCGGGGACAGAGCCGGTTACCTGCAAGCGGATATTTTTCCCCGCGAAAGCGGAATACAAGAGTCCCTGGCTGAGCTGGTATAACCTGATTTGCTGCAGCAATAATTATGGACCGATTCCGGTCGTCTCCTATATGAACGCAGCCGTACAGAACGGGAAAAAGCTGGCAGCGACGATTTATCCCGATTCCGCCGATGATTATCTGCGTATTCTGGCTGAAGTGGGCGATACATATTACTGTTTCCCTTACCACGTGCAGGAGTACGCGTTTATGCTTTATATCAGCAGGAAGGGGACTCTCGGGGATTATTTTGACCTTGATGAGATTCTGGAGATTTATGAGTCCTGTGATGTACACCTTGCCAGAGATAAGATGCTGGATTATTTTGGGCGGGAGCTTTCCTGGTTCGGCCGCGAGGAAGAGTGTCCGATTGAGCTTCACAACTGTCTGGGCGATGAGGAACTCGCTGTGACCGGGCTGCTGTTCGGTTATCCCCTGGAGAGTACAGTCGCCCTGATCCGAAAGACGATCGACCTGCGCGAATGAGATAAAATTTGTGGAAAGATTGCGTAAAAAGTTACTGAGGAAACAGTAACTTTTTTGAATTATTCATAAGAATACTATTGGTATACCAGATATAAACACCAAAAAGCCCGGAGGAATTTTTCGGGTGTGTCTTCGGGGTACATTTATTTCATTTATTCATAATTAACAGAATGAGTTGAATAACAGCAAAAATCCAATGATGCTATACTATTGCTGTTAAAGATGGCAGCATATATATAACAAAAGCCATTCATAAGGAGGATATTTATGAAGAAAAGAATGACCAAAATTTTATCCATCGCGGTAATCGGCGCGATGGCGCTGAGCATGGCAGCATGCGGCAGCAGCTCAAGTTCATCTGACACTGCGGATGACACCTCTGCGGCGGGAGAGACCACCGAATCGACAGAATCTGAGGCTGATACCACAACTGCGGATTCTGACCTTACTATCGGTATCGTAGTAAAGACTGCGACGAACGCCCACTTCCAGGATATCGCGTACGGCGCTGTCCTGGCGGGACAGGAACTCGGAGTTGAGGTGAGAGTGGACAACACCACGACGGAGTCCGATGTAGACGGACAGGTTACGAAGTGCGAGAACATGATCTCCGCAGGCGTGGATGCCCTGATCCTGACCGCGAATGATTCCGACGGTGTTTCCGGTGCGGTTGAAGCGGCGCATGACGCAGGCATCCCGTTCGTAACGGTAGATACCGAGATCACGAATGTATGGGGCGATGACATCGACGATTATATGCCGAACTACATCGGTGTTGACCATGAGGAGATGGCTTACCAGCTGGCGAAGACAGTCATCGACGCGGCCGGCGGCGAGGGGAATATCATCATCCTGCGCGGTGTGGATGCTGCCAGCTCTTCCATCGAGAGAACAGCGGGATTTGAGCGCGCGATCGCTGAGTATGATAACGTGACAATCCTCGATTCCCAGAGCGCCAGCTATGATCAGGATACGGCGACGACCACCATGTCTGACCTGATTCAGGCACACAGCGATATCGACATTGTTCTCTGCTGCAACGACCTGATGGCAGTAGGCGCGGTTACAGCTCTTGAGGAGAACGGCATTACGGTTGGTGAGGACGGCGTTCTCGTGGCCGGCATTGACGGAAACCTTCTGGCTCTGCAGTCGATCGACGAGGGTAAGCTGTATGCGTCCGCATACGACTGGTCCATCCTTCAGGGTTACTATGCCGTATACCAGGCATATGACCTGATCAACGGAACGGATTCCAGCGAGTGGGAGTACCAGCCGAATTATGACGATGATGTTTACAGCCTGTACACCTTTACACCGGATACCATCGTGACCAGCGAGAATATTGACGAGTACCTGCCTCACGGCGAGGAGCTGGCTGAGTGGACAATGGGTACGGAGGTTGAGTCTGTATCTGATTACATGTGGGAGTTCATCGACAAAGGTAATGACCTGTTTGATGCTCTGTAAACAGCATGTTTCTTAACTGAGCATGGATTTTTCCGGCCGGCTTTCGAGCCGGCCGGTGTTCAGAAAGGCTGAATTTGATGGAAGAAAATAAGAAGAGGCTGCGTTCAGTCGGAAAAGTAATACTGAAGATGACTGACATCTGCAAATCCTTTGCAGGGACAGAAGTACTGCACAATGTAGATTTCGATCTCCGCGCGGGAGAGGTTCATGCACTGATGGGAGCGAACGGCGCCGGAAAATCCACCCTGATGAAGGTGCTGGCGGGCGTTTACCTGCCGGACAGCGGAACGATCTCACACAATGACCGTGTGATTCCGCTGAAAGGAACTGTACATGACGCTCAGATGGACGGCATCGCCATGGTGTTCCAGGAACTGAATATTCTGCCTCACCTGAGCGTGCTGGAGAATATCTTTATCGCAAATGAGATTGTGAACCGGGGGATCTATGACTGGAAAGCGATGCGCAGGCGCGCAAAAGAAGTTATGGACGAGGTCGGCGTTGATTTTGATCTGGACGCCAGAGCCGGAGACCTGCCGGTGGCGACACAGCAGATGATCGAGATCACAAGAGCGCTGAATCTGAATTCCAATGTTATCATCTTTGATGAGCCGACTTCCTCCCTGACCATGCAGGAGACAGAGATTCTGTTCAGCCTGATCGGTCGTCTGAAGGAAAAGGGTGTCGGAATGGTTTACATCACGCACCGTATGTCGGAGGTTTACCAGATCTGTGACCGGATCACACTGCTGCGCGACGGAAAACTGATTTTCTCCGACGACATTGAGAATGTGGACAATAAGAGGCTGCTTGCCGGTATCGTTGGTTCCGAGAATACGAACCAGTTCCCCGAGAAGTATCACCATGAAGGAGAGGTGATTTTTGAGGCGAAGAATGTTACCAGTAAGGGATTATATGAAAATGTGAGTTTTCAGTTAAAAGAGGGTGAGATCCTCGGCTTTGCCGGTCTGGCGGGAGCGGGGAGAACCGAGATTGCGAAGACGATTTTCGGTTGTTATGATCTGGATGAGGGTGAGTTTGTTTTTGAGGGCAAGAAACTGGATGTCAAAAGCCCGGTAGACGCGGTGCGTAAGGGCATTGGCTATGTCAGCGAGGACCGTAAGGTCGAGGGTATCCTGGCCGTGCGCCCGATTCGGGAGAATATGAGCCTGCCGAGTATGTTAAGTCTTGGGAAGGGTCTTCATATCCAGAACGTCCAGGAGAGGAATGGCGTAAATAAACTGATTGACAGTTTGAAAATAAAGACAACAGGCATGGAGCAGCGGATTGAGAACCTGAGCGGCGGCAACCAGCAGAAGGTCTGCCTGGCAAAATGGCTGATGACGAATTCGAAGCTGCTGCTTCTGGATGAGCCGACCCGCGGCGTGGACGTGGGAGCCAGGGCTGATTTCTATCAGCTGATTCAGGAACTCGTGAAACAGCATATCGGAGTCATTGTGATTTCCTCGGAGGAGGATGAGCTGATCGGACTGTGTAACCGGATCGTTGTAATGCGCGAAGGCAAAAAAGTCGGCGAGTTCACGGAGGACGAAGATAACTTAAAAGAAAAAATGTTGAAATTAATGCTGGATATATAATTTGGGAGGATTTTATGAACAACGTATCAAAGGGGAAACAGATATACGACAGATTCGGTGTGTATATCATCTTGGTGGCTCTTGTTGTACTTTTTTCGGTCGCCGGGAGCGGATTCTTCTCTCTGAGCAACCTGACCAGCCTCTTGCGGACCGGTGCTGTCTACATCCTGTTTGGCTGCGGTATGACGTTTGTCATGATCAGCGGAAAGATTGACCTTTCCATCGGCTCGATCGCGGCTCTGGTCGGCTGTGCGGCTTCCATCTGCATGCAGGCCGGCATGACGACGATTCCGGCATCCCTGATCGGCATTGCGATCGGACTTGCCTGCGGATTTGTAAACGGCTTCTGTATTGCGAAGCTGAAAGTGCCGTTCTTTATTATGACGGCCGGCATGATGTACGCAGCCAGCGGACTGGCTCTGGTCATTACGCGAGAGACATCCATCCGTATTGCTGACAATGAGAACGCGGTCCTTCAGTTTACTTTCTGGGGTTCGAAGACCATCGGTATCATCCCGTCCCAGTTTATTGTGGCAATCATCTTTTTCGTGATCTGTTTCTATCTGATCCGAAATACAAAGCTGGGCCGTTATACATATGCGATCGGCAGCAATGAGCAGACTGCAAGGCTTTCCGGTGTTAATGTAGACAGATATAATATCCTGATCTTTACACTGAACGGACTCGCGGCAGCGATTGCCGGTCTGGTACTCGCCTCCCGTCTGCGGACCGGAAGTCCGAATATCGCCGACGGCGGATACAACATTCTCGCGATCGCAGCGGCGGCCATCGGCGGAACCAGTCTTTCCGGCGGTGAAGGCAGGATTGCGAAGACAGTGGTCGGTGCGTTTGTTATCTGTGTCATCAGTACCGGATTGAACATCATGGGCGTGACCTCCTCGGTACAGAACATCGTAATCGGTGCAGTGCTTGTGGCAGTGGTTGCAATTGATATGTTCGGTAAGAGAAAATCATCGCATTAAATAAGATAATTGTCTAAAATTTGTATACCCTCAGTAATAGAAAAAACGTCCTGTTTCAGTACGTTTTTTCTATAGATATTGGCTGCCGCTGACAAAAACAGAATCGAGCAGGAGGCGGCTTTTGCCTCATACTCGCCTCGCGGGGGCGCGTGCAGCGGAAACTGCAAAATTTCATTGCCTTACGCGTCCCTGTGCATTCCAAAATGTCAACGGCATTGAAAAAACATAAATTCGAAGAAATCAGGTACCGCCGCGTACAAACCAGATGATTACAACGATGATCAGTACAATGACACAGCCGAGAATCTGGTAGTAAGAGCGCATATTACGGCTCAGCTTCTTTTTCTCAGGCGGTTCTTCTGTCGGTTTCCTGTTTTTCCTGTTGATGTAATAGGCCATGTGAACTCCTTTCGTCAGATTGGTCACGCGCGATCTGCGGGAAAGAGTTCGCCGAAGATACTTCCTTCCTGCGTATGGGAATCTGCAGTTCTCCAAAATCCAGTTCGTGGTCATCGTCGTAAAAAATGGTGTCCAGGAGACATTCATCATAGATATCCCCCACGATCTCATAGCCATTTTCACTGATCCAGTTCACCAGCTTATCAAGAGGCTCTACATTAAAGGACATGCCGTATTTCGGCATACAGACATAATCCCCCTCTTTTAAGAGATACATTCCCGGCACATCGGGCATTTTATCTTCATCTATGATACAACAGGCACCGCAATTATGCAAGGGCGTACCGCGTTCTACTTCTTCTTTGAAAATCAGTGTTCCCCATCGTCTGGAAGGCAGTATATCGTACCGCTCCGCTTCATTCCAGACCCTCATCAGGGAGAAGTGATATCCGTGGCGGGTCATGTCGTCCTGATCCCACTCGTGATAAAGCACCCAGCGATCCGGGAAATGCTCAATGGCCGGTTTGTAGTCTTCGCCGTGGTAATCCTCCGCTTCGCGGTATACATTCACGCGCTTATCGATCTGGCGGAGTTGTGCCTTTAATGTCTCGACCTGTTTGTTCAGTTTATCTCGCTGAGACTCCAGCAGCTCGATCGTCGAGGTGGATGTGTTGTATTCGTTGTGTTTCCGGATGTCCTCGAGGGACATGCCGATGGAACGTAAAAAACAAATCTCTCTGAGCAGAGGGATCTGAAGGGTGCTGTAATAGCGGTATCCGTTTACGTCGTCAATGATGGCCGGCCGGAACAGACCGATTTTATCATAGTAGATCAGAGTCTGACGGCTGATGTCGTGAATCTGAGCCATCTCAGAGATAGATAATCTGCGGTTGATTGAATCAAAGGATATTTGATGCATGTATCCTGCCCCCTTTAGCAATAATTCCACCCCATATCGTTCCCCGGAACACCGATGGAACTTAATAATATTATTTTAATCTTTAAAAACAAAATCTGACATGCGGATTCTGCAATTAGTGATTCCATTATTGGATTGCAGTATGTTATCGCTAACTGCGATTCCGTTATTGGATTACAGTATGTTGCCACTAACAACTGCGGATACATTCATTACGGACAAGTGCGGATGTAGTCATTGCTGACAATTGCGGAGGTAGTCCAGCAAAAACGGGATCAGACCTTCCGGACGATTCAGGTCGAATACCGGCACGTCCGCCGCAAAGGGAAAATCCGTGACATAGGCGATGATATTTTCCTGATTGCCCACGGGGATTTCGTTGTGCCCCCTGCGGAGGAGGTGGATCTTTTTCTGGTCGCCGAGCTTATATCCCTCTGTGATGACAAAGTCGACATTTTCAATCCGCGCCAGGATGCTTTCCAGAGAGGGATTCTCCGATCTGTGGGAAAACATGGCTGCCGTCTGATCCTCCGAGGTGAGAATCATATGGTCGGCGCCCGCCTGTCTCAGACGGCAGCTGTCCTTGCCTGGCTTATCGATCTGAAAACCGTGGGCGTCATGTTTGACAACCGCGATCCGCAGACGGTTCCGCTTCAGGAGGGGAATCAGCTTTTCCAGGTAGGTTGTCTTTCCGGTTCCAGACTTCGCGGTAAAAGACAGAACCGGGATACGGCGCGGTTTCTCAGCGATCTGTTTCCCGAAATCCTGTGGAAACTCGCCGGGGCGTTCGCGGGACAGTTTTTGCAGCGCATAGTAATAGGACTGCGGGTCGTTCATGTTGAAAAACTGTTCCGGCGGGAGAAACCGGTCGAGAACCAGAGTGTCCTCCGGGGTCAGCAGGAATTTCAGCCGGTATGTTTCCCTCTGTATGAGATCCGCAATCGCGGGCAGACAGCGTTTTGTGTAAGCCGTGAAGAGCGGCTGCACGCGTCCCTCCGGATTCTGAATCGCACAGGCGTATTTCGAGGGCGTTTCCTCCAGATGCGCACAGATCTCGGCGGCGAGCGCAGGATCCGTAAAGGGAGCATCCACCGGGGTGAAAAACAGGATATCCTCCGGCGCACTGCTCAGGCAGCTGTAAAGACCGCCCATGGGACCGATTCTGGCATGCTGATCCGGTATGGCTCTGCATCCGCAGTACTCTTCATAGCGGAATCGGTCATCTTCCTGTGCGGGTACTGACAGATAGATTGTCTCAAAAAACGGCCGGAACCGGGCGATCTGGTACTTCAGAAGGGAAGTGCAGCCGAAAGGAAGAAATGTTTTATTGCTTCCCATCCTGGTGGAGAGACCGCCGCATAAAATTACAAGTGCTTTTTTCATGGTAATCATTCTACGGAATAGTTGGGAGCTTCCTTTGTGATATGGATGTCATGCGGATGACTCTCTTTCAGGGAAGCCGCGGAGATCTTTACAAAGCTGCTGTTCGCGATGAGATCCGGAATCGTGGGAGCACCGCAGTATCCCATGCCGGAGCGGATGCCGCCGACCAGCTGGAAGATCGTGTCCTCGACGCTGCCCTTGTAGGCGACACGCCCCTCGACACCCTCCGGTACAAGCTTTTTCGCGTCCTCCTGAAAATAGCGGTCCCTGCTGCCGTTCTCCATGGCGGCGAGAGAACCCATGCCGCGGTATACCTTGTACTTGCGGCCCTGGTACAGCTCAAAATCGCCGGGCGCCTCGTCGCAGCCCGCGAATATTGAACCCATCATGCAGACGCTGGCTCCCGCGGCGAGTGCTTTTGTCATGTCGCCGGAGTATTTGATGCCGCCGTCCGCGATGACCGGGATGCCGTATGCCTTCGCGACGCTGTAGCAGTCCATGATGGCGGTAATCTGCGGAACGCCGATGCCCGCGACCATACGGGTGGTACAGATGGAGCCGGGACCGATGCCGACCTTTACAGCGTCTGCGCCCGCGTTGATTAACGCCTCCGTCGCGGCTGCGGTGGCAACGTTTCCTGCGATTACCTGCAGATCCGGGTAGGCTTCCCTGATCTGGCGGACCGCGTTCAGGATGTTTTTAGAGTGTCCGTGCGCGGAATCCACAACAATGACATCCACCTGGGCATTGACAAGTGCCTCAACGCGCGACATCATATCATGCGTGATCCCGACGCCCGCGCCGCAGAGCAGCCGTCCGTGGGAATCCTTGGCAGAAAGCGGATATTTGATCTGTTTCTCGATGTCCTTAATCGTGATCAGGCCTTTTAACTTGTATTCATCATCAACGATGGGGAGCTTTTCCTTTCTGGATTTGGCGAGGATGGACTTCGCCTCGTCCAGGGAGATGCCCTCTTTGGCGGTGACGAGGCCGGTGGCTGTCATACATTCGCTGATCTTTTTGGAGTAGTCTGTCTCGAACTTCAGGTCGCGGTTGGTGATGATGCCGACCAGCATGCCGTCATCCTTGATGATGGGAACGCCGGAGATGCGGAACTTACCCATCAGTTCGTCCGCGTCGCGCAGTGTGTGGTCTGCTGAGAGAGAAAAGGGGTCTGTGATGACACCGTTCTCGGAACGTTTGACTTTGTCAACTTCCTCTGCCTGTGCCGTGACAGACATGTTCTTGTGAATGACGCCGATGCCGCCCTGTCTGGCCATGGCGATCGCCATCCGGTGTTCCGTGACCGTATCCATGCTTGCGCTCATCATGGGGATATTCAGTGTGATCCGGTTCGTCAGCTTCGTTGTCAGGTCGATCATGTTGGGTGTCACCTCGGAATATGCCGGCACCAGCAGCACGTCGTCAAAAGTAATTCCCTCGCCAATGATTTTTGCCATTTTTTCCTCCCTCACTTATGCATTCTGAATATGAATATGTAATAAAACGAAAACCACGGATGTGTTTTTCGTTGTAACTGCAGATGTCCGCGCGACAAAGACAAAAGTGTTAAAATGTATTTCTTCCATTATAGTGATTCACGCATATATTGTCAATAAACATTTTTGTTTGCAATTTTCCGGTATAAACATTTTTGCTTGCAATTTTCCGGTAATAAACATTTTTGTTTGCAATTCTCCGGTTTTATGGTACATTAGGATTAATCGGGATATGAGGAGAACGTAACTGTGAAGGTGCTGAACAGTTACAGAAGAAGCGGTATGGAGTTTCGACCCTGCATTGATATTCACAACGGAAAAGTCAAACAGATCGTGGGCGGATCCCTGCGGGACGAGGGAGATACGGCGGAGGAGAATTTTGTTTCAGAGCAGGATGCCGCGTTCTATGCGCAGCTGTACCAGCGTTTTCAGATCCGCGGCGGGCACGTCATTCTGCTGAACGCGAAGGATTCGCCTTTTTACGCGGAGACAAAGAGCCAGGCGCTGTCGGCGCTGCGCGCCGCTCCGGATACTTTGCAGGTCGGCGGCGGTATCACCCCGGAGAACGCGCGGGAGTTCCTGGATGCGGGAGCCACACATGTAATTGTCACTTCCTGGGTCTTCCGGGACGGCGTGCTGAATTATGGGAATCTTGAAAAGATCTGCGCTGTCTCAGGACGGGAGCGGCTTGTGCTGGATCTGAGCTGCCGGAAGAGGGACGGAGCCTATTATGTCGTGACGGACCGCTGGCAGAAGTTTACGGATGAGGTGATTTCAGAGGCGCTGCTGGACCGCCTGGCGGGCTATGCCGATGAATTCCTCATACATGCGGCGGATGTGGAGGGAAAGGCTTCCGGTATTGAGCGCGGCCTTGTCGAGATGCTCGGCGGATGGAACCGCATCCCGGTCACTTATGCCGGCGGGGTCGGCAGCTTTGAGCATCTGCGGCAGCTGCGGGAGTGGGGCCGGGATCGCCTGAATGTCACGATCGGGAGTGCGCTGGATTTATTCGGGGGAGACATGCCGTTCGGGGACGTGCTTGCGTTCCTTTCATCGGATCCCGCAGATTCATGATCTGAGGAACGGTCCGTAAACCGAATCTTTGCACGGACGCAGGACAAGTTCTGCGGGATGAAGAAGAGATCTGCGACATGAGAGAATCTTTGCACGAGGGACAAGTGAGACAGAATATCATATAATAATCATCAGCAAAAATTTCTGTGCTTTCAGGCTTTTCCGCGCATAGGAAGCTTCTGAGGGTACAGCTGAAAACCGGGAGGTCACAATGAGCAAATACACGAAACAGGACATCATGTGTATGGTAGAGGAGGAGGATGTCGAGTTTATTCGCCTTCAGTTTACCGATATCTTAGGAGGTTTGAAGAACGTTGCGATCACGCGCAGCCAGCTGGAGAAGGCTCTGGACAACTGCTTTATGTTTGACGGGTCTTCCGTTGAAGGATTTGTCCGGGTTGAGGAGTCGGATATGTACCTGCATCCGGATCCGGATACGTTTACGATTTTTCCGTGGCGGCCGCAGCAGGGAAAGGTGGCACGGTTTATCTGTGATATCTTCAGTCCGGAGGGAACGCCGTTTGAGGGAGACCCGCGCCTTATATTGAAGAAAGTGGTTCGGGAGGTTCATGAGACGGGCTATGTCTGCGAGATCGGTTCGGAGTGTGAGTTCTTTCTGTTTAATACTGATGACAGCGGGCGCCCCACGACGGAGACCGGTGAGCTGGCCGGCTATTTCGAGATGGGACCGAACGATTTCGGAGAAAATGCCAGACGTGATATGGTACTCACGCTGGAAAATATGGGGTTCGAGATTCAGTCCTCACACCATGAGGCGGCTCCGGGGCAGCATGAGATTGACTTTAAGTATGAGCCGGCGCTTCACGCGGCGGACAATATCATGACATTTAAGCTGGCGGTGAAGACCATCGCAAAACGCCACGGCATGTATGCCACCTTTATGCCGAAGCCGAAATCCGATGTGAACGGATCCGGCATGCACATCAACATGTCTCTCTCGAAGGACGGAAAAAACATTTTCACCGATGCGGAAGATGAGAACGGGCTGAGCCGCGAGGCATATTATTTTATCGGCGGCCTGATGAAGCATGTCTATGGGATGTGTGCGGTTACGAATCCGCTTGTAAACTCTTACAAGAGACTGGTATCCGGTTTTGAGGCGCCGGTTCACATTGCCTGGTCTGTAAAAAACAGGAGTCCGCTGATCCGGATCCCTGCGACGCGTGACGGCGGCATGCGCGTTGAACTGCGCAGCCCGGATTCCGCGGCGAACCCGTACCTGGTTCTGGCACTCTGCCTTGCGGCAGGCATGGACGGCATTAAAAACAGGATTCTGCCGCCGCCGCGCATTGCGAAGAATATCTATGATCTCTCTGATGCGGAGTGTGAAGAACTCGGTGTGAAGAAGCTGCCGGAGAATTTAAAGATTGCTCTTGACGCTATGGAACGGGATGATTTTGTGCGCGGAGTTCTGGGAGACCATATTTCCGGAGCCTATCTGGAGACTAAGAGAAAAGAGTGGGACGCTTATTGCCGCACCGTCAGCGCATGGGAGCTGGCAGAGTATCTGAATAAATATTAAAGGGGCAGCTGAGCTTGACGGGAATTATTATTGCGTTTCCCAAAGCGGATATGGGAAATAAGATAAAATCAATACTGGTCCGAAGCGGTTTTCGGGTATCCGGCGTCTGCACGAACGGTGCGCAGACGATCCAGGAGGCGAATGAACTGCAGTACGGCGTACTGGTCTGCAGTTACCGTCTGCCGGACATGATCTACCGCGAATTAAAAGAATATCTTCCTGCCGGGTTTCAGATGGTTGCGATCACTTCGAGGGAGGACTGGGCGGAGAACGGCGACTCCGATGTGGTCAGCCTGTCGCAGCCGCTTAAGGTACATGAACTGGTTTCCACGGTTGAGATGGTGGCTTATAGCGTTGAGCGGACAAAAAGGAAGATGCGGCAGCAGCCGCGGAAACGGACCGGAGAGGAGCAGGATCTGATCGACCGGGCCAAGGGGATCCTGATGAACCGAAACAACATGACGGAGGAGGAAGCGCACCGCTACCTCCAGAAAACCAGCATGGATAACGGCACCAGCTTTACGGAGACCGCGCAGATGATTCTGAGTATGATGGATATGTAGGTTTGACGGACGGCATCTGACGCATCCTGAGCGGACAGAGTACTTGGCTGAAAAAACGATATATGCTTAACAAATCTTGTTGATACCTTTATTGAAAATTCATAATAAAGTGTGTATACTGTAAATGTTAATCTGTATAAGGAAGAGGAGAGTACATATGTTTAAGGTAAATGATAATTATCAGAAGCTGCCCGGCAGCTATCTGTTCAGTACGATTGCGCGAAAGGTGAGTGAATATCAGGCGGCGCATCCGGATAAGACACTGATCCGTCTCGGCATCGGTGACGTCACGCAGCCGCTGGCTCCGGCGATCATTGAGGCGCTGCACAGCGCGGTGGATGAGATGGGGAATGCGGCGACCTTCCGCGGGTACGCGCCGGATCTCGGATACGAATTCCTGCGCAATGCCATTGCGGAGAATGATTATAAGGCGCGAGGCTGTGATATAGGCGCGGATGAGATCTTTGTCTCGGACGGGGCGAAGAGCGATTCCGGAAATATACAGGAGATATTTTCCGTGGACAACCGCATTGCCGTGTGCGATCCGGTGTATCCGGTTTACGTGGACTCGAATGTGATGGCCGGCAGGACCGGTACATACGATCCCGTATCTGAGGTGTGGAGTGATGTGATTTACATGCCGTGTACAAAGGAGAACGGCTTTGTCCCGGAGTTCCCGAAGGAGACGCCGGACATGATCTATCTGTGCCTGCCGAACAATCCGACGGGAACGACGCTCACAAAGGCGCAGCTGCAGGAGTGGGTGGACTATGCGAACCGGGTCGGTGCGGTGATTATCTACGACGGCGCGTATGAGGCTTATATATCCGAGGATGACGTGGCTCATACGATCTATGAGTGTGAGGGCGCGAGAACCTGTGCGATCGAGCTGAAGAGCTTTTCCAAGAACGCTGGATTTACCGGTGTCCGTCTCGGGTACACGGTGGTGCCGAAGGAGCTGAAATGCGGTGATGTTTCCCTCCATGCGATGTGGGCGAGACGTCACGGCACGAAGTTCAACGGCGCTCCGTATATCGTACAGCGCGCCGGCGAAGCGGTATACAGCGAGACCGGAAAGGCACAGCTGAAGCAGCAGATTGCTTATTACATGAAGAATGCCTCCGCGATCCGGAACGGGCTGACGGAGACGGGTTTTGAAGTATTCGGCGGTGTGAACGCACCCTATATCTGGTTAAAGACGCCGGGACAGATGACATCCTGGGAGTTCTTTGACTACCTGCTCGACGCGGCTCATGTGGTCGGCACGCCGGGGTCGGGGTTCGGTCCCAGCGGCGAGGGCTATTTCCGCCTGACGGCGTTTGGCACCTGTGAGAACACACTGGCGGCGCTGGAACGTATCAGACAATTATAAGAACTGAATTCTGGATCGATTCGTCCGGGGTATGTGAGAAATGGCAGTGTTCTGAGACATATTCCGGATGAATCATTTTTTATCATATGATTCGGGCGACAAAAGGGTATGATACTACGGATTGCAGCTCTGTATAAGTTCG
>JAJBVI010000010.1 GCA_020859905.1 Lachnospiraceae bacterium | reverse complement strand
ATGCATATTATTTCGAGACAGTTCCTTACTCTGTCAGAACCCTGCACTGCTTCCGCCGGAACGCAATCCCGTAATGCCGGATACTCTTTGGCGACCGCCCGCTGAAATACGGATCATACCGAAGCCTGTTGATCTGGTTGATCGCTTCCTGTGCATCCATCGTCAGCTTCTCGTTCTGTGCATCCGCCGCCAGCTTCTCTTCCTGTGCATCCACTGCCAGCTCCTCTTTTTGCGCATCCATCGTCAGTTTCCCTTCCTGCACATCTGCCGTCAGCCTCTCTGTATCTCTTGAATATTTCACTTCAATAATGTATGCTTCCTTCCTGCGCAGATGGAACGCGGTTATATCCGCCCGGCCATTGCCTGCCTCGCGTTCGGAACGGATCTCCCAGCCTTTCCTGGTGCTGAGCATTCCGAGGAGTAAACCATGATAGAAGGTTTCTTTATCCTCATACTTCCCGCCGTCCAGATAACTGACGGATTCGGCAAGGCAGTAATTCAGGCAGTCTTCCAGTGCCTCCGCGTTCCCGGACGTAAAAGCCGCAAAGAATTCATCCAGCCCGTCCTCATCTTCGAGGACTTTCGCGGTAAACCAGGAATCAACCTTCGTTATAAAAATGTTCTTTACTTCACGGTTCGGAATGCACAGGTCGCAGCTTCCGTCCTCATAACGCACCCGGTGTGTCAGATATCCAGCTGTATACAGAATACTCCATATGTTCTCCGGCCGGTCCATCATATCCCTGTATGTCAGATCCTGTGCCAGCTTCCTGCGGACCGTCCGTCCTTCAATCAGGGCGCCGATCTGGTCGCGGGTCACGCTGTCCGCCTGTTCGGCGAACTGGCGGATAATGTCCGTCGCGCCGGAGTTGACCCAGAAATTCTGCGGAATACGGTCCGACGTGTTCAGAAGCTGGTCGCACCAGTTGATCACATCCCACGGGCAATACACGTCCTGCTCGCCAAACCGGTAGCCGTCGTACCATTCTTTCGTGGCCTCATAGTGTTCATCCAGCCCGAGGTAATCCAGCATCCGGACGGTTTCATCCTCCGTGAAGCCGAACCACTCATCGAAGCGCTCATCGCTGATGGAATGAATTTTGGGGTTATTGAGATCCGAGAAAATGCTTTCCTTCGAGACTCTCATACAGCCGGTCAAAATACTGAAAAATAATGAATCATTTGATTTTAATGCATAACCGAAAATCTGGCGGATGAGTGTAACCATGTCATCATAATAGTTATTTTCATATGCTTTTTGCAGCGGCGCGTCATATTCATCGATCAGGATCATCACTTTTTTGCCATAGTGTTTATTCAGCATTCTGGACATCAATCTCAGAGCCTCCTGCTGATTTCCTTTTCCCTCGCTCAAATCAAATATCTTTTTCTTATCACGGTTATTCAGTCTCTTACTTTTCTGTAAATAATCAAGCTGTTCTGCTGCCTCAGCAATAGAACTCCACAATTGCTGACGTGCCTCTTCAAACGAGTCGCCGCTGACCTGTTTCAAAGAAATTGAAATCACAGGGTACTTCCCCATGTATTCACCGCACAACTTCGTTTCCTTAGTAATTGCCAGACCGTCAAACAGGCTCCTGTCTGTGCCGATTTCAAAGAAATATCTGAGCATGCTCATATTGAGGCTCTTTCCAAAGCGGCGCGGACGCGTGAACAGGTTCACCTTGCCCCAATTCTCAAGCAATTCCTTAATCATGCCTGTTTTATCAACGTAATAGAATCCCTGCGTAAGGATTTCTGCAAAATCATCAACGCCGATCGGCATTCTTAATTTACCCATCCCAGTCACCTCCGATCACATCAGGATGCAAAATCTGTGTTACTGCTGTGTTACTGGTAACTTACCATAAAACCGACCGCATATCAAGCCGTGTTTTGTGACTGTTTCAATTGCTTAAAAATCTTATAAAATATGCAGCATTTGTTGTGGAATTTTACAGATGTGTTCACTGCGTCAACAGATATTTACCGCCCCATCACCCCCACGGAATAACTTATTGCAATATCTGCATAACTAATTTGACAAAGGATGCTTGTCATGCCTATAAAAACAGGTTAGTATAAGACAGTAGTTTTTTTTCTGCCCGGCGGGCCGGGCAGCTATCAGGAACAGGCGATCATAAACTATAGGCAGTAAAATACAGCTGAAAGAAAATGAAGGCGAACAGCTTCAGGAGAACCAGTACCGCGAGGATTACCGACAGAGGAAGGGCATGGAGCCGCGAAACAAGAAGCTGCTGCAGCTTCTCATCGCTGCGGCGGCTATCTATGTCATTTACGTGGTCGTTCCGCTTCCGGTCGCCAATTCACTGGATTATATCTTTACCATTCGTATGTCGCCGGCGCAGTACGCGGAGGAACTGAGAGCCAGTGTGCAGAATCTTGGCATTCTCCTTTCCGGTCAGGATCTCTCCGACACATTGGGTTACGTGGAGTGGCTGTCTGTTGAAGAAAAGCTCCGCGATATCCTCTGGGGTGTGTGTGCGCTGGCGGTTGGCGCCGGCCTTTCCGTGACCGGCGCGGTGTTCCAGGGCAGCTTCCGCAATTCCATCGCATCCCCGACCACTCTGGGAGTGATGAGCGGAGGCACACTGGGATCGACGATCTATATTATGTGGGGTTCGGAGTGGTTCGGCGGCGCGCTCGGAGAGCGGCTGAGTGAGGTTACCGGCATGACGTCATTAGGGGCGGGGAAGTTTCTTTTTGTCCTGATCGGATGCTTCGGCGCGGTGTTGTTTACCGGCGGCGTGGCGAAGCTGGCGAGCCGTGGCGGCAGGATCTCCATGGTGACGCTGATCGTGGTCGGCATGGTGTTTTCCAGTGCGGTCAGTACAATTTCCCAATATATTAAGCTCATGATTAATACGACGGATCCGTACGGTGAAACAGCAGCGCAGTTACAGGTCGCTATGGCGGGTCATATGAATGACGGTGCGGTCTGGATCGTAGTTGTTGTGGTTGCCGCCGTTGTGACTTTTCTGATTTTGTCGGCAAAACGGTTGAATCTGATCGTCTTCGGAGAGGATGAGGCGCGCGCCATGGGTATCAATGTAACGCGTACCCGTAATACCATGATGGCGCTTTGCACGGTGATGACAGCTGTGATCATTTCCGCCTGCGGCGGCATAGGATTTGTAGGACTGATCATTCCACATATTACGAGGCGAGTGGTTGGATCAGATTTTCGCTGGCTGATTCCCGGCTGCGCTGTGATCGGCAGCATGTTTGTGTTGATCTGTCAGTGGATTCCGCCGATTCACTGGATGGTGAGCGGGGCGTATGTCAGCGATTATACCAGTATTGTGGGTGGTGCTGTATTCCTCTTCATGATCATACGGAACAGGAGGCAGAGCCATGCGGATTGGGCTTAAAGAATCTATTGAAATCAAAAAAGAGGACAACCGTAAGTTTCGTCGGAATATCATAATCCTTATTCTGATTACCATAGCGGCTTTTCTGGTGTTTATGAATGCTTACAGTTTTGCCAAGTTCAATCCTCCGTCCTACACATGGAGATGCATACGTGTCTGGTTTGAGTATGCATGGGCAATTGTCACAAAACAGCCTCGTCTGGATATTGAATCTCATTTTCCCGGAGGATATCAAACGACTTTTAAGAATATCAAAAGTCTATTTATGGCGATGGGATGTGGGGCATTGTTGGCGCTTTCCGGTAATATCTTCCAGAACGTGTTCCGCAATCCGATGGCGGCGCCCACAATGTTGGGCATCAATACTGGCGTGCAGGCCGGGATGCTCTACATGGTTATTATATACGGTGGAGCGGCACTGACGATGACGCGTGAGCGCTATATTATCTGCTACCTTGGGGCGGCCATCATGTTGGCAGCCGTCATGTTTTTGGGAAAGCTGGCCTCAGGGCGCGGACGATTTGCTGTGGAGGATCTGATCCTCGTGGGCGTCGCACTCTCGCAGATCGTGGGCGCCGTGCTGACCGGTTACACGAACGGTATGGACACAGATGTACTCGCTATTTATCAGATGGTTTCAATGGGGTCATCTCTGCAGACGGACTGGACATCTATCCTATGGCTGCTGATCGCTTTTGGTGCGAGCGTCATCCCCATGTATTTGCTGCGTTTCTCTTTTAACGTAGTATCCTTTACGCCGGATGAGACGAAGGGATTGGGAGTTGATTCCGGTATTTTCCGGTTTGTCACGCTGATCATAGGCACCTTTATGGTGACGGCGGCGATGGTACACTGTGGTGTCATCGGTATGCTGGCGCTGGCGGTGCCTCACATGGGACGGGCTTTTTTCGGATCGGATTTCCGGAAACAGTTCTGGGCAAACATGCTGCTGGGTGTGCTTCTTCTGATGGTCTGTCGGGGCGTGGTTATCCTGATGCCGTGGGTGTTGGGACAGTATTTTCCGATCAGTATCATCGTCAATATCATGGTGCCGCCAATTTTTGCAATCTTTTTGGTAAAGTCAAAAAGGGGGGTGGGAATGATGAAACTTGAACTGAAACGTGTGAGTGTCGGTTACGATGTAACTGCGCCTGTTCTGGAGGATATCAATTTTTCCGTGGATACCGGTGAGATCTGCTGCATCCTCGGTCCGAACGGTGTGGGAAAGACCACACTGTTCCGGAGTATTCTGAAATTTATGCCGATTTTAAACGGAGAGATCCGCATTGATGGCAAGGATATTCGGACATGGCCGCATGCCGTCATGGCGAAATATATGGCCTATGTGGCACAGTACCACAACCCACCATTTCCCTACGAGGTGAAGGACGTGGTGCTCCTGGGCCGGGTTAACAGTACGCGTTACTTCGGACAGCCGGACCGGCAGGACTATGAGATTGCCGAGAACGCGATGAAGGATATGGGGATCCATCATCTGCGGAACCGATACTACACCGACATCTCCGGCGGGGAGCGGCAGCTGGTTATGATCGCGCGGGCGCTTGCACAGCAGCCGAGTTTCCTCGTTCTGGATGAGCCGACGGCGAATCTGGACTACGGCAACACGATCCGGGTGCTTCATGAG
>JAJBVI010000001.1 GCA_020859905.1 Lachnospiraceae bacterium | reverse complement strand
GCTGCAGGCCTCCCCCCGCCGAAGCGCGGTTTACTCCCCAGATGATGTAATACAGGGCAAGCAGAGCGAAAACAAGCACGAAAATCACTTTCACGGATTTCGGCATGGCGTTATTCTTTTCTTTATGTTCCGACGCAACAGTTCCCCCGCCGGATCCGCTGCCGCCTGTTCCAGTCGTACCGGGAGCAGCGCCCGCCGAGGCCAGCTGCCGCTTAAACTCCCGCATATTCCTCGTCCGTACGTTCGTCTCCAGCTCCAGTGCCCGGGTCAATGCCGCGGCCGCATGGGACGGAAGCGGATGTTCCGCCGGGAACCGGATTGGCACTTTGTTGAAAGAGCGCTCCATCGCCTCCGGGATCACCTTTCCGGTCAGGCAGTAGTACATCGTCGCCGCCATGCCGTATACATCACTCCAGCTGCCCAGCGCCGCCGTCTGCGTATACTGCTCCGGCGCACTGAAGTTTTTCTTCGCCACCGCCATGGATGCCTGCCCTTGTGTCGCACGCACATCCACTGCCGCGCCCATGTCCAGCAGACGCGCCGTGCCGTCCGGCTGCACCATGATATTGTCCGGCGAGATATCCCGGTGGATAAATCCGCGGTCATGCATCACCGCCAGGCTCTCCAGGATCGGCTCCAGCAGCGCAAAGCAGTCCGCCCATTGCATCACGCCGTATTCGCTGAGATATTGTTTCAGGGTGACCCCCTCCACGAAATCCATGACAATATAAGCCGTTTCGTTCTCCTGAAATACATCCCAGACCCGTACAATGGAAGGAACCGCATCGAGCTTTGCCATCTTCTGCGCTTCCTTTACAAAACGCTCGATCCCTTTCATCTGTTCCCCCTCATCGCGGGTGTCCCACTGGATCCGGCTGGAATGGTTGGCGGTCCGCGACGCCGTCGCTGAGGGATAATACTCCTTGACCGCCACTTTCATCTCCAGCACCAGGTCAAACCCCACATAAGTGATGCCGAAGCCGCCCTGTCCGATCACATTCCCGACCAGATACCGGCCGCGCAGGATTGTATTCCGCCGCAGGGCATTTGCGGGCTGATCTTCTCTTTGCTGATCATAACCGCAGTGCGGACAGATCTGTACGCCTTTCTCCAGATCCATCATGCATTTGGTACATTTCACTAATTCCACTTTTTTTCCTCCTTCTTTTTATCCGTCCCTGCCGTAAAAAGTCTGCTGTCGGGCGAGATTCCCTGCAAAACTCTGACTCCCAGGAACAAAAGAAACAGATTCAAAGCAATCAGGAATACGTATATACCATTGACCGTATAAATGTCAGATAAGGTATATTTGTCAGTAAAAATCAGACCCAGAGCCATCCATAATAAAAGATCGACCACCGTTGATATAAGCAGCGTACCTCCCAGGACATTCTTTTTCTTTTCCTTTTTCCCGGACCACACAACCAGGGCCAGGATTGGCAGCACCAGACAAATCCAATACCCCGCATTCTCCAGCTGCGGCCATTCCTGAAAATGATACACGCTTCCGGATGATGAAATCCAGCGATTCGTTATGGTCGGCATAAAAAACAGAAAAATCAGTACAATGTTTATAATCTGTACCGCATTTTTGACCGACAGGTATCTGGATCCGTTTTTACCCGCAGATACATTCACGGGTCCGTTCACCGGAGCAGATCCCGTCCAATCAGCCTGCGGCGACCCATACCCCTGCGTGGGATACGCCCCGGATGAGTCCGCTCCTCCATATTCCCCTGCGGCATTTGAGCCGGTTACGGGTGTCTCTCCATATCCCGCCGCGGAATCTGTCCCTGGTTCCGTGCCGTTTTCTCCGGTCAGCCGGTTCCGGAACATCCGCATATCCCGCAAACGGGAGTTTCTTGAAAGCTCCATCGCGCCGAGCAGCGCATTTTTCACTTCGCCGGGAATATGGCAGTCTGCGGGAAAGGCAATCGGCTTCTGGCTGTAGGTCCGCTCCATAGGCTCCGGCACCACCCGTCCGGTCAGGCAGTAGTATATCGTCGCCGCCATGCTGTACACATCCGTCCAGCTTCCCAGCTCCTCCGTCTCGGTGTACTGCTCCGGGGCGCTGAAATTCCGCTTCACCACCGCCATGGATGCCTGCCCCTGCGTAGCTCTCACGTCCACCGCCGCACCCATATCCAGCAGACGCGCCGTACCGTCCGGCTGCACCATGATATTGTCCGGCGAGATATCACGGTGAATGAAACCACGGTCATGCATCACCGCCAGGCTCTCCAGGATCGGCTCCAGCAGCGCAAAGCAGTCCGCCCATTGCATCACGCCGTGTTCTCTGAGATATTGTTTCAGAGTGACCCCCTCCACGAAATCCATCACAATATAGGCTGTTTCGTTATCCTCGAAAACATCCCAAACCCGCACGATGGACGGCACCGCGTCCAGCTTTGCCATCTTCCGGGCTTCTTTCACAAACCGTTCTATCCCTCTTGCATGCTCAGCCGCATCCCCGTAGTCCCAGCGAATCCGGGCGGACTGGCTGCCCGTGCGCGACGCGGAGGCGGCGGGATAATACTCCTTGACCGCTACCTTTGTATCCAGCTTCAGGTCGTAGCCCACATAGGTAATGCCGAAGCCGCCCTGGCCGATCACGTTCCCGACCAGATAGCGCCCGTATAAAATTGTGTTTCTCCGCAGGGCATGTTCCGGCTGCGCCTCCCCCTGCTGGTCAAAACCGCAGTGCGGACAGATGCGGATATCCGGTTCCAGATCCCTCATACATTTTGTGCATTTAATCAACAGCATATCTGTTCCTCTGTATATTTCCCTCCCCGTGTCTCCGGCACGGACATTCTGTCAGTTTGTAACTATTCCGGACAGTGCTTCTCACTTGCTGCGAAGTACGTATGATAATGTAAACCACACAAGGAAAAGCCCAATCGCGCAGCGATTTTAAATGGACTTTTCTTCCGTCATCTCTGTCAAATCTTCTTCTGTACGATCCGGAACTCCTCCCGCGCCGACCCGATGCACACGCGGGCGCCGACTCCGATCTCACAGACCTGATTCGGCTGCAGGCGTTTCCCGTCGACAAAGGTGCCGTAGGTGGATCCGAGATCCCGAATGTATACGCGTCCATTTTTCACCATCACCTCACAGTGATTTTTGCTGACGCCGGCCGTTCCCGCGGGATACACCAGCTGGTTCATGTCGGTCTCGCGTCCGATCCGGACGCAGCCCTCCAGCGCAAACCGGCGGCTGGCGAAATATCCGCTGACACCCTGTATTCGAAGCGGCGCGGTATATGCCGCCGGTGCGGGCGGCGGCTGCCGGACCGCGTTCTGTATCCCCTGCGGTGTTCTTCCATAACCTCCTGCTCCGCTGCGGTAACCATTCGAAATGCCGCCGAGTCCTCCCGCCACGCCGTCATGCTGCAGTGCCCGCGTCAGGCTGTTGTAATTGCTTCCCCTGCTGCTTCGCACTACCTGGTTTAAGCCCGCCTGTATCATCCGGAAAGAAACAACCAGAATAATGACACAGAACACAAGGCAGGCGGGAATGACCCCCGTGATATCCCAGACCGCGTGCAGAGCGATGACCAGCGCGAAATACTTCAGAAAAAGACCGGAAGTAAAATGTTTCGGCGCAAGCTCGTCCCCGCCTTTCGCCCATACAAGCGCCCCACCGGACACCGCTGCCCAGGACACATGGCCTCCGACGCTCAGAAATGCCCTCAGGATCATGACCCCGTAGCTCCATCCGTTGCCAATCACGGCGTACCCTGCGCTCTCGATTGCGGCAAACCCCGCTCCCACAGCGGCTCCGACCAGCATGCCTGTCAGTATGTATTTTTTATCTCCTTTTCTCACCCAGACGGCTACCGCCAGAATCTTCGCGGCCTCCTCCGCAATGCCGACGCCGAGATAATACAGCACATAAATCTGCGACACGTTAAACAGGTTAAACACCGTCGTAAAGACCAGCGAGAGGATCCCTCCCACCAGAAGGATCACGATCACGGACGGAAACGAAATATTCCTCGGTATATTCAGTTCCCAGTAAAAAAACATTACGGTAATGGGCACCAGGAAGCTGCCCGCGATGAACACAAAAGGAAGGATCAGGGCGTTGTTCATCAGCACACCGGCGAGCACAACAATCAAAACCAGAAGGAAAATCCGCGCGAACATATAGGGTTTCATCCACTTAGACAGCATGGATGCTTCATCCGGCGTGGTCAGCGCCGTTCCTCCGATAAACAGCCTCGCGTTTTCCTCCGGCGTATGTCTGCGCAGCACATCCGAAAATATATCCTTCACTTTGATGTCTCCCTGCTCCGCCTTTACAAAAAATGTTCTGTTTTCACTCATTCCGGATTCTCCTATGTATTCCATTCCGCATTTTTATCCAAACAACAATTCTTCGTATGTTACACGTTTTCATACGGTCTTCGCAGCAATTGCGAAGTTCTGTCCTGAACAGCTGCGATTTTCCTTAAAAATCAAGGATCAGGCAGGTAAAGTTGTCCTGCTTCGGATTGCCCGCGGCAAGTACCTGATTCTCCATCAGAACTGCCGCCTCGGCGGCATTCTTCGTATTCTCCAGAATCTTCAGCATGGCTTTCTCGGAGACGGCATTGAAAACACCGTCCGACATCAGCAGCAGCTTATCGCCGTGCTGCAGCTCTGCCGGACGCAGGCTGCCGTCGATCTCCTCCAGGTCGCCCATGCCGAGAAAACTGACTAAGCGATCCCTCTGCGGGTCGTTTTTCACCGTCGCGAAGCTGATCTTTCTGTTGACCGCTTTCCGGAACAGCTGCCGCTTATAGATATGCTCGCTGTTGACCTGCAGCAGATGGTGTCCGCAGTAGAGATAGATCCTGCTGTCGCCAACCGCGATCCAGTGATACTTCGCCCCGTCCGTGTAGACGGCCAGGAGTGTGGCTCCGCTCTTGTAGATCTTGTCCGGTCCCAGCATCTTCAGAACCTGGGAGTTGGCGGCGGCAAGCATCTCATACAGCGGGTTGTCGGCTGTGACCTGATTCACCCGTTCCGCTGCCTGGAGCATGCCCATGACAGCCTGCTGGCTCACCTTTTCTCCGTCGGAGAGACCGCCCATTCCGTCGGACACAACAGCCAGAAGACCATTTCCCGCGTTGGTAAATCCTACGGTGTCCTGCTGGTTCCTCCTGCATCCGACATTGTGCACCTTCCCGATCGTTCCGCTGTCCGCGTCGGGAAGAGACCCTGCCTCCACAGGCTTTTTCTTCTGTACGGCCGGGTTTTCCGTTTCCTTTTTCTCGATCACATCGGCAGACGATGTGCTATTCTTCCGCGATGAGCGGTTAAGCAGAAAAGCAATCACCAGAGCCAGAAGAAAACCGACCGCAAAGCCGATCACGGCAAACAGAATATATTTCAGGATACCGCCCTCATTTTCAGTCTCATCCTCACTGTCCGCAATGGATTTGAACGTATCCGTAACCGTATCCTCATCTTCCGCTGCCGCTGTACTCCCCGATGATTTCTCATCGTCTGTCCCGGTATCTTCATCCCCCGTGTCTGTTCCGGATTCGCCCGACTTGCCGGTATCCTCTGTCCCGGCGTCATCACCCTCCGAACCCGTCACACTTTTCCTGGGCGTCTCCGCCTGATCTCCGTCATCTGCCGTTCCGGTGTCTTCATTATCGTCGTCTCCGTCGGCCTGATCCGTCTGATCTTCTTCCTCTGCCGCATCATCTGCCTGATCCGTCTGATCTTCTTCCTCTGCCGCGCCGGCAGCCTTTTCCGTCCGATCAGTTCCCTCTGTCACGCCGGCGGTCTGCTCCGTCTGTGCGTCTGTCTCTCCTCCGGAACAGCCGGCCAGCGCGGGCGCAGCCAGCATACAGCAAAGCGCGAACGCGATCAGCAGGCTTTTCACTCGTTTCAGTTTCATTTTGTTAAACCTCCTGCATCATCACACGATAATCATAGCTTCCCGCCCGCAGCATGTCGCCCGGCCGGACAATGGTCCTGCGGCCGCCGAGCGCAACGCCGTTGCGGAAGGTGCCGTTCGTAGAACCGGCATCCCTGACGTAAACGGTTCCGTTGTCCCAGAACATCATAAAATGGACGGAGGACAGCTGCCGGTCCTGCGGATCCAGCACGATCATGGCCTTATCATTTCTGCCGATCGTCATCTCGCATCCCTGCACCAGCTCCAGCGTGTATTCCTTCTGTTTCACGCCCAGGGCGACCAGGCGGACCGGAAATCTCGGAAGTGCTTCAAAAGCCTCTTTTTCCTGTCGCGCGATCTCCTCCTGCTCCAGGCGTTCCCGCTCTCTCTGTTCGGCAAGCTCGCGCTCCGTCTGTTCGGCGCGTTCCCGTTCCTCCCGCTCGAGGCGCTTCTGTTCTTCCTGCTTTTTCCGCTTCTCTTTCTCTTCTTTCCGGCTTTTTTTCATTCTCGCGATCAGGACAACGGCAATGATGATGATCCCCGCCGCGATCAGTATCACGATCACCAGAAGCAGCGTGCCGTACGTCTCCAGAAATCCGGGCTCCGGATCAGTGTCCGCTTCGTCCGGTTCGGACTCCGAATCTGCCTCACCCTCCGCAAGACCCAGCTCACCGGCAGATATCTCCCTGCTGTCAGTATAAACGTAACCGCTGTCGCCGGAGAAGGTGACCGACAGCGTATAAGCGCCGCTGTCTGATTTCGTGACGCCGGAGAGATCTGCCCGCACATAGAGGAAAGAATTCATCTCCGCCGCAATCTCCGAACCGATCTCCGCCGCCGTCATATCCGCCGGACCGGAATCCGTTTCAGATGATTTCGGGAAGTACGATCCCCCCGCAGACTGCTTCGCAAAGCTGCCCAGATCCAGTGCCGCGTCGTAATCCTCCTCCGAGAGAATGATCGCCGCCGTATACACCGGCAGATCCGCGTTCTCCACGGCCTCGCACGCCTCCTCATAGGAGGAACCGTACGCCTGATCGTCACAGCCATCCGATATGATCACCAGCGCAGCCTGTTCATTCACCTGCGACTGTCCCTCCAGGAACTCGATCCCGTGGATGACGGCGCTGTAGAGATCCGTATCTTCACTGGTATATTCCAGATCCGCGACCGCTGCCGCGATCTCCTCCGGGTCAGTCAGGAATCCGGTCTCCGTGATTCCGTTCCCGAAAGCGGCGATCACCATATTGTCTCCTTCATCCGCGTCCAGATCCGCGCTGATCGCCGTGAGAACATCTTTAGCCTGATCCATACGCCCTTTCATGGAGCCGGACACGTCGACCATGCAGTAAAATGTCTTCGCGACCCCCGCTTCGTCCGCAGTGGAGACCGAGAGTACCGGAAGAGTCGTCTCGTCCAGCGTCACCTCAAAGCTGTCCGCCGCACCCGTCTCGCCGGGCAGGGCGCAGAGCACGTTCAGATTCCCCGACTCCGCGTCCTGTGAAACGCCGTCGATAAAGGCCTGTCCGGCGCCCGCCGCGCCGGCGGAACTCACCAGGACAGAGATAAGTATCATTCCGGTTATAAATGCCGCTGCTTTTTTCATAAACATAATCCTCGCTGCCGTGCAGAAAACAAACCTTCTGAAACAATGCTCTCCTGCCCGGATTTCCGTTTATCTTCCCCAGTCGAAATGTTCGCCGCACAGGGGAACAAAGATCAGCTTCGAACTGCCCACCGTCAGAATGTCATACGGATGGATCTCCGTCGGCATCATAACCATCTTGTCGTTGAGGCGGACAATATTTTTCCCCTCCGACGGACCGAAGAAGAAAGTCTTCTCCTGATCGTCGTAAGCGATAAGCGCATGCTTCTCACGGCTGATATTGTTGTTGCCGCGGATGCAGATATCCATATGCTCGGCGCGGCCGATCTGGTTATAGCCGACGTGAATACGGTGATCGTTTCCTTTGTCCGGTCCGTCCGTACACACCAGCCATCCGACGACAGGATTAAAGCCCTCTGTCTGATTCGGTGTGATCGGCATGGTCGCATCATCATAATTCTGCACGCCGCCGTTCCCTCCGCCGGCGAACATGGTATTCATACCCTGACCGCTCATCGAGGGATCGGGCGGCAGCGTCTCCCCCATGCCGCCGCTGTAACCGCCGGACATCGGGCTGACCGGCTCCGTCGCCCCGATCTCGTCAAAACCGCCCCCGGATGCCGCCTCCGTCGCACCGTAGGACGCGCCTCCCTGCATCTCCTTCGCGCACTCCGGGCAGGTCGCGTTTACATCTCCGTCATAATAATGTCCTTTTGCGCATTTTCTCATGTCCATAAAATTGTCTCCTTCTTTCATTAAAAATTTATATCAGAGTGTCCGGTCCGAAAGAGGCGGCCACCCGTTTATACATATTTTGTCTGTCCCGGACCGTCATTGTCGAGTCACTCCCGGACCACGCAGAGCCAGACCGAAAACGTTGTAGTTTCGCGCATCCGTCATGTCTCAGCCACGGTAAATACCGCGGCTGCGGTATAGTTGTCCTGATCCGCTGGCGCCCTCTTTTTTAATATACATTCCATCTGCGCCAGCCACTGATCCGGGTTTGCCGCTGTCGACAGCGCCTGCTCCATCTCCGTTTCCAGCACATACTTCCAGAAACCGTCGCTGCAGAGCAGGAACGCGTGAAACCCGTCCGCCAGAGATACCGGCTCCGATATATCCGGTTCGCAGCTGTCGCTCCCCAGCGCCCGCAGTATCCGGCTGCGGTCGGGATGAAACCGGATCTGATCCTCCGTGATCGCGCCCATCGCCGCCGCCATCTGGGAAACGCTGTGATCGATCGTCCGTTCCATCATCCTGACTTCCCGGAAATGATACAGCCTGGAATCTCCCACATGCGCCCAGACGGCGGACTCTCCCTGAAAAAACAGGGCGACCAGCGTCGTCATCATCCGGCAGTCCTCCGTCTGGCAGCCCAGAACAGCCTCATTGGCGCGGGAAAACGCCTCCGCGATCCCCGCCGTGCCGGAGCAGATTCCTTCTCCGAAACAGCCGGCAACCTCCGTGACTGCCGTGAAGGACGCCAGGCTTCCTCCGCCGTTTGAACCCAGACCGTCACCGAGAACAACCACCTGCCCATTGGGAAGTGACTGCACCAGAACACTGTCCTCATTCACCTTCCGTCCGCCCCTGTCAGTCAGGACGGCACATTCTTTTCGAATCATCATCTTTCACCCTTATGCTGCTTAAGCGCCGACATTCCGGCTTCTGTTCATTCCGGTCCGCATGGCATATTCCGCCATCTCTATACCGCCCCATGCCTGCCGGTGATCTGAAATGCCTCCATCTCCGATCCGAGGCAGATGCAGTCTCCCAGAGCCAGCGGCTGCGGCTGGTGCGCCGTCAGCTTTTTCCCGTTAACCATTGTTCCGTAAGTAGAACCCAGGTCTTCTATGGATATCGATGACCCCTGTAACCGGATGGCACAATGTACGCCGCTGACACCCTTTGTGTCCGGCGGATAAGCGATGCCGCATCTGCCGGCGTCACGCCCGATCCGGATCTCTCCCTCCAGGCGGAATCGCCGGTCGGCGAACGCACCCGCCGTTCCCTGAACGCGAAAGCCCTCGTCCCCGCCCGCTGCGGCCGGTTCCGCCGGCGCGGCGGACGGCGTCACGGGATCGGAGGTGTCGGAAGACGCGCCGGCACTGCCGGATGCCGGTTTTTTCTTCCGCAGGAACAGAACAGCGGCAAACACAACAGCCGCAGCCGCAATGACCACTATCACAATCGGCACTACGGGAACTGCCGCGCCGCTTCCCGCCGTCGTATAATAGATACCCAGATCATCCAGGATATCCATGGCATAATCGACATAGATTCCGACATTGTATTCCTCATAGATGTATGTATTGATGCCGACCACACTGCCGTCCTCCAGAATCAGCGGTCCGCCGGAATTTCCCGAATTGGTATGGGCCTCATGCACGATACAGTCCGTATTGCCCACCGCTTCCAGTGCCTGAAACCGGGATATGATTCCGCCGCCGTAGGAAACGTACTCCGCCGAACCGCCCAGCTTTTTTGTGAATCCGGTGGATGTCTCCGACATACTGCCGGTATCCGCCGTAGCCGGATAACCGATGGAATAAACCATCGTCCCGACCGAAGCCTCCTCCGCATGCCGAAGCGGCAGAGTCTCCACACCGGTGATCGGCTCATCAGTCGCGATCACCGCCACATCCGGATATTCTACGCCCTCATAGAGAATCTCACAGCTTACGGCTGCTCCCAGCTGAAAATCAATGGGAAGAGCCACATAATAATTCCCCGCGTCATCGGTAACTATGTCATAACCCTCCGCGCTGAGTTCCTCCGCCTCCGAGGCTGTAACAGCATAATACTCATAGGTTAAGACCGTCTCATCGTCCAGCAGGATATACAGCGTGACATCTTCTGCACCATATGTGCCGTTGCTCGTCGCCACATGCCAGTTCGTGACAAAGGTGTCCGCGTACTCCCCTTCTTTTCCCACGCCGAACCCAGTGCCTGTCCATATACTTCCGTCCGATGCAACACCCAGAATACGGACGACGCCGTAGCAGGCATCCGTAACCTCATCCGGAGTGCCCGAAGCTGCGTTTGCCGTGATTCCTCCCGCCGTCAGGACTGCCGCCAGAATCAGGCAGGCCGCCAATCTTTTTACATGCTTTACATATTTCATCGTTTCGTCTCCCTTGTATGGCCTATGCCCTCAAATTCATTCTCCGAATCGTATAACCGGCTGACGGTTCAGCAAGGCTTTTATGACCTGCGGTTTGCGTATTAGCCGGTACAAAATGCATAAGCTGTTTTGTGGCAGTTCCTTTACATTTCACTCAACGTAAAATCCCTCGCCGGCAAAATTCACCGTATTTCCCTTCTGCAGCCGGTACCACATGCCGGGCTGCAGCCGATAACCGGAAACCATCGTCCCACAGCTGGAATGCTCGTCCATGATAAACAGGTTTTTGCTGCGGTCGCACCAAATCGTCAGATGCTTCCTGCTGACGCCGCGCGTATCGGCCGGGTATGCAACATGGCACTGTGAACTCCTGCCGAACACCAGCAGGCTGTCCGCCGTGACCGGAATCACCCTGCCCTGGTACCGTCCGGATATGCCGCGGAGAAAATAACAGGCCGTCTGCTTTACTTTCGCGGCTTCAAATCTCTGCTTTACCTTCCCGATGAATTCCTGCTGTTTACTCCGGGAGATCTTCTTCACCGATCCGGGCACATTGGAGGAGTTAGTCGTCCACAGTGAGCTGAAAATATCTTCTCCCGGGAACAGCGCCGCCGCGAACGCTTTTATATCCGGATACCGATCCTCAATCCGGATGGACATCCCCTTCCAGACGGCAGTCTCCACATGACCCGGCAGACCGGAACAGAGCTGCCCGAGCGGAACCGTTCCGTCTCTGCTGATGCGGTCCGGCGCCTTCGGCGGACAGATCCCGCTCAGCGCATAGTACATGGTGACGCAGAGCGAATAAATATCAGTCCACGGTCCCTGGTTCCCGTTCGTATAATACTGCTCCGGCGGCGCGAACACCGCCTTCACCAGCGCGGTCAGCCCGGTTCCGTCGTTATAGCAGCGCACCGAACCAAAATCGATGAGCTTCGCGTTCCGGTCGCTGATGAGGAAGATATTGTCCGGCGTGATGTCCCGGTGGATCAGGTTCTTCGCATGTATCACGTGCAGCGTGCGGAGAATATCCCTCACATAAAAGGAAAGCTGGCTCCAGGCCATTTTTCCCTGATTCAGGATGAAAGTCTTCATATCCCATCCTGAGAGATACTCCATGGAGTAATAAACCGTCCCGTTCGCCTCGAGCAGCCCATACACATTCAGGATGGTCGGCTCCCTCTGAAAGCTGTACAGGGTCAGCGCCTCCTCCTTAAAGCGCTGTTTATATTTCTGAAAACACGCCTCCTGTCCCTGTATGGGGATCACCCGGCCGGTGTGCGGATCCCGCACAACATCCTGATCCGGGTAAAGCTCTTTCACTATCACGCGTTCCCCGCGTTCGCAGTCCCACGCCATATACGTGATGCCGAATCTGCCTTTCCCGATCACCCGCCCCAGATAATACCGTGAGCCGAGCATATACCGGTCCGGCAGTGTGTTCGCCTTACGCGGGGCGGTTTCGCCGGCATGTTTACGGCAGGAAGTACAGATTCCGTTCTGCAAAGTGCCGTTCAGGCAGTTCGTACATAAATACTGAAGATTCATCCTTTTGTATCCTCACAACACGCTGTGCCGTCGAGCCGTCATTGAATATGTACCATAAATCCGTTCGCGTCCGATCCGAGATAGAACTTATCCCCGTCCTTCACGGGAACCGGCTTCTGCGGCTGCAGCTTGCCGTACCCTGTAAGAAATGTTCCGTAAGAGGATCCGCAGTCCATAAGCATCAGATTTCCCTGTCCGTCCCGGAACAGCCTGCAGTGTTCACGGCTGATTCCCTTCGTATCCGGCGCAAATCGGATGACAGCGGAAACATCACGTCCCATGGTGACTACAGACGGTCCGGCCGGATAGGTCCTTCCCATCATCGCTCCCGCAATGCCGGTAATACTCATCTGCCGCTGTATCGGACCGCCCTGCCCCGGCGCATCCCATGGATCCAGCATCATCGTATCGCCGCCGTCACTGCCCGGCGGAGCCGTCTCTGTGAATTCCTGCGGGTTCACATACGGCGCGGGATTGATCTGCGGTTCCGTACCCGGAGCCGATTCATCCGAAGATGACGGATGCTCCGCCGGTTTTTTCTTTTTCGTAAAGTAAACGAACAGGATAACGGCAGCCGCAGCCGCGATAATCACAACGACCACGATCAGCATGACCGGGAAATCCGATTCCGGTTCATCCCTGCCAACCCGGGACGTACCGCCGTCGTCGGAATCCGCCGTTCCGTCATCCCCATCCTCTGTGTCCGAACTGCCGCCGGAATCTGCCGTCCCCGCTCCGAAGGACGCGGCGTCATCCAGGAAAGAGCAGAAATAATCCGAACTGGTGTATAAACCTACCAGCGTCCCGTTATCATCGATAAGTGCCATCGGAAGACATCCCGCGTACATATCTTCCGGCACATCCTCCAGCGTATTGCCGTGAAGGACGACCATCGTGTCGTCGTCCATCTCCACCTCCTCGGCTGACGTCAGCTGTATTTCCACGCTGTCAATTTCAGCCTCCGATGTGATGAAGACCCAGTTGACAGTCTGATTCTCCGCGGCGTCTCCCAGACTTACCAGATACGAGGACGGCGGCGTATCATCCGCAAACTCGAACAGCAGCATGCTGCCGACATACTGACCCTCCGGCTCGACCTCATAGCCCGAAGAAGAAGAGTCCGCCTCGTATGCATAGTATTCTGTCACATCTTCATCGTAAGCAGATATATCTGACAGGAGATAATACTCGCCGGACATCTGCACATAATAGCCCAGTCCGATTGATACCGACTCCCCGTCCGCGTCATAGCCGATCACAACAAACGCCTTGTCCTCCTGCCCCGCAAACGCGGTGATGTGCACGACCGCAGCCAGCAGGATCATACAGACGGCCGCCGTAAAAGCCCGAATTCTTTTCCCCGCACGTTTTTTCATAATTCCGTTCTCCTTTAGTTTTCATGTGAATTTGTTTTCTGCATGTATCATACGCCCGCTCCCGTCATCTCTCTGCAACTTTTTTTCCTTCCTCCTTTACGGGAAATGAATGATACGATTCATTTCCATATATTATTTATTTTACTATACACGCGCCAGTTTAATTCAATTCTTTTTAATTTTTAGTCAAATCAAAAAAGGAGACGGTCCTGCCCGGTTGTCCGAGTCATGACCGTCTCCTGAATCATTACGCCGTATTTATGTTTTCCCGCATCAAATCGAAACCTCAGCGTTTCCGTCCGCCGCCTGACGCTGCCTGATGTGTCGTCAGTCTTTATCGTAGACGGACATAAGGTCCTCTTTCTGTTCTCCGAGATGCTCTGTCAGGCTTTCCTTGTACGCTTCCACTTCATCCAGATAAAGCATCGCCTTCTGCTCCACCACATCCGGATCCGTCTCCCAGGTATAGGATGACGGCAGATAATCCTTCATCTGGCTGATGACCTGTTCCCGAACGAGATCGACCTGCTCTTCCTCCCACTCCGCGAACCAGTAGTTCAGGCATCCATAATAATAATATCCCCGTTCGCTCTCATGAATCCCCGTATCCAGTTCATAGTAATAAGAAAGGTTCTCATACTCGAACGCAAATTCCTCCGCGTACAGAAGACACCCGCGCACCGTCTCCAGTGAAATAAGATAACTATAGAGATCGCTGTCCCTCGTATTTGCGAAGGATTCAAACTCTTCGGGCATGATGCCGTAAGCCTCCAGAAGCACACTCATCTCACTGCTCACGGTGTACTCTTCGACACTGTCCCTGCGATCCTCCATCTCATCCATGACGGTATCCATCGTCTCCAGCGCCTCCGCCTGACTGACGTCGCCGGACAGATAATCCCCCGCCGCTTCCAGCGCCTGGCTGTACAGATATCCGTCCCCGTCCATCTCCAGAAACAGGGATGCATATTCCTGCACGATCTCCCCGCAGTCGTCATCAGCCGCCCCCTGACACGCCGGCAGAACAGCCGCCGCGCCCGCAATCACGCAGGCGAGCCCGGCGGTTTTAAGCCTTTTTCCTGTTATGGCGATTCTCCTCTCTACTCTCATTCCCGCAGATCCTTTCTCTGTATTCAATGTTACATCTTTCCGGATATTCTCATTTTTCGTCACATTTGTACGATTGCCTGTGCATCACGCCGATACCTCGTACCTCGAATATTAAGTAACCAGTTATTAATTATTCGATGTACTCGTCCGGCAGACAATCTGATTACTGCTGTCAATCCCAGTCAATGGAATAGCCGTACTCCGTCATCTTCCACTGCGCGTCCTTTAAGGCTTCCCCGGAAACAGCCAGCGCCGTCTCGACCAGATCCGCATCCTGCCCTGAAACGCCGATCGTCTGAAACCAGTCCTGAAAAATCTTCGTGTAGCGCTCATCACTCAGAACAGCGGCCAGATTATCCGGATCCATACGCAGCAGGACATAATCCAGCTCATAGAACGCATACTCCACATACGCGTCCAGATACGCTTCATACGCTTCGATCAGCGCCTGCTTATCCTCCGCGCTGCGGACGCTCTCCCCGCACAATACCTTCTCCAGGGCGGCAAACGCCTGCCGCATGACGGCATCCATCTCATCCGGCATGCCGCACAGATCCGTCAGCTCGTCGAGAGGAAAATCCGGATCGATCAAAACCAGCTGCGCCAGCACATCTTCGTCAATCTGCATCACGTAATAAGCATCGGTCTGCGCCAGCTCGAACGCCATCAGCTCCTGAAAATCGGCGGTCCCGTCCGGGTCACCGGAGAGTACATCCTCCGTCACCGCCGTCTCCAGCACATTCCTCTGCGCTGTAATCTGCGCACTCAGCGTACCCATGTCCATCTCCACGCAGGTGACAGCGCGGTCGATGATATTCTGTTCCTCCTCCGTATAGGCGGCCGGGGTATCGGATGTCCCCCCGCCGTCCGAAAGTGCTGCCGTCCGGTTGATCCCTTCAGCAATCCGGTTCCGGCAGCATGCCAGTACAACCACCGCGGCGGCGCACACCAGAACGCCCGCCAGATATTTCCGTTTCCGCTTCCTTCCGAGAATTTTCCGGTTTCTGTCCGCCGTGTCCGCCAGATATTCCAGAAAATTATCATGCGCCAGCCCGTAGGAATGCTTTTCGTGCCGCGTCAGCAGGCCAAGCTTTTCCGTCAGCTGTTCCGACACGGCGAAATCAAACCACTCCTCCTCCGTCGATATTCCCTCCAGCATCAGTCTGGATTTGCCCAGGTACTCCGGAAAACATCTCCCGAACTCCCCGCGCCGCAGATTCCGGCAGCTCGCCGCGCTGACCGCGCAGATTTCATCCAGCGTCAGCAGCGTGCGGCGCTTCCGCTTCATCTCGCCCGCCACCGCGGGAAGCAGATGCTCCAGCAGATACCGGTGGCAGAGCTGCATCGCCGGATCGCCGGCATCCAGACGCAGCTGTTTTTTGCAAAGATATGTAAAAAACATCCCGGTCAGATCTGCGGCAGTATGAATCCCGGCCGGACTGTCTTCCGTCTCCCGGATTTCCTGCCTGATGGAACAGACCGACTGATACAGGCCAAGGAGCATCGGGTTTGTGAGCAGGCTCCGCAGATCCTCCGTCTCAGGAACCCGGCAGCCGGATCGCTCCAGCTGCTCCCGTACCGTCTCCGCTTCAAGAGGAAGCAGTGCAGCGTTCTGAAACGCGTGCAGCGCATACGCCTTTGCCTCATCCGTGCGGTCCGTCAGGAGGATGCCGCAGCTGCCCCCGGATCCTAATTCTTCAATCTCGCGCAGCAGGTTTTCCCGGCGTTCCCCGGCTTTATTCAAGCCGTCCAGCAGCAGGATCGCACCCGGGCTGCGGCCCGGATCCCCGCCCAGGAAACGTTCCAGCTCGTGCATCGCGTCCTGATAACCGTTTTGCTCCTCCGAAAAAACAAGCCCCCTCAGGATCGTTTTCCGGATAAAAAGCGGCTCCCCCGCGCAGTTCTGATAATCCTTGAGCGGCACATACAGCGTCACCGGCTCCCGCGGACGCCAGGAGGACACCTCCCGCCGCCAGATCTGATACAGCAGGGTCGTCTTCCCCATGCCGCCCGGGCCGGTCAGCAGAATCTGCTCGCCCGCTGCCAGCCGGTCCCGCAGCTGATCCATGGAGACTGTCTCCGGCAAAATATCCCCGCGCACCGACTGAGCTGAAAGAGAATCCCTTTTTCCCGGTACGGCCGTAAACCCGCTCTGCTTCCCGCACTTCCGCTGATCCGAAAGAAACTCCTCCCCGCCGAACATGCGGATCCCCTGCCGGAGATAATCGTCCTTTCCTCCCGGCATTTTGCCGCAGACCCGCCTGCTGCTCTCCCACAGCGCACTGCGAGACACACCCTTTCCGTCAATCCGCCGGATCAGCTCATCGATCTCCTCCCGCAGCACCGCGGCGGACTGCCAGCGTTTCCGCGGGATCATATGCAGCCCTCTCAGGAGAATCTGCACCGCCTTTCCGGCCGCGGATTCCGGAACGTCCCGGAAAGCATCCAGATCCGGCGTAAAACAACGGCGCAGACCGTTCCCGATAATTTCCTGCTCCCTCAGCGGACGCCTCATCACCATATGGAAAAACACGGCGCAGACCGAATAGATATCCGCCGCCTGTCCAATCTCCGCCACATGCTTCAGGGAAATCTCCGGCGCTGAGTATCCCTGCTTTTCACTGAAGGAAAACTCCTCCGGCCGCAGGCTGCGCGTATCCCAGACGCTGTTGTAATCGATCAGCAGCACCTGCTCCGGAAGGAGCAGGATATTATCCGGGCTGATATCGAGATACAGCAGATGATTCTTATGAAACAGCTCCAGCTCGTTCAGAATCTGTTTTATGATAACCGCAGACTCCCGCAGCGTAAACTCCCTGTGTTCGTCCGTCAGCAGCGACTTAAGATTCTTCCCCCCGTGGACGGCGAGCACCGAATAATAGGTGCCATAAGCCTCATACGAGTTTATATTCCCGGAGATGCCGGAAGGCATCTGCCGCAGCAGCTCGAGGTTCACCCGGTTCCCGAGCAGGAAACGCTCCCGGTCAAGCTCCATCCGGCTCTCACCGTCCGCCGTGCATGAAATCTCTCCGTCCTCAGTCCGGAAAATACTGCCGTCCGCCGTCCACGGATACAGTTCTTTTATGAAAACATAATGAAAAGTTCCCCTGCTCAGCTCGTCCTGATAGGATGCCCGGTATACAACCGCGCTGGCTCCGCAGCCCTCTATGGACTCCAGGCGGTAGCAGATACCGCCCAGTACGATTTCCCCTCCAGCGCTTCGCAGCCTTCTCTTATATGACATAGACTCCCTCCGTGCGCCATCCGCTCTGCCGCGGAAGATCTCGCTTCTGCTCACTTGCGCATGCCTGTTCAAGCTTCATGGTTTACGCATATTGTAGCATGGAGTTTCCGGCGGAAACGCATCTTTTTTCCGCGGGTATGCCGTCTCAGACATCCTCAAAGAGGACCTCCAGCGCCCGGCTAAACTCATCGCTGAAAAAATCATCGTCGCACTGCGCCGCAAGGGCATACAAAAGAAGACAGTCAAAGGGGCTGCCCGGGTCCAGCTGGTTCATGCCGTATTTTTCCAGAAGCCAGTCAATCCGGCGGATCATCACTTCAAGCCTGTCCTCCGGCGTATCCTCATCCATATCCATGGCATCCGCGACCGCATCCTGAAACTGCACGGCCGCATCCTCCGTCCCATCAGGCGCATCTTCCTCCTCCAGGAAATCCCCGGTAATTAAAAACAGAAGCAGGATCACCTTGCGGCTCACATCGACCGTCCGGCTTTTCATTCTCTGCAGTTCACTGTAATCCGGCCAGTTCTTCTTGATCATCTTCTGCAGATATGTAAAATTTTTAAGATTCTTCTGCCGCGGCACATGCATGCGGAAATAGATGTCAGATACATCCTTCAGCGAGAGGCTGCTGATATCTAGCTCATCCTCCAGGAGGATCTCCGGCTCCTGCAGCTGAATCAGAAGCTCCCAGAACTTCTCATACGCGCTCTCATGCAGCCGTCCCAGATCCGCGCCGTTCTCACGGAAAAAAGCCTCCAGATCCTCCCTGGTCCTGACGCCGGCGAACTCATCCCTTATACGGGAGGTAAAGAACTCCGGATCCTCCTGCTGCCGGACAGAGGCCACATACACCTCTTTAAATTCCAGCCCGTATCTCTTCCTGCGGACATCATCCCGGATCGCTTTGATCCGGTTAATCTCCGCCCTGCGCTGTTCCCGGAACTCCCGCTCTCTCCGAGTCCATTCCTCCCTGCGCATTTTCGCGGCACCGGAAACAAGCGGCTCATATATTCTGGCCATCTCTGTGTCGAGCGCTTCCGCTTCTGCCCAGGTCATCCCGGTCCGCAGCGCAAACGCAAACACCAGCTCCTGCGGATTCCGGTAATGAATGCCCGTCTCAGCCGCCCTCCGAAACACATAATCTGCATCCCCCTCGCTCAGCTCCAGGGCAAAGCAGATCTTAAACAGCTGCCCCCGATTCTTCGGAACAACGCCGCCGTCCAGCCAGTTGCGGACGCTCTTTTCGATCGTCCTCGCCTGCTCTGCGGAGTCCTCCAATCCGGTCATCCGGATCAGACCGCTTTTCAGCTTTTCGCGCAGGTCGTCCGCCGGATATGCCAGCCGCAGAACCTCTGAAAAGGAATGGTATACAGCTCCCCTCTGCAAATAATCAATAATCTCTGCCGGCGTCATATTCCGATGAAGGATCTCCTCCAGATTGTGCCGGGATATGTTTGTCTTATATCTGTCAATCAGCAATGCCGTATCTTCTCCTTGAATTCTTATCCAAAACAAACAGCTGCTTTAGACAGTGTATCATACCTCAGATGCTTTTTAAATGTAAATTTGTCATCATAATGAAATTTATTTCTGAAAAAAGTGCCGGACTATAAAGCCCGGCATAACATGAAAAAGATTTTTTATTCAGGAACAGCAGGATATTTTCATCATATACAAACTATTGCAGGTTCTTCTTTCTCCGCCTGCTCATAATCAATCAGCCTCGTGATCGTCGGATGCTTCCCGCAGACGGGACAGTCGCCGGTATCCTTCGGCAGCGGTACTTTCCGAAAATTCATCGACAGCGCGTCATAAGTCAGAAGCGTCCCCGTCAGAAGTTCGCCCTGCCCCACAATATATTTGATGGCTTCCATCGCCTGAAGGCTGCCGATCACGCCGCCCATGGCACCCACCACACCGGCCTGTTTACAGGTCGGCACCGCGTCCTTCGGCGGCGGATCGCGAAAAACGCAGCGGTAACACGGTCCTTCGCCCGGCACATAGGTCATCAGCTGTCCCTGGAAACGGATGATCCCGGCATGGGAGAACGGCTTTTCCGCCATCACGCAGGCATCGTTGATCAGAAACTTTGCCGGAAAATTATCTGTCCCGTCAATGATAAAATCATACTCACGGATCAGATCGAGAATATTGTCTGCCGCCGCAAACGTCCGGTACGTGTTGACCGTGACATCGGGGTTCATCCGGTTCATCGTCTCTTTCGCGGACTGAACCTTCGCCTTGCCCACATCCGGCGTTCCGTGGATGATCTGGCGCTGCAGATTCGAGAGATCCACCTCATCCGCATCGGCGATACCGATGGTTCCGACTCCGGCTGCCGCCAGATACATAGCCGCCGGCGCACCCAGTCCCCCGGCGCCGATGATCAGCACCTTCGCATTTAAGAGCTTTTTCTGGCCTTTCACGCCGATTTCTTTCAGAATAATGTGCCTGGAGTAACGCTCCAGCTGTTCATTAGCGAAAGCCATTATCTCCCGCCTCCCATGAAATAAAATAAAGTAATCGCGCCCTCACGGCAGACCTTTTCGCAGACGCCGCAGTTGATGCAGAGATCCGGTTTCCAGGTCACCTGCAGCCGCAGAGAGAAATACCCGTTTTGCTTCTGGCGCATGAAACCGCCTTTTTTCAGTGCTGCGTAATCAACATCTGCCATCTCATTTTTCTCCTCGTCATACTTTTTTGTCTCGCTGATTATGCAAGTATTGCGTATCAATTATAACCCTGACCCGGATAAACAGCAATAGAAATTCTGCGGCAGTTCCTTAGCCTGTGCATTGGTTCAGTCGCGCCAGGCGGACATCCGCCGAATGTCCGGCGCCGTCAGCCTGCGCATGTCTAATACATAAAAAAACACCCCATTATAGTCTGTATCTATAACAGGTTATTTCCTGTCGGTATTTTCATATGCTCATTATTGTCAAAGCTGATATATACAACTCTTTCAAAATAACGCCTGCCAAACTCCCTCATAATCCATGTTTTCCCAACCTGTCTGGCGCCCCGGATGATCAGAGGCTTTCTGTTTTTCTTTGTTTTCCAGTGTGTCATCTGCTCCATGATCAGTCGTTCCATGAAAATCTCCTCTCCGCCATCTTTCAGCCATTGACAGAAACATTACTTAGAGGATAACATTTTTAAGGTGATAATTCAACGACAATGTTACATTTTTAAGGTGATCCGGATTGCCTTTTCATATTGTAAAATAAAATTCTCAGTGTCAATTCACGGTGTCAGAATCACTTCTGTTCAGATAGAGTATTTTCCGTAAAAACACGGTTCATCCCGAAATCGTTCTGCTCCGACGCCGAAACCACGGGAGCATTGCGCAGTCGCCGGCTATACCACTGCTTCGCAGATCACTTTACCATTCACTTCAATCGTTTTGATTCCAACCAGATTATCTTTATTCTTATTAAAGCAAAAGCTGATCAGCCATCCTTTGGACAGGTTGTATCGTTCTAAATATCCGCAAAGCTGTTCCCGCCCTGCTTCTTCATAAGATTCTCCATGCCATATTTTTACTTCGACGACGTACTGAATCGAATGATAATCAATAATGATATCAGTTCGTGTGCTGTCCGCTGTTTCAGACTCCTGATAATAATTTCCATCCCCATTAATGACAGGTTTCAGATAACTCAGAAATATTAATCTTGCTTCGTTTTCCAGAAAATCTTTGGAACGTTTCCCATAAATTTCCTTATAATGGATAGCAAACCGTTCCACAATCAGATCCATATTAAGCGTTTCTGCTGATTTTAACCGAAAACGCTCCATTCCTGCCAATCGGAAGATTTCGGACTGAGACTGCTCCTGTATCAGTTTATTGCAGATTCTGGTTTCAAAAATACGATTAGAAATCATAACTTTTCCATCAGACTCCCGAAACCATCCGAACGAAACTCCCAGTTGAATAAGCGAATCATCTATCGTAAACGGAATCATTTCCCTTTTGATCACAATTCGGTAAACCATTTTTTTCAAATCTGCATTTTCATCAAGCTTCTTAACCAGATCCTCTGAAAGAGTATTCTCCTCTTCCTGAAGAACCTTTACCGCCCGGCGAAGTCCCCGTTGAGTCCAAACCGCCTCTTTCGTGCCAAACTCATCTTCATAACAGATTTCGGTATCAAGAATCTCACAAATTCGCGAAACAAGATACGGATATCCTGAGGTATAATCATATATCTGCCCGCCGAACCAGTTCTGGTCAAAAGATAACCCGTGATCCTTCCTGTATTCCAGCAACATATCCGCGATTTCCTGCGCAGAAAAGCTCATTTCTATTTTAAAATTTGCCGCGATGTTCCACGGACTGTTAAAACGATGCTCTACCTCATCCCGAATTTTTATCTTCAGATTTTTCACATCATATACTCCGGCCAGGATTACGCTTTTGAACGTACAATCCATACCGGCAGATCGCCGAATATATTTGTCCCGAAGCAAACCGAGGAAAAGCATGATTAATTCGTTATCAGCGGCTTTATCAATCTCATCAATCATCAAAATGATTTCCCGGGGACTGTCTTGACACAATTCCGTTATCCTGTCATCCAGATCAAGAAATGCTCTTTCCTTATCAAGCGGACGTGTCCATCGCTCGCGCAGTTCCTCCGGAAAATCAATCAGTTCCATTTGTTTCGCAGTCAGCTTCACGAATCCATCCGCCAGATAATAATCCGATTTAAAAAACGTCTCTGCCCATTCAAAACTGATTGAAAGGACATAATACTCATTTTTTAACCGCTCTCTGATTGCTGTCAGCATGGTGGATTTTCCATACTGCCTCGCCCGGTTAATCGTAAAATATTTATCTTTTTCGATAAACTGGGAGACAATCTGTTCCACTTTCCGTGATGTATCAACCATATAATGCCTGTTCGGTACACAGATGGCATTTGTATTAAAACTTTTCATGATTGCCCCTCCTCAAAAACATTCAGCGGCAAAATAATTAATTATCATTCTAACTATAGCAGAAAACAGGATGCCAGACAACGCATTTTTTAACACTTCTGCTCAGATGGAGTTGTTCCGAAGCGGTTTGTCACTTGCCGCGCGGCTGTAGAAAAGTATTGACAAATAAATGTGACGGGGTTTCGCAGTGCGTGCTGCCAGCCGGTTTCTGACAGTATGGCGGCCGCGGCTTTTTACGTGGAACTGAAGGAAAAGCTGTCGGAGCTGTCTGGAATTCTGGCAAACGGCCGCGTGATCTGCCACCATGGCTATAACCAGATGGAACTGCGGAAGCTTTTCGTGAAGAGGGAATTGCCCGGGTTTGTGGATGCCGACAGACTTTATCGTCTCGCCGGCCGGATCGTAAAGCTGGCGGAGGAGGGGCTGCGGGAGAGAGGGTTTGGCGAGGAGTGCTATCTCGAGCCTTTGTATGGCCGCGTAAAGTCAAGAGAGAATCCGGCCATGCGGATGCTGCGGGAGCGTGACGCCGGGCGCAGCATGGAGGAGATTATCGCTTATACACACTTGACATTTATGCAAGATCAAATCCCTTTGTATGGCCGGCGTACCGCCCAGTTCAAAATCGAGCCGTTAGATTATAAGGAAACAGCCGTCTTCCATCCGGACCGGTCTTTCACTGACAATTCCCTGATCTATGGCATCACCGGCGGGATTCCACACTATATCAATAAACTGAATGTTAAAACAGACATTGACTCAGCGCTTCTTAAAAACCTGTTCGACAGCTCCAGTTATCTCTACGAGGAACCGGTAAATCTGCTGAAACAGGAGCTCCGGGAGCCGGCCATTTACAATGCAATCATCAAAGCAATTGCTGAAGGTTCATCCCACTTGAATTAGATTCTCACAAAAGTCGGTGAGACAAGCGGGACTTGCACCAATTATTTAAAAACACTGATTGATCTGGGAATCATAAAAAAAGAAACGCCGATTACGGAAAAGCCGGGAAAAAAAAACGATTTATCTTCTGGCAGACAATTTTTTCCGTTTCTGGTACCGCTTCGTCCCAGCAAACGCCAGTGCAATTGACTCCGGCTGGATCCGTACGGCTTACGAAAGATCGGTCAAAGCTGATTTTCCGGATTACATGGGGCTTATTTTCGAAAGGATGTGCCGGGATTACCTGCTTTATTATGCCAAAGACCTTCCGATCGAACTGAATGAAATCGGGCAATGGTGGGGAACCGATGCAAGGACAAAAAAGCAGGTGCAGATTGATATTGCAGGCGCTCCTGCAGGAGGCAAAGAATACATCATCGGCTCCTGCAAATACAGAAATGAAAAAACCGGCATGGACGAACTGGAACTGCTTCAGAAATATGCTTCCGTGTTTGGAAAAGGAACCAGATATCACTATTATATTTTTTCCAAAGGCGGTTTTACGGAAGGATTACTCCAGGCGGCCGCAAACGGGGACGTGACATTGGTAGATCTTGAAGAAATGTATCAAAACACTTAAAAAATAAATTCGCTTATTGCAAGAAAAATTAATCAAAAACGATTAAGCGAAAGTGGACAGGAGTACCGAAAGGGAAAGCAAGAACGCGACATAACACTGGGTAACAGGATAAGGGAGATTGAGAGATTCCAGGAAAAAAGCCAGGCGAATATTGCATTCTGTCCTGATTTGTGCTATACTTTTATATTATTTTTCGATACACAGAACCATTGCAATATTTATAAGCGGACATGTAAAAGGAGATTTCGTTATGACAGGAAAAACAATCGGGCTGCTGATCATCATGATCATTTATCTGCTGATGATGGTGGTGATCGGAATCATCTACTCCCGGAAAAACAATGACGTCAGTGATTTTTATCTGGGCGGGCGGAAGCTCGGGCCCATCGTCACCGCCATGAGCGCGGAGGCCTCCGATATGAGCAGCTGGCTGCTGATGGGACTGCCCGGCGTCGCCTATCTGAGCGGCTGCGCGGATGCGGGCTGGACTGCCATCGGTCTGGCCGTCGGCACCTATTTGAACTGGCTGATTGTTGCAAAGAGACTGCGGCTCTATTCGGTGAAAGCGAACAATTCCATCACCATCCCGGACTTCTTTTCCAATCGATACCGGGACAAAAGCCATTCGCTGCTCGCCATTTCGGCTCTCATCATCGTCATCTTTTTCGTTCCGTATACAGCTTCCGGTTTCGCGGCGTGCGGCAAACTTTTTTCAACTCTGTTCGGTGTTCCCTATCTGCCTGCCATGCTGGTCAGTGCCGTTATCATTGTCGCCTACACCACACTGGGCGGTTTCCTGGTGGCAAGCACAACCGACCTGATCCAGAGCATCGTCATGACCCTCGCGCTGCTGGTGGTTATTTTCTTCGGCATCCATGTGGCCGGAGGTCTCGACATCGTCATTGACAACGCGAAATCACTTCCCGGATACCTGGATATGTTCCATACGTATGACTCCGCTTCCGGAACGGCTTCCTCCTACGGCAGCCTGACCATCGCATCCACAATGGCCTGGGGGCTGGGCTATTTCGGAATGCCCCATATCCTGCTCCGTTTTATGGGAATCCGGGATGAGAACAAACTAAAAATGTCCCGGCGGATTGCTTCCGTGTGGGTTGTTATCTCCATGTTCATCGCCATTTTTATCGGTATCATCGGCTACTCCATGTCACAGACGGGAGCCATTGATGTCTTTACCACATCCTCCGAGTCTGAGACTCTGATTATTAAAACCGCGATACTGCTGAGTTCAAACGGCGGACTGGCGGTTGTCATCGCGGGCCTGATTCTCGCCGGCATCCTGGCCTGCACCATGTCTACCGCCGATTCACAGCTTCTTGCCGCTTCCTCCAGTGTTTCCCAGAACCTGCTGCGGGATTGTCTGGGCATTAAGCTTTCCGTGAAAGCGTCCATGCTCTTGGCAAGACTGACCGTGATCGCAATCGCCGTTGTGGCCGTAATCCTGGCACATAACCCGGACAGCTCAGTCTTCCAGATCGTGTCCTTCGCATGGGCCGGATTCGGTGCCTCCTTCGGCGGAGTGATGCTGTTCTCCCTGTTCTGGAAACGGGCGAACCGCAACGGTGCCCTAGCCGGTATGATCGCGGGCGGCGCTATGGTGTTTATCTGGAAATTCCTCATCGCCCCCATCGGCGGCGTATTTGGTATCTATGAATTGCTCCCGGCGTTTATCTGCTCCTGCATCGCCATCATCGTGGTGAGCCTGCTGACAGCACCGCCAGACAAAGAAATAGTAGAAGAATTTGAGAGTGTGTGAAATAAAACCGGACGATTGATGAAAAAATTACACTCACCACTTGTAGGCACTGATTGATTTTTGTCTTACGTTAACAGATGCCGAAACGGCCATTTTCAAGGCTTTTCGGCATCCGCTGCTTTTGTCTGGTTGTATCAATTGGTATCATTTTGTACAATTTTGGTGTCAAAATTGGTGTCAGCTTCAGCTGTCCGCCAGCATCACTTTGCATCGTTTTTTATAGCAGGCAATTCCATACTTCAGGATGTGGTCAATCCCGTCATCTTTCAGATTTTCATCATAGTGCATCTTTTCTATCTGTTCCAGAGCTTCCTGACTCGCTGCATCCAGACCACCGCTATCTGCATACTTTACCTCTATGATAATTCCAATCTCTTCATCTATAATCTCAATCTGGATGTCACTATAACCGTCACCGGCTTCACCGTTTGACGAAACTGCCCAGGATTTTTTTGTCCCCAGAATTCCGAGCAGGATACCATGATAGAAGTTTTCTTTTCGTTCTTTTTTCCACACTGATCGGTAGCATTGAGCACCAGAAAGTAAAAACCTGCAGGTACCTTTTTTACACCATTTTTTACACCAATTTACACCAAAATATAAGAATTTATAAGAAAATATTCGGTGTTTGAAAATTTCCCCGATTGCCGCAAACCCGCATAAATCAAGGCTTTCTGCGGGGTCCGGAAAACTTTTTTTAAAAATTAGCACTCACCCCTTGCGAACCGGAAAAAAATCCGAAATGCGGCGCGAAGCCTTGATTTTCCTCACTTTTTCGGCGATGAAGGAATGATATTTTTGCTCGTTTACACCATTTTTACGCCATTTCGCCTTTCATAAGCCAAAATTACACCGCACGGGCCTGCTCCATCTTATCCATCTCATCATGGCAGCGCTTATCTGACACAAGATTATAAACATCCATCGTGACACTGATACTGCTATGACCCATGATGTACTGCAGCACCTTGGGATCCATCCCGGATTCTGCCATTCTCGTACATCCCGTGTGTCGAAGCAAATCCAAAAGTTTGGATTTGTTAAGAAATCCAAACTTAAATAAAATCCAAACTTTTCCATCCAAACCCTCGAGAATAGTGCATTCCCGGCAATGGAAAGTTTGGATTTTATTTCTAACAATCTTACCGCTTCAAGCTACAAAAATCTGTAAGCGACCCATCGCCCTTCTTCCACTTCCGACTGACTTTTTTGTCTGTCTCACTCTCAAGAGTGGCAAGAGCCTTCACCTTTTCTTCCGTAGTAATATCTAGATATTTCATCGTTGTTTCTATCTGCTCGTGCCCCAGCAGAAACTGAACTTCAACCACACTGAGTCCGTCTTCAATCCAATGCGAAGCTTTTGCGTGCCTGAAAAGGTGCGCGTGGGCTTTAAGTGGCACATCTTTGCAGGATTCATGGGCTTTGGATGCATATATTTTAATCCTTTTATCCAAAGCCGCTTCGGTCAGTTTCCCATACTTTCCACCAACTCTGCTATAGAATAGCAGGCGGTCAGGATCGGCAGACTGTCCATGGACTTCCTTAATATATGCCTTTAGCAGCGCGACAGCCCTGGGGAGAAGATAGGCTGTCCTTATTTTATTGCCTTTTCCGTGGATACTGATATATGGCTTGCTGGTATCAAGGTGGACATCGCTTAATGTCAACGACCGGATCTCATCCAGCCTGGCGGCAGTGGCATACAGCAGTGTAAGAAACACAAGATCGCGGCGTCCGATTCCTGTTTTTGTGTCGGGAGCACCGAGCATTGCAGTTACTGCATCCCGGCTCATGCCGTTTACTTTCTTTTTGGCGCATTTTTGCCGCTTGATTTTCTTTGCCTCCAGGTAAAGATACTCCATACCGATATCTTTCTCTGCAAGGAATTCCAGAAATCTGCGGAAAGAAGCAAGCCGGTTGTTGCATGTGTCAGGGGAATTCCCACGGCTTTCTTTCAGCCATACGATCCATTTTTCGATCCACCCCCTTTCCAGATGCTGGCGGGCAAGGCTGTCAGGTGTCACTTCGTTCTCCTGCAGGAATAAAAAATACAGTGTCAATGCGTCCTTGTAGCCTTTTAACGTGCATTCGCTGTTTGTAACACAAATACTACAGTTTTTACGTATATAGCGCATTGTCCCATACGGA
>JAJBVI010000203.1 GCA_020859905.1 Lachnospiraceae bacterium | reverse complement strand
AGCGTATCCATGGACGCGTCGCCGTCCAGAATACTCCGGAGCAGAATCTCCAGCTGCGGCAGGCCATCGCGGCAGGGCACACATTTTCCGCAGGACTGGTTCGCCGACGACTGCAGCAGCGCATACTGAATCGTCAGCGGGCAGGTTCCCGGCGGATAGCCTTTTACTTTTCTCTCAAATTTTTCCAGAAGCGTGCCGATCTTCGCGTCAACGCTCTTCGGATTCGCAAGAAAAATCTTACTCATAGGTATCTCCTTTCGCATAATATTTGTATACATCATCAAGCGTAACTATCCCGTATCCTCTCTTTGCCGAATCCTTTTCCCTGAAAAATGCTGCGAACACACAGAGAATACCGATATTAATTATATTTTATCTCACGGTCTTCTCTAATTGATTGTAAAAAAACACAAAAATTGCACTAAAAGAAGTGCAATCCAAACATTTTATTAATTTTTTAACAAATAATTCGTGTTTTATGGTAGAATATTATGGAAATAGTATAGATACATTTCTGTATAAATCTGGAGGAACTGACAAAATCATGAAATTATCATTAAGCATCGTTCTGGCTTTTTGTCCGGAATATGAATATGATGCACAGAATACGGATCTCTCTGCTGCCTATGAGGGAATCACTCTGTTTGACCGGGATTTCTCCTACATCCCGAACCGGCATTACCTCCAGCTTATCCCCTCCCAGATGCTCTTAAAAAGCCTGCCCGGGATCTTAAACAGCCCGGTGATGGCTCAGAGTACGCTTCTGTGTGCCTGTCCGGACCGCAGTATACTCCCGAAGGGTCTTCCCGAAGAAATATCCATTGTTTTTCTGTATACGCAGGACTCCTTCCGCATGGTATTCAACCGGCTGCTGCATGTGTTCCAGCTCTTTGAAAACTGGGACAAGACCCTGCATGTCCTGACGCTGAACCGCAGGCCGGTGCAGGAACTGCTGGATTCTTCCGATGATTTCCTGAGATATCCCACGTTGATTCTGGATCCGGATTTCTCTGTCATCGCCCACTATCAAAAAAGCGGACAGGAAAATGATCTGATCAGCCAGATCGTAAATCTCGGCTATGTGACTCCGGAAATGATGTCATTTCTTCGGAAGCTCGGCCTGTTTCCCGCGTCCGAGCTTTCCGGCACCCCTGTTATCAGCCATTATGAACTGACGGAAGGCCAGAAATATTACAGTATCCTGTACCATTATGCCAACGCAAACCGAACGCTCGCCTATGCATTAATTTTTCATTGCGGGAACGATCCAAGAGAGGAATATATCCATCAGACGAATATCTTATCGGAAAATCTGGAACTGTACTTCCGTCAGGAAAGCAATTTTCATCAGTTTTCTCAGGAAACCTATGAGTCATTTCTGGGAAAAATACTGGATCATCCGAAACAGATCAACCACAGGCAGCTGGAGGACCAGATTAAAAACATACCGGATATCCGTATGGACGGTCAGTTCCTGCTGGCACGGACAGACTGGTCTGACACAGATAACCACGGAAAATCCTTCTCCTGCTGGAATCTTAAAAATTCCGGTCTGGGGCTGAAACCGTTTATCTACCGGAACACCCTGTATGTTCTTCGTGACATCTCAAATCGCAGAGGCAGCTGTGCATTTCTGACTCCCGATGAGAAGCCGCTGTTTGAGGAATGTTTTCAGAGGCATACGTTTACCTGTGCGATCAGCAACGCTTTCTTTTCCCTGACAGACCTGCCTCTTGCAGTAACTCAGTGCGAAAAAGCCCTGCAGCTGCATGAAACAGAACGCGAAAACGCAAACACCTATGTTCGTTTTGAGGACATATCCATCCAATATCTGGTCAGTGAGCTGGAAAACAGTGCCGTCCTGAACCTGATCACCTCGCCCGGCTATCAAAAGCTCCGGCAATATGATACCGAACATCACAGCGACCTGCGCGGGATCTTTATGCAGTACCTGCAGAACAAGAGGAATATCAATCAGACGGCGGCCGCGACCTATCTGCACAGGAATACCGTGCTGAACAAAATAAAGCTGGCCATATCCGTCATGCAGGACGAGTGCGACTCGTATCAGTCGATTACCGCCTTTATCATCTCCTATCTGAAAGAAAACAAAAGAAGCTGATTGCTCACGTAATTATTGCGATACCCTGAGCGAATCAGCTTCTGACACAGTTATTGCAGTCTCTTTACTGTAATAGCGGATTACTGCTGCGCCGGAATCTTATAGGAACTCTTCAATGAGACAATCCGGTTGAACACCAGCGCATCCTCCGCGGAGTCCTTCGCGTCCACGCAGAAAAATCCGTTTCTCACAAACTGGAAGCTGTCATATTTCTTCGCTGTCTGCAGCGACGGCTCCACAAAACAGTTCTTCCGCACAGTCAGGGAATGCGGGTTCAGGTTCAGGCTGCCGTCTTCATTATAGACACCCTTCTCCTCATCAATGATATTCTCATATAAGCGAACCTCCGCCTGAATCGCGGCCGCGGTGTCCGCCCAGTGGATCGTGCCGCGCACCTTGCGTCCGTCCGGGCTGTTGCCGCCGCGGCTCGCCGGGTCGTAGGTACAATGTACCGTTGTCACATTTCCCGCGTCATCTGTTTCATATCCGGTGCAGGTTACAAAATAAGCGCTCATGAGGCGCACCTCATTGCCCGGATAAAGACGGCGGTATTTCTTCGGAGGTTCAACCATAAAATCTTCTCTCTCGATATACAGCTCCCGACCGAAGGGAACCGACCGTTTCCCCATCTCCGGATTCTCCGGATTATTTTCGAGTTCCAGTTCCTCCGTCTGCCCCTCCGGATAATTGTCGATCACAAGGCGCACCGGATCCAGGATTGCCATGGCACGGGGCGCAGTCATCTTGAGATCCTCGCGGATGCAGTACTCCAGCATCGCGTAGTCCACGGAACTCTGGCTTTTAGATACGCCGCAGAGATCTACAAATTTCTTAATAGACGACGGTGTGAAACCCCGTCTGCGCAAGGCTGCGATGGAGACCAGCCGCGGGTCGTCCCATCCGTCGACAATGCCCTCCTCCACCAGCTTCTTGATATATCGCTTCCCCGTCACCACGTTCGTCAGGTATAGCTTTGCAAACTCAATCTGTTTCGGCGGATGCTCGAATCCGACCTCTCGCACCACCCAGTCATACAGCGGGCGGTGATCCTCGAACTCCAGCGTGCAGATTGAATGCGTCACACCCTCAAAGGCATCCTCCAGCGGATGTGCAAAATCATACATCGGATAGATACACCAGGTATCGCCGGTCCGGTGATGCGTCATATGTGCCACGCGATAGATGACCGGGTCGCGCATATTGATGTTGGGCGAAGCCATGTCGATCTTTGCACGGAGCACCTTCTCTCCATCCTTATAAACACCGTTTTTCATATCTTCAAACAGCTGCAGATTCTCATCCACACTGCGGTCACGATGCGGGCTTTCCTTTCCCGGCTCCTTCAATGTATCTCGATATTCGCGGATTTCCTCCGGCGTCAGGTCGCAGACATAGGCCTTTCCCTTTTTAATCAGAGTGACCGCAGCCTCATACATCTGTTCAAAGTAATCGGACGCAAAAAACAGCCGATCCTCCCAGTCCGCGCCGAGCCAGGCGATATCTTCCTTAATAGACTCTACAAACTCTTCCTTCTCCTTCGTCGGATTCGTGTCGTCAAAGCGCATGTTAAACTTTCCGCCGTACTCCTGCGCAAGCCCGTAATTCAGAAGAATGGACTTGGCATGTCCGATGTGAAGATATCCGTTCGGCTCCGGCGGGAAACGGGTGCATACGGTATCGCAGCTCCCCTCCGCAATGTCCTGATCTATGATCTGTTCAATAAAATTCCTTGAAATTGTTTCGTTTTCCATTTTTTTACCACTGTTCATTATGAAATCTTTCTCAATATTTTGCTGTGTTCTGCGACTACATCCTTTAAAACATCTATATCGGTCTGCATGGTTTCAATCTGGTCGATGCCCTTTACATATCTCCGGTATGTCGTTGTATAACAGGATTCAATATTCTGCAACCGCGGAAGAACATCATTTTCCAGCAAAAGGCTGGTCTTCCGTACCTCTTTCCTGAGCGGTTCTATCTGCCCCTGTACCAGATTTGATATCGCGGTATCTATCTGTTCCTGTACCACAGTTGATATTGCCGCCAGGTCTTCCTTTGTTAATGCCATTCTTTCCCCCCTTATAAAATACCTTCATTCTACATGTTTATGTGTAAACAAATGATCCTGACAATATTCATAATTTCCATTACATCTGGAGCAGTACCGGAACTGGAGATTCGGATCATCCAGCTCGGTACGCCCGCAGATCGCACACCGGTGAATCGCCCCCGCTGCGGACTTCTCTCTGCTTTGTCTGCTCTGATTCACCTGGCGTTTAAAATTCTGTTTTCGCTTAAACTCCTTCGGCGATACCGTCTTTAAGTTCCTCGTCACCGCAAAGAAGATGAGGAAATTCAGGACTGACGCGATGATCGCGACCCGGCCGGACCAGGATCCCGTCACGACAAAGCTGTACCCGATCAGCACCGCATATACGACCGCCATCCACTTCATCTTAATCGGGATGATAAAATACAGCATAACCCGCGTATCCGGATAACAGACGGCAAAGGCCAGGAAGATCGTCATGTTAATATAGTAGGTGCTGAAACTGCCGCCGATGGAAACCGGCGTGTTCACCCCATAGATCACAAACAGGATGATGGATCCTATAATCGTAAAAATAATACCGCCGAAAATATACAGGTTAAAGCGGAATGTCCCCCATGTCTGCTCCAGCGCCGTGCCGAGCTGATAATACAGGATCAGCATGATCACGACGAATATGATATTCGAACTGGACGGCGGGATCAGCACCCACGAGATCAGCCTCCAGAGCTGCAGGTTATGAAAAATCAGATACGGCTCCAGCGTCAGGTAATTCAATACGCTCGGCGCGGTATACTCCAGTATATATCCGATGACATAGCAGGCAATCAGATACCTCATCAGACCGGGAATGGCAAACCGGCCGAATCTTTGTTCCATTTTATTTAAAAACTGCATCATTATCTCCTGTTCTTTTTGAAAAACTGTTTCAAAACCATTCTTTGATTATAATGATG
>JAJBVI010000140.1 GCA_020859905.1 Lachnospiraceae bacterium | reverse complement strand
AAAACGCATTCACAGACGCTCCTTCCGATGCTAGATGAGGCGGCGCGTATGATCGAGCTGGATCCGGACACGGTCGACGTGATTGCTGTTTCGGGCGGGCCGGGTTCCTTTACGGGGCTTCGCATCGGTTCGGCGACCGCGAAAGGGCTGGGGCTGGCGCTTGACAAGCCGTTGGTTCATGTGCCCACCGTGGATGCCCTGGCCTGCAATCTCTGGGGGAGCAGCGGACTGATCTGTCCGCTCATGGATGCCAGACGAAACCAGACCTATACGGGACTTTACCGCTTTGCGGATCGGCAGCCGGAGATGACCGGCGCGAAAAGCACAGATCGGCAGCCGGAGATGACCGGCGCACAATGCACGGATCGGCAGCCTGGGACAGCCGGTGCGCGATATACGGACAAACGTCTTGAAATCGTCCGACCGCAGTGCGCGGTGGGGATTGATGAGATCATAGGGGATGTAAACCGCCTCGGCGAGCCGGTCATATTCCTCGGGGACGGTGTCTCTGTTTTTTCATTATATATAAAAGAAAACTGTCAGGTGCCTTTTTCGTTTGCCCCCGCACACATGAACCGGCAGCGGGCGGGTTCCGTGGCCTGGCTCGGCATGCAGTACGCAAAGGAAGGAAAACTGGAATCTGCAGCCGATCACCGGCCGGATTATCTGCGCGCGTCCCAGGCGGAGAGAGAACGCAGGCAGCGGATCGCACAGACGCAGGCTGACACATAGGTGAGCGGGATTCGAACCACTAAAGGAAAAATCCGGATTCGGATCGGATAGAATGAACGGGATTCGATCAGACAGAATGAAACGGAATCAGACAGGAAAAGGAACGAATGGGATCAGACCAGACAGAATGAACAGGAATCAGACAGGAAAAGATCCGGATTCGGATCAGACAGAATGAACGGGATTGGACCAGGCAGAATGAACAGTATTCAGATCAGAAAAATGGAACCTGGGGATATCCCGGCTGTTGCGGCGCTGGAAAGGGAGATTTTTTCGGAACCGTGGGGCGTGAAGGGATTTTCGGATGCCCTGGCGCAGGATAATACGATTTTTCTGACCGCCCGGAGCCCGGACGGCGGGATTGCAGGATTTGCAGGATTATATGCGGCGGCCGATGAGTGTGAGATCACCAATGTCGCCGTGGCGGAGGAGTACAGATGCCGGGGAATTGCGACCGGTCTGCTTGCGGTACTGCTGGAGCAGGCAAGGGGGCACGGGGTCAGCCGGTTTTTTCTCGAAGTGCGCGTGTCGAATCAGGCAGCGGTCAGTCTCTATGAAAAGTTTGGGTTCAGAGTGCTCAAAACGAGAAAAGGTTTCTACCGGATGCCGACAGAGGATGCCCTGCTGATGTGCTGTGTATCTGATTCTAGGGAAATGCGGGACGATAACAGGGCTTGTCCGTGATGCTGTCTGTCAAATTACGGAAGGCGGATCAGGATGATAAAAGAAAACCGGGTATACTGCAACAGCTGCGGAAGGGAGATCCGGACCGGAATCGGGAGCCGGATGGAGGACTATTTTCACATGGAGAAAACGTGGGGTTATTTTTCCCGAAAAGACGGAATGCTCCAGAAAGCGGATATCTGTGAGGACTGCATGGACAGATGGATGCGAGAGTTTAAGATTTCTCCGGAGTATCCGGAAAGGACGGAAATATTTGAATGTTAGATGTATGTTTGCTTGGTACAGGGGGAATGATGCCTCTGCCGTACCGGAAGCTGACGGCGCTGATGACCCGCTACAACGGCAGCAATCTTCTGATTGACTGCGGCGAGGGGACACAGGTGGCCGTCAAGGAAAAAGGCTGGAGTTTCCACCCGATTGATGTGATCTGTTTTACACATTATCACGCGGATCACATCAGCGGACTGCCGGGGCTTCTGCTGACCATGGGGAATGCGGAGCGCACGGAGCCGCTTCTCATGATTGGTCCGAAGGGGCTGGAGCGGGTGGTGAACGCGCTGCGGATGATCGCGCCGGAACTGCCGTTTCCGATCCGTTTTCACGAGCTTTCGCAGAAGGAAGAAACCATCCGCGTATGCGGATACAAGATAACGGCGTTCCGTGTACAGCATAATGTGACCTGTTACGGGTATACGCTCGAAATTGAGCGCAAGGGCAGATTTGATGTGGAACGCGCTCAGGCGGCGGATATTCCGCAGAAGTTCTGGAATCGTCTGCAGCACGGCGAGACGATCAGGGATTCCGGGAGGACTCTGACGCCGGATATGGTGCTGGGTCCGCCCCGGCGCGGGATCAAAGTGACCTACTGCACGGACACACGCCCGACGCCGCTGATCGCAGAGTCGGCGAAGCATGCGGATTTGTTCATCTGCGAGGGAATGTACGCGGAGAAAGACAAAGAGGCAAAGGCTCGCCAGTACAAACATATGACGTTTTACGAGGCGGCCTCCCTGGCGGCCCGCGCGGAAGTATCCGAGTTGTGGCTGACACATTTCAGCCCCTCCCTGATGCACGCGGAAAACTATATGAGGGATGTACAGAAGATTTTTCCGAATGCGTCCCCCGGAACAGACGGGCGAACACTGGAACTGGACTTTATGGAATTTTAGCAGGACGGCTCGTGGAGGGGAAATTACTGTTGGCACTGGGCTGCGGGAGTCTGCCCGGATATGAATGATGGAGATAGAATATGGCGGATAAGGACATAGTGATTCTGGCGATTGAGAGTTCCTGCGATGAGACGGCTGCAGCGGTCGTTAAAAACGGCAGAGAGGTTTTGTCAAACGTAATTTCCTCCCAGATTGCTCTTCACACGCTGTACGGCGGAGTTGTGCCGGAGATCGCGTCCAGAAAGCACATTGAAAAGATCAATCAGGTGATTGAGGAGGCTCTGTCGCAGGCTGGCGTCGGTCTGGATGACATTACGGCTGTCGGAGTGACCTGCGGTCCGGGTCTGGTGGGCGCCCTCCTGGTCGGGGTGGCAGAGGCGAAGGCGATCAGTTACGCGAGAAAGCTTCCGCTGGTCGGTGTGCATCACATCGAAGGACATATCAGCGCGAATTATATAGAAAACAAAGATCTCGAACCGCCGTTTCTGTGTCTGGTTGTTTCCGGCGGGCACACGCATCTGGTCCGTGTTCTGGACTACGGAAAATATGAAATCCTGGGCAGAACCCGCGACGACGCGGCGGGAGAGGCCTTTGATAAGGTGGCGCGCGCCATCGGGCTGGGATATCCGGGCGGGCCGAAGATCGAAGCTGCGGCTGGAAACGGGAATCCGGACGCGATTTCGTTCCCGCAGGCTAAAGTGAGAGATCACCCGTATGATTTCAGCTTCAGCGGCGTAAAGTCTGCGGTTTTAAACTATATCAACGGATGCAGGATGAAGAATCAGGATTTTGTGCCGGAGGATATCGCGGCATCGTTTCAGAAGGCGGTTGTGGAAGTGCTGACCGCACATGCAATGCTTGCGGCGCAGGAATCCGGCACGCGGAAGCTTGCGATCGCGGGGGGAGTCGCCTCAAACGGGGCACTGCGCGGCGCGATGCAGGCGGCGTGTAAAAAAAGAGGGATCGAGTTTTATCATCCCTCCCCCATCCTCTGTACGGATAACGCGGCCATGATTGGTACGGCGGCCTACTATGAATATCTGGCAGGAACGCGGCACGGCTGGGATCTGAATGCGATTCCGAATCTCCGGCTTGGCGAGCGCCTGTGACTGCGGAAGTGATGCAGTGAAATGCATGGCGAAGAACAGTGCTGCACGGAGTGATGCAGTGAAATGCACGGCGAAGAGCAGTGCTGTGTGGGATGATGCAGTGAAACGCATGGCGAAGAGCAGTGCTGCGCGGGGATGATGCAGCGAAATACACGGCAAAGAACAGTGCTGTGTGGGATGATGCAGCGAAATGCATGGCGCCAGGCAGCGTGGTGTGGAGGAGATATAGTGAGACATACAGCGATCATTCTGGCGGCGGGAAGGGGTTCCCGCATGCACAGCGATACACCGAAGCAGTTTTTGCTTCTGGCAGACCGTCCGGTGCTCTGCTATTCGCTTCAGGTCTTTCAGGAGAGTTTCGTGGATGAGATCATTCTGGTGACTGGCGAGGGGCAGGAGGAATACTGCCGGGAAAAAATCGTGGGAAAATACGGTTTCTCGAAGGTGACGCAGATCATCCGAGGAGGGAAAGAACGTTATGACTCGGTTTATCGCGGTCTTTGTGCGTCTGAGGGGTGCGATTATGTTTATATCCACGACGGCGCACGCCCGTTTCTCGACGCGGATATTCTGGAGCGTGCCAGACAGTGCGTGGAGGAATGCGGCGCGTGTGCGGCGGGCATGCCCGTAAAGGATACGATCCGGGTCGTGGATGAGCATAAATGTTCCGTCAGCACACCCGACCGGAATCATGTCTGGCAGATGCAGACGCCGCAGGTCTTTTCCTATACATTGATCAGGAACGCTTACGACCGCTTATTTGCAGGCGGCGACATGCAGGGGGTTACGGACGATGCCATGGTGGCGGAACGCATGCTCTCCCGTCCGGTCAGGCTGTTTGAAGGTTCATACCGCAATATAAAAATTACCACGCCGGAGGATATCCTGACGGCGGGTATACTGCTGAAACCGCAGAATAAAATCACATCACCTCCGGCGAACTAAATCAAATGTTATGATTCGAGCGACAAAAGGGTATGATACTACGGATTGCAGCTCTGCATAAGTTCGATAACGGAAATCAAAGATTTCCTATCTCACTTATCCCGCAATCCTAAAAACATTCGGAATCCGCTAAATTTGACCAAAAAACGGTCAAATTTGCTACTTCCTCATGTTTTTGCGGTCCCCAATGTCAGAAATGCGGATGCGAGCATCCGATTTCTGACATTGATCTTTCCGGGGTCAGCCCCCATATGTCCGAGGTATCCTGCCTGTCATCCGTAAACGTCAAACCATCCGCCATGGCCTAAAAGCAAACCGCCTTTCGGCGGTGTACTTTATGGCACTTATCCGGAAGGCTGCATGACCAGGGAAGCAGATCATCCACATCGGATGGTGATATGTTGCCATCGACATCCATCCGGAGCGGCAGCAGCTCCAACAGATACTTCCGGATTTTCCGGAGCCAGTAGTAATACGATTTGTCACTGATGCCGTTATCG
>JAJBVI010000119.1 GCA_020859905.1 Lachnospiraceae bacterium | reverse complement strand
CTGGCACAAAGTCTGCTGAAACTGCCCGGCGTGAAGTCCGCGGATGTGCTGGAGGTGAAACGGCCGAAGCGGGCATTGGAGGAGATGCTGTCCGGGGAGCCGGAGAGCGCGGCGGCGGAAGCCATGAACGACACAGATGCCGGATTTACCGGGGATGCGGAGACTGCGGACGGGAGCGTTGCTGAATGCACCGGGACAGAAGAAACCGCATCCGGCTCCACTGAGACACCGGAAAACACGGCGGAAAATGCAGCCGAATTCTCCGGGGACGCAGATTCACTGACTGCGGACGTTTCGGAGGATGCAGAGCAGATCCCGGAGGATTTTGCCCCGGAGACCACGGATATCCTCGTCCCGGAAACCCCGGAGATTCGTATGGAGATCACAGCGAAGCCGGGCACGGACGTGAGAGAGGATGTCTTTTTCTATTGCGCGGAGAACGGCATCGTTCTTCTGGAAATGACGAGTATCATGAAGTCGCTGGAGGATGTATTCCTGGAGCTGACGGAAGACAGGGAGGTGCAGTAACAGATGAAAGCGATTATCAAGAGAGAACTGAGAGCCTATTTTACTTCTGTGCTGGGCTGGATTTTCCTGGCGGCCTTTTTCTTCCTGTTTGACCTGTATTTCTGGGCATACAGCCTAAACAGCGGGTATCCGTATATTGCCTATTCGATATCCGCGGTTACGTTTATTTTCCTGATCATCATACCGATCCTCACGATGCGGAGCATGGCGGAGGACCGGCGGACGAAGACAGATCAGCTGCTGTACACGGCTCCGATCTCAATTCCGCGCGTGATCCTTGGCAAGTTTTTTGCCATGGTGATCATTTTCAGTATCGGCATTGCCTTTGTGTGCCTGTGCCCGCTGATTATGAGCTGCTTCGGCACGGTGCCTTTTGCGCAGAGCTACACGGCGATCCTGGGTGTCTGGCTGTTCGGCCTGCTGGCGATCGCCATCGGCCTGTTTCTCTCGGCGGTGACGGAGAGCCAGGTGATCGCGGCGGTGCTGTCCTTCGGCGTGCTGTTCCTCGGCTATATGATGGACAGCATTACGAGCATGATCTCCGACAGCGGAAACGTGCTGACGCAGATCCTGAACTGCCTGGCGATCGCGGTGCCGATGGATAATTTTACCAACGGGATCCTGGATGTGACCGGAATCGTCTATTATGTATCCGGCACGATCCTGTTTTTGTTTTTTACATGCCAGCTGGTGCAGAAATACCGCTGGTCTGTCAGCTCGAAGAAAATCAGACGGGGCGTGTTTAATTCTACATTTGTCCTGATCGGCGCGGTCATTGTCGTTGTGGTCAATGTTCTGTCTTACCAGCTGCCGGAGAGTGTAAAAAATATCGATGTAACGAACCAGAAGCTGTACACGCTGACGGAGGATACCTATACGGTTCTGGATGAACTGGACCGTGATGTGACGATCTATATGCTTTCCGCGGAGGACGACGCGGATGATATCATTTCAAAGACTCTGAAACGGTACGAGGAGGCCAGCGATCATATTACGGTAGAATATGTAGACCCGACGGTTTCCCCGAATTTCTATTCGACCTACACGGATACCGCGCCGACAGAGGACAGTGTGATCGTTGTCTCGGAGAATTACTCGAAGGTCATCGACTATTACGATATCTATGAATATACGGTGGATTACTCCACTTACACGCAGAGCATCAGCGCGTATGACGGCGAGGGACAGATCACCAGCGCGATCAGTTATGTGACGAGCGGCGATCTGCAGACGGTCTACATGATCACCGGACACGGAGAAACGGAGCTGGATTCGTCCTTTACGGATGCGCTGGAGAAACTGAACCTGTCTGTGGAGGATCTGACGCTGCTGACGGAGGATGCTGTTCCGGACGACGCGGCTGCCGTGATCATAAACGGACCGACCACTGATTTCTCGGAGGACGACGCGCAGAAGATCATTGATTATCTCGCTTCCGGCGGGAAAGCGCTGATCACGACCTCCTATGAGGCGACCGGCGATATGGCAAACTTTGATTCCATTCTGGCCGAGTACGGCATGCAGGTAAGTTGGGGCATCGTGATGGAGTCCGACCGCTCCTCGTATTATCAGTATCCGTTCTACCTGCTCCCGAATGTTGTTTCCGCGGACCAGACAGAGAGCGTGGAAGGTTATATCATGATTGTGGACGCGCAGGCAGTCGCGAATATCGATGAGGAATCGGAGACGCTGACCTTTACGTCGCTGCTGGAGACATCCTCGTCCGCCTATCTGAAAACGGATCTGGACACGATGACCACCTATGAAAAGGAGGACGGCGATGAGGAGGGAACCTTTATCCTCGGCGCCAATGTCGTGGATTCGGAGACGGGCGCGGATGTCACGGTGATTGCATCCGTTGCCGCATTCAATGATACGGTGGACAGCTATGTGTCCGGGCAGAACCTTGTTCTTTTTAAGGGAATCGTCAGCGGTTACTCCGATTCGGAGACGGCGATCGCCATCGACGCGAAGGAGTATTCCTATGATTACCTCAGTGTGAATCAGTCCTTCGTCATAGCCAGCGCGATACTCCTGATCGTTGTCCTGCCGATCGTTCTGATCGTGCTCGGCATTCTGATCTGGATGAGAAGAAGGAAGGCGTAGTGAAGGACAGGAACGGTTATGCCGGTCAGGATTAAGAATCAGGATCCGGACCGGATCTGCTGACAGCCAAACGGAGGTTCATATGAGAAGAAAACAGTTGATCACATTAATCATTATACTGATCATTATTGTTGCGGCTCTGGCTGCGGTTATCCTGGGAAAAAGAGTGCAGGCGCAGAGAGCGGAGGCGGAGGAGGAAGCGTCCGTCGTCTATGTCAATGCCTTTGAGGTCAGCGACGTCACCGCGTTTTCCTATCAGCCGGGCGGGGAGACGGTCACGTTTGAACTGCAGGATGAGCAGTGGATTTACACCGCTGATACGACCATGGAGATCGATGCGGAAGAGGTTGAGAGCTTCCTCACCACGATGAGTGAGATGGAGGCGGACAGAGTGATCGGGGATGTCGAGGACATCGGCCAGTACGGACTGGACGCCCCGTCGCAGACATTTACGGTGGAATTTTCCGACGGCAGCACACAGACGTATGAGTTCGGGATCGAGAATGATATGGTCGGCGGCTATTATCTGCAGACGACGGACAGCACGGAGGAGAGAACGGTTTATCTGGTCAGCAGTTCGATCGTGACATCCACGCTGAGTACGGAGCCCGAGAGCTTCCAAGTGGAAGAAGATGAGGGAAGCGTATCATAATATGGATATATAAAAGAGCAGCGGGTCAGTTCCCGCTGCTCTTTTCGTTCTGCTCCCGGGCTTTTTTCATTTTCTCTGTTTGTTCCCTGGCATTTTCCGAGTAATTATTTTTCAGCAGCTTATAGATAAACGAGTACGCCCACAGGAGTACCGGGAGTACAACTGTGGCGACGACAGATGTCATGAAAAGGTTCATCGTCTGCTCGCTGCCGATGATCGCCAGCACCAGCGTGTATATGTAAAGAGCGATCAGTGCAATGGCGCCGACGAGGGCGGTGACGCGTTTTAATTTCTTCATAGGATATACCTTTCTGATGTTCCGGCGGGTCTTAAGAATGATGGGATTGTATGCCGGAAATCTGTTGTACGGGACATTTTGCTGCCGGTATTATCATTATACATGTTTTCCGTGAAATAACAACAAAAAGTTGCATGTCATTCCCTGACCAGACACAAATTCTCCGGAACCTGACTGTCCAGATTCCGGAGATGTCATAGGGGAGGATAAGTTAGTAGAAAGACGGCTTCCGGTGCAGCGTTTGTCCGACTGTACCGGCGGTTAAGAACCGTCTTACTGTTATTATTATGACCGTACCTGCGGAAAATATTCAAAAAAGGTTTCGGTTTTGTATGGACGGATGCGAAAAATAAATTGAAATGTATGGGAAATTGATGTATACTATCTTTACGCGTGCGGTCATTTGTGATCGCGATCTGTCAGATAATCAATGAGAACAGAGAAATATTCGTTACCTGTCACATCCTGTATCATACAAAAGCAAAAATTGGTGAGGATGTGACCGGCAATATATATTCATCAGAAAAGGCGGTTAATTATGGGATTATATCAGGACTGGCAGAAAATTGCCTATAATAAAAATGCGAATCAGGGAGAACTCCAGAAGTTCTGGAATCGTTATTTCCAGCTGGAGAAGGGAGTCTACGAACAGCTTCTGACGAACCCGGACGAGGCGGTTGAGGGCACTGTTAAGGAACTGGCGGAGAAATATGATCTGGAAATAATGGATATGACGGGTTTTCTTGACGGCATTCAGGAGAGCCTGATCACGCCGAATGACCTGGAGGATCTGAGCGAGGATTCTCGCGTCAGCCTTGCGTTTGATAAGGAGAGGCTCTATAAGAATATGGTGGAAGCCAGAGCGGAATGGCTTTACGGACTGCCTCAGTGGAGGGAGATTTTCCCGGAGGAGAGGTTAAGGGAGCTGTATCTGGAGCAGAGGAAATCCGGCACCATCGTTAAGCCGGATAAGATTTATCCGAACGATCCGTGCCCATGCGGGAGCGGGAAGAAGTATAAGAAATGCTGCGGCAGGAAATAATGCCTGCACGCTTAGAAACGCGCCGCTGTTTTCGGCAGTGAATTCCTGCCGTAAGAATAATGTCTGATATTGTCGGTACTGTATGATAATACCGGACGGAAAGAAGGGAAGCATAATGAAGATTACATTAAGGGACGGCTCACAGAAGGAGTACGGGGAGAGCCTGAGTGTCTATGAGATCGCGAGAGATATCAGCGAGGGCCTGGCGAGAGCAGCCTGCGCGGGGGAAGTCAACGGCAGGGTTGTTGACCTGCGCACCGTGATCACGGAGGACAGCAGCCTGAATATCCTGACGGCTGCCGACCCCGCCGGGCTGGCTGTCGTACGCCATACCGCTTCGCATGTGATGGCGGAGGCGGTGAAGCGGCTGTTCCCCGATGTAAAGCTTGCGATCGGACCTTCCATTGACAGCGGCTATTACTATGATTTTGAGTCCGAGCCGTTTTCCAGAGAGGATCTGGATAATATTGAAAAAGAGATGAAGAAGATCATCAAAGAGGGTAAGGCATTAAAACGTTTTACCCTTCCGAGAGAC
>JAJBVI010000035.1 GCA_020859905.1 Lachnospiraceae bacterium | reverse complement strand
TAATCGTCCAAAACTTTATGACAATCAAAGTATAAGATATTTCAAATGTCACGTCAATACCAACTTTCAAAACAAAATTCATCCGTCAATGACGACACATTGATGCAGAGCGAATATTAATTTTCACTGTTCCCGGAACCCGGCGCTGCTCTGACGCACTCCTCAAGGAACCGCGAGGGTGCCGTCTCTTTATTATGTATCTGCCCGGATTGAAGGAGATACAGCCTGTTCTTTGCCCGCGTCATGCCGACATAAAACATTCTGCGCTCTTCCTCCAGATCCTGTTCCAGCACGGCTTTTTTATAGGGCATGATCCCTTCATTGACATCAACAATAAACACCGTATCAAACTCAAGCCCCTTTGACGCGTGCAGCGTACTCAGGCGTATCGCCGCGTCCGGGCTGCTTTTTCTCTGAAACTGCTCTTTCCATTCCCTCTGCACCTGTTCCATGTGATCCAGCCATGCGTCATATGATTCAAACCCCTTTGTTTCCTCCTGAATCTCATCAAGAATATCGAACAGATCTTCCTTCGCTGTTTTTCGTTCCGCCGCAAAATCAGTCAGATACTCCTCGTAAGCGACGGCCTTTCTGATATAATTGACTGCGGAATAAGGGCGCAGCTTCGCGAGTACCTCCAGATCCATCCTCAGTTTTTCCAGCCGCCGCACCATCCAGTCCTGCGTGCGGTAAAAATCCTTCCACATATCAAAATCGACAGCCTCACAGGGCAGGCTCTCTCTCGAGAGATAGCGCTTCGGCCGGTTCATGATCCTCAGAAACGAAGCCCGGCTCCGGTCTCCCATCGCCAGTTTGATATAAGCGATCAGATCCTTCGCGATCCAATGTTCATAAATATTCGGAATATGTTCCTTTGAGAGAAACGGCAGGTTGTACTCCGCAAGCTGCCGGATCAGCAGTCCCGGCTGCGCATTCGTGCGAAACAAAACCGCTATTTCATCGTAAGGAACTCCGTCCAGGCTCAGATCCCGAATCGTCCGGATCACATACAGGTTCTGTTCCCTCTGATTATGAAAGGAAATCATAACCGGGGAAAGTCCGGTGTCTGCGTGAGAACGGATGTCTTTCCGGAACCTTGTTTTATTATGGGAAATCAGATTTCCCGCCCATCTGACGATCTCCGAGCCGGAACGGTAATTCGTATCCAGCAGCACTTTCTCCGCGCCGGGGAAATCCTTCTCAAAATTCAGCATGATCTCCGGTTTCGCGCCGCGGAAACGATAAATCGACTGATCATCATCTCCCACTATAAAGAGATTGTTCTGCGGCTGTGCCAGCATCCGGACAATCTCATACTGAATCTGATTGATGTCCTGGAACTCATCGATCAGAATATGGGAAAAACGACCCTGCCAGGCAGAAAGGATATCCGGTCTCTGTTCAAACAATTCCTTCGTACAAACCAGCATATCGTCAAAATCAAGCAGCCTGTTCTGAAAAAGAAACTCCTGATAGGCATAATAAATCCTGCGGAATACCGCTTCCGCACAATTCACGGAGTAATAGTGTTCCGGATCCACACCGGTATTTTTGATCAGGCTGATCTCTGCGAGAATGCCCCGGATGAAATCCGCCTCATCGTCATACTCCAGCCTGAGCCGGCGAATAAACTCGCGGATAAACTGTGTTCTCTGCTCTTCCTTTACAATGTTGTTCGCGGTATATCCGTAAGCGCACTTCAGGATGTGAAAATAGACGGCGTGGAATGTGCCGAAGGTGACCGGGACATGCTGCCCGCCCATGAGCTTTTCGAACCGTTCCCGCATCTCCGCAGCGGCAGCGCGCGAGAATGTAATAACGAGAATCTGCTCCGGACGGATCCGGTGCTTTCGGATCATATATTCCACTCTTCCTGTGATAACGGTAGTCTTACCGGAACCCGGTCCCGCGAGAATGATAGCCGGACCGGCTATGTGACGGATTGCGTTTGACTGTGACTGATCGACTTTCATGAGATACAGTGTATACTTTTTTCCGGGTAAGGTCAAGAGTCAGGCCGGCTTTTGTTCCGCTTTTAAAATAGTTTTTTTGTGCGGCTTCGAAAAGACATCTGAAAAAACAATTTAAAAAAGAATCAAAAAAAATATTGACACAGAATGCCTTTATCTGTATAATCTCTTTTGTACGGTTCGTTGGTCAAGGGGTTAAGACGCCGCCCTCTCACGGCGGAAACAGGGGTTCGATTCCCCTACGAACTGCTGACTGTTTATGAAAACAGCCCAACCCGTAAAGAAGTCTGAGACATTTCATGAAGGAATGCCTGAGACTTTTTTATTGCAGAAAAAACAATGCTCACCCTTCTGAACCGGATCGCATATAGTACATTAAATCCATCAGAAAGGAAAAAACATTGAACTGCAATACAGGATATTATCCGAATATGCCGACAAACAACAGCATGCGCGGTTCCATGAGACGGCCGTCCGCTCATGACTGCGGATGCGGGTCTGCGGATCCGTCCGCTGCAGCGCATGTAAAGCATGACGCGGCAGAATGCAGGTCGATCGCCATGGCCTATGTGCCGTGGCAGCATTTCAGCCGCACCTATGAGTTGGAGCAGGCAATCGAAACAGGGACGATTTTCCCCGAATTAGATAAACCATTTACGGGAAAAGGGGGAAATTGTTCATGAGTTCACCTTATAATAATGAAAAAATGAAACTGTTTCAGGCTGTGAATCAGTTTGGGTTTGCCTTAAGCGATATCACGCTGTTTCTGGATACGCATCCGCTGGATCAGGATGCACTCGACTACTATCATCAGATGAATCATATGTACAGAAAAGCCACCGCAGAATACGAAAATAAATATGGTCCTCTGACACAGTTTGCCGGGGAAGACTGTGATGTCTGGAACTGGGCCGTACAGAGCTGGCCGTGGGAAAGGGGGTATTGCTGATCTATGTGGAATTATGAACGAAGATTACAGTATCCGGTCAATATCACAAAAACGAATCCTGAGATCGCGAGGGTCATCATCTCGCAGTTTGGCGGACCGGACGGCGAATTGTCCGCGTCCATGAGATATCTGTCTCAGAGGTATTCCATGCCGTACCGCGAGGTGGCCGGTCTGCTCACGGATATAGGCACCGAGGAACTGGCGCATATGGAGATGATCTGCGCCATCGTCAAACAGCTGACGCAGGATCTGACTCCGGAGGAAATCAAAAAGAGCGGTTTTGACACCTACTATGTGGATCATACGCTCGGTCTCTGGCCTGCCGCCGCAGCCGGCATCCCGCATAACGCCTGTGAGTATCAGTCCAAGGGCGATGCGATCACTGATCTCTTCGAAGATATGGCTGCGGAACAAAAGGCCCGGACAACGTACGACAATATACTCCGCCTGGTCAGGGATCCGGAAGTATGCGACCCGATCCGCTTCCTGCGGCAGCGCGAGGTCGTTCACTTCCAGCGGTTCGGTGAAGGTCTCCGCATCGTCACCGATAAGCTGAACGCGAAGAACTTCTATGCGTTTAATCCCGAATTTGACACAAAAGCCGGGGAATGTTAAACCGGACGGGAAAAGCGTGCGCCGACAGGCGCAACCCCAAAAGGCTGCCGTACAATCCGTGCGGCAGCCTTTTTCTGTACAATATGCTTATCGTCTGAACAGACTGATGTACTGTATCAATGATACAGTACATTAAGCCAGTTTTGCCTTTGCGGTATCCACCAGAGCTGAAAATCCATCCGCGTCGTTGACAGCCATCTCAGCCAGCATCTTGCGGTTGATCTCGATCCCAGCCAGCTTCAGGCCGTACATAAACTTGCTGTAGGAAAGACCGTTCATTCTGGCGGCCGCATTAATACGTGCAATCCACAGCTGCCGGAACTGTCTCTTTCTCTGTTTGCGGCCCGCATAGGAACTCGCCAGAGCCCTCATCACGGACTGCTTTGCCACACGGTACTGCTTTGATCTGGCGCCTCTGTAACCCTTCGCCATCTTCAATACTCTTTTATGTTTCTTTTTCGCGTTATATCCGCCCTTTATTCTTGCCATTTTATTGTCCTCCTGACTTCTGCTTACAGATACGGTAAAATCTTCTTCATGTTCTTAACATTGCTGGCGTCGGTCATCGTCGGCTTTCTGAGATTCCTCTTTCTCTTGGCAGTTTTCTTGGTTAAGATATGACTCTTATAAGCTTTGTTTCTCTTTAACTGACCGCTTCCTGTCTTTTTAAAGCGCTTTGCTGCTGCTCTTTTTGTTTTCATTTTTGGCATAATAATTTCCTCCTGATCTGAATATCCTGCGTGCTGAAAACAATCAGCGTGCTCATGCTATCGTTTCTGGCCAAGTACCATGGTCATACAGCGGCCTTCCATCTTGGGCGGCTTCTCCACAACTGCAATATCGGCAAGCGAATCCGCAAAATCTGTCAGAATATGCTTGCTGTTCTGCACATGCGCCATCTCTCTGCCGCGAAAGCGCAGGGAAATCTTCACCTTGTCACCTTTCGCGATGAATTTCCTGGCGGCGTTTACTTTGGTATTCAGATCATTTGCCTCGATATTGGGAGACAGACGCACCTCCTTGAGTTCAACGGTCTTCTGCTTTTTGCGCGCCTCTTTTTCCTTGCGGCTCTGCTCATAGCGGAACTTCCCGTAATCAATAATCTTCACAACAGGCGGCTTCGCATGCGGTGCGATCTTAACAAGGTCAAGCTCCGCTTCCTGCGCCATTTTATATGCGTCTCTCGCCGACATGATGCCCAACTGCTCCCCATCCGCTGAGACCACGCGAACTTCCCTGTCTCTGATTTGTTCATTAATCTGTAACTGGCTAATGGTGATTACCTCCATAAACATAAAATGTGGATAGTCAGACTATCCACACAAAAATCAAAACACAAAAAGCTTTGAACCATGAACCGCCGGTCACCCAATTGTGCCGGGGTGAGAGTGGATACTCTGCTTTGTTTTCAACAACGTTGCTATTATTGCACATTCCGGACGGTTCGTCAAGGACTTTCTGAATGTTTTTGTTTCCTGTAAAGCAGGGCGTGTCTCCGGGAAACGATAATTTTCCTGTTTGCTGTGTTTCCGATTCCCGTCCAAAAGCCGTATATATGATACAAGGGACAAAATGTCAGAAATCGGATGCTCGCATCCGTATTTCTGACATTGGGGACCGCAAAAACAT
>JAJBVI010000177.1:1247-5175 GCA_020859905.1 Lachnospiraceae bacterium | reverse complement strand
GGTCTCTCCGGGGAAAACGGGGATTGCGGGGGTGCTTCAGCAGCGGCGGATGTACATGATGAAAATGCTGCTGCCGGTATGAGACATTTCTGCGGCGGAAATGGAAACAGCGCAGCTGAGTCCGGAGTTCGGAATGTCAGCGGCAGGAAGGACGGATTTTCCTACGCGTATCAGTACCCGGGCATGAACAAGGTGCAGCAGGCGGCGGGGCGCGTCATCCGGACTGCAGAGGATTGCGGCGTGATCGGGCTGCTGGACGAGCGGTTCCTGCGGCGGGACTACCGGGCTCTGTTCCCGCGGGAGTGGGAGGATTACCGGGCGTGCAGCCTGCAGACCCTGCCGGGGATGCTGGATGATTTCTGGGGCGGACTGCGGCCGCGGGCATCAGCGGAAGAAGCATAACGCCCGCGCAGATAAGGGTTCCGCAGGTCTTTCCGGATATGAGGAATTCTATGATGCATAACGCCCGTCCAGAGAGGTATTCCGCCGGTTTTTATGGGAATCAGATCTGCGCCATTGCCTGCCCGGAGCGGAATAATTCCGGTATTTATTGCGTATTTATGCAAAATCGGAATATATCATGCAGAAACCGAATAACTCTATATCATATTCTATATTACTTTATGCAAAAACTGTGATATACAAATCACTCATTATGGTATATAATGTAATTGTATAGTAATTATACAGTTGAATGCGTTGAGTAATGCAATCGTATGATTACTATGCGGTGAGCAGAATGACACATCGTTTTATGCTCTCATTTTCTCCTATTATATATTTTTTATCCCTGAGAGGGGACCTGTATTTCCCGCCGACCTGCAGACAAAGCCGGTTGAATGAATGCAAACAGCAGGCTTTGCAGACCGGCGGGAATGCACTGCAGGTAGTGCGGAACAGGCTTTGCAGACCGGCGGGAATGTGCCGCAGGTAATGCAGAGACTGGCATAGAAAGAGATGTGTTATGCAGAAACCGGATAACTATATTACCGTACATGCATAACTATATGCGAAAGCAGGTGTACCACGCCCAGTCTTTATGGTGTATAATCTAAAAAGTGAGATTACCCAGATGCTCAGATGTATGCTGTTATGCTGTTGAGATCGTGCGATATGAACAGGGATGCACGATATAAGTGAAGCCATACGGCAGGAAAACAGTGTTGGCTTTGGATTTCGGATTACTGATTTAAGAATATTAAGAATAAAAATAAGTGCCGGTCATGACTGAGGTAGAGGACAGACATGACACTGGAAAGAAATACAGACGATTATTTCCCCGGGTTGCGGAGGCGAAGGAAGCCTTTGATCCGGGGATAATCTGTTTTATGCGGCAGCTAGAGCGGGCGGGTGTCTCCGCTGTGTGTATCCCATTGTATACCAGTTATGCAGAATCGTAAATACTTTATATCAATATAGGCATAACTATATCCGGAAAAGGCGTCGAGTTATGAAGAATTCGGATTACTGTTTCCTGAAAAGTGTGGTATAGTATTACTCGTAAAGCCCCATTTTTGACACTTGTTTTCGAGTGTAAAGAAAAGTGCGCAGGTTTCCGCTAACAGGACCTGTGCATTTTCTTTGTGTATTGACGCACGCCTCATTCTTTCCTGTATGGATGCTTGTCTCCATCTGCTTTCCTGTACGGATGCATGTCGCCGCCTTTTCTTCTTTCGGTTTCCGTTATTTTCTGCCTGCTTCCATTGCCATGCATGTCATGGATTAACTGTTTCCAAATCTGCATAACTAACATCTCAAAAAAATTGAACAGAGTGTATTATATATGTTATAATTTTTTGGTAAATTAAAACAAGGCAAGGTTGTTCAAAAAAAGCAGCACTACACATAATTTTTTTTATTCTATTTTTACTTTATTATAGAACAGCTTTGTTTTGTACCTTATGAGGAAGGGAGAAGCTATATGAAGAAAAGGAAAGCTTTGAAGAGAACGCTTGCCGTTACTTTGTCGGCAGCTATGGTTGCGGGTTCTGCGATTTCTGCTCTGGCGGCGGAGTACAATTTTGAGCCTCCACATTCATCGATGGAGGTGGAGGATGATATCATCACCGTTTCTGTTCACAGAGCGGGTTCGGTTCTGCCTGAGATCCTCGGCATGAACACCGTCTGTGGTTTCAGTATGATCAACGGCTCCATGCCGACGACGCTGGAGGAGGCGAAGACGAAGCTGATGCTCGGCGTGTTCGGCACGGACGCGAACGACAGCCCGGATCCGTACTACTACAATTATTTTTATAATTTCTATGCGGAAGCGGAAGGACTCGAGCTGTCTGGGGACGCGGTGATCATTCCGGAGAACAATGTCGCGGCGAGCCCGGCGAAGGCGGACACCACGATTATTGACGAGTACGGCACATCCATCTCGCTTGCGGGGCGCCCGGATGTGCTGATCGGTGTTTCCTCCAGCAACTCGGCGGATGATCTGGACGGTTATGACGCGCTGATCCAGGCGATTCGCGACGGACTGGGAGAGGATTATTATCAGGAAGGCGACGAGGACTACTCCCCGTATCTGATCTCCTACACGACGACGACGACCTATGACATGATCTCGGCTCTGAATGAGACGGCGAATGTCATGAATGTCATCACCGCGAAGACCGGCAAGACCGGACGGTACGGTGATCCGCTCGCGATCGCGGAGCAGTTCGGCGATTATGTATGCGGCGTTTCTACCTATGTACTCTCAGAACTGGAGAACCAGGGTCTCGAGCAGAAGACCATGGCGGTTGTGCAGACGATCAACACTGATGATGGTACCGTTGATCTTGCAACTGCTGATACCATGGACGCGACATCTTATGTCCGTGGCGCAGAGTATGTAAATTATGTGGCAAAAAATATTGCTGATGAGATCGGCACAACCGGCATAACGGGCGACCAGCTGCTTGAGGCGGACGTGGTTATAATTTCCGGATCGAATGGCGGTTCAGGTGCTGATACGGATCTGCCGAATACTTTTGCGGATCTGATGGAAGTTCTCGGAGTAAGTGGTTATGAAGAGAGTGATCTTGAGGGCAAGATGGTTATCACATCGAACCCGGATTCCATCTACGGCATCACGATGAACTCCATTGAGAACGGCATGGGCTTCGGCTACTTCATCGGCTATATGTACAGTGACATTCTGGACATTGACCCGGTTGAGATGTGCGCGTATTTCTACGAGCAGTTCTACCATGTGTCCGATTTTGATTCTCTTCAGAGTATCACGAACACCACATTCTCTGATGTTACGCTTCCAGAGGGTCTGAGTACTGACCTGTCCGATTACAACACGGATGATATCAACGCGAAGCTGGCACAGGGCAAGGAATACTACTATGACAATTTCGAGGATTTTGCTGACAGTGACCTGACCACGGTATGGCCGCAGGATCAGTCCGGAATCGCGGCCGGCTCTTCGAAGAACTACACCGCAGCTGATTCCGAAAATCTGGATCTGAGCACGCTTGAGGCGGAGGTAGAGGACGCGGCGGAAATCGCGGCGAATGCGGACGCTTACACAGAGGACAGCTATGAGACATTTGAGACCGCGCTGACCAATGCGCAGACAGTCCTGAACAACTCTTCTTATTTTGACCAGAATGAGGTGAATTCGATCACCGTGGCTCTGATGAAAGCTGAGAGAGCGCTGGTTGAGGAGGAAGTGGAATTCGTTGCCGGTGATACGCTCGCTATCCGCAGCGGAATTACGTTCTACCTCTATGATGAGGTGGGCGATACCGACTACAGCATGGAGTTCACCTACGGCAGAACAGACGATGAGATCCTGATCGGCGACTGGGACGGCGACGGTGTGGAGGAAATCTGCCTCCGCCGCGGCAATGTCTATTACACTCAGAAAGTGCTTGGCTCTGATGACAGTGACGATATCGATAGATTTACCTATGGCAGAGCAGATGATGAG
>JAJBVI010000177.1:0-1147 GCA_020859905.1 Lachnospiraceae bacterium | reverse complement strand
ACCTATGGCAGAGCAGATGATGAGATTCTTGTAGGCGACTGGGACGGCAACGGAACGGATGAATTCGCGGTCCGCAGAAGCGGGACGACGTATTACTTCCAGTCCGTACTCGGCTCCGATGACGATGTAACGAGAGTTGCAGATCTTGGTCTGGAATCGGATACGGTACTGGTCGGCGACTGGGACAAAGACGGTGACGATGAGCTGGCGATCCGCCGCGGCACCAACATCCTGCTGCAGGATTCCATCGAGGATACGGACCTGTCCAACACGTTCCGGATGAACCAAGCGACCAGCATCAATGACGTTTTTGTCATCAAATGGCAGTAATCACGCCGCATGACGGATCTTTATGAGAATCCGGCAGCAGTTGTTACATCGTATGAATGACAGTTATGAGGTATAGCAGACAGTTATGCAGCATAGCAGACACGTATACAGTATGGCTGACATACATGTAACAGATCCATGTAGTTAATGTAGTGCTCACGTAACAGAGAGCCGCTTTTCGGCTGATTCATTCGGCGGTAGGCGGTTCTCTGCTGTTGATGGAACGGGAAACGATATGATAAACAGTAAAAAAATGAGCAAAATACTTCTGCTGGTCATCGCGGGCTGTCTGATTATCTCTCAGGCTGGATGCAGGAACAGCCCGGTTCTGGTACAGACTGTCTATGAGCAGGATCACGAGGTGGATGAGGATACACAGACAGAGTCCATCGATAACGATGAGGAGAATGAGGATCAGGATGAGGATCTGGCACCGCACGAGGAGGTGGATGACTCGGATTCGAAACGGGATCAGTCCAGAGAGGACGCGCTGAACGGGGACGGCACGGATACGGCGGATCAGACCTATGATTCGGTCTATAATGGAAACGCGGATACGACAGGTACCGCGGGATATGGTTCTGAATCAGATACTTCATCCCAGACAGATGTGCAGGATACCGGCTCTTCAGAGGAGAATACGGAGGGAAATACCGGATCCGGGGAAGATAATGAGGCAGATGCCGGCGGAAATGGCAGTCTTGAGGATGATTCCGAATCCGGTACGGAGATTGAACCCACACAGGAAAAAGAGAAGAAACAGATTGTTGATGCCAGAGGAGAAACTGGGGAGGTCCCGGTTGATGTGGATTCCGTG
>JAJBVI010000224.1 GCA_020859905.1 Lachnospiraceae bacterium | reverse complement strand
AATGACGGCATATCCAGCACTATAACTTAAAAAATGATTGAGACGACACACTAGTCTGGTTCTCTGCGGTCTGCCGCACGGCTCATTGCCAGCGTTCATACATATAATATGCCGAGCAGCTTCCCTCGTTGGAGACCATGCAGGCTCCAACCGGGTGCTCCGGCGTACAGACCTTCCCGAACACCTTGCAGTCCGACGGCTTGCATTTCCCCTGAAGCACATCGCCGCATCGGCAGGCCGGGTTCGGTTTCCCGTGCACCTCGGGCAGCATGAATTTAATCCGGGCATCAAAATCCCGGTACGCTTCCCGAAGTTTCAGCCCGGAACCCGGTATAACGCCCAATCCCCGCCACTGTGAATCACAGGGTTCCATCACCTCCGCAATCAGCTTCATCCCGGCAGGATTCCCCTCCGGCCGCACTACTCTGGGATAACAGTTCACAAAAAACGGTTCACCCTTTTTCGATTTTTCAACAATAACCGCCAGCGCCGTCAGCAATTCCTTCGCCGTAAAACCGGCGATTACGCCGGAAACGCCCTCATCGCGCAGTCTGCGGCAGTCCGCCTCGCCGGTGATCGCGTTGACGTGTCCCGGAAAAAGAAACGCGTCCGCACTTCCCTTCAGCGCCTCATAAGCATTTGGCATCGTCTTATTCGCGGTCAGAACAGAAAAATTGGTCAGTCCCTGCCCGACGGCCTTTTTTACCGAAAGACAGGCCGACGGCGTCGTCGTCTCAAAGCCGACCGACAAAAACACAACCTGCCGATCCGGATTTTCCCACGCAGCATTCACCGCGTCCAGCGGCGTATAGACGATCCGGATATCCGCCCCCTCCGCTCTGGCTCCCGCGAGGCTCATCCTCGTTCCGGGCACGCGGATCAGATCGCCGAAAGTACAGATCATGCATTTTTTTTCCAGAGCAAGCAGAATCGCCTCATCAATAAAATCCACAGGTGTCACACACACCGGGCAGCCCGGTCCTGAGATCAGTTCTATATTTTCCGGAAGAATCTTCCGGATGCCCAGGCGGAAGATCTCATGGGTATGCGTGCCGCACACCTCCATGATCCGAAGCTTTCTCCCGTCATAATTTTCAATTATACTTCTTGCTTTATGAATCGTATCGTCCATATTGATATCCCTGTTTCCCCTGCTGTCACAGCAGACCGATGATATTCTCTGCTTCGGCATCATCATCTCCGCTGATCTTCGCGATGGCAATCCCGGCATGTACCATGACATAATCACCCGGTTCCAGCTCATCCAGAAGCTCCGCGGAAACCTCACGCTTCGCGCCGGAAGCGTCCACCAGAGCCATCCCATCCTTTACTCCTACTACTCTCGCAGATAATCCTACACACATATCTTTTCCTCCTTAAGTGTGAAAATCAATGATTCAATCTCACACTGCATTATGATTTGGTCAGCAAAGCCTCCCACTCTTCAGACCAGTTTTTATATTCATCCAAACGCCGGATAAATCCGCTGAATTCTGGAACCGTAAAGTCCAATTCCCTGTATCGGACCGGATAAATAATTCCTTTACTGATCAGCTGCGCTCTCGTCGTTGAGACCGAACTGACTCCTTTGTTCATATGTTTCGCAACATTCGCAATCGTACAAGGCAGCTCATCACACTGCACCATGGCAAATATAAACTTTTTATCACTCTCCGCGCATCGTTCATACCGAACCCGGAAAAATCCTGTGTCAAGCAGATCATAAAATTCACTGATACTGTTATTCACATCAGAAAGCGAAATTTCATCTTCGTCCGCATTTTTATATACAACCTGACAGAGCTGCTGAATAAAAAACGGATATCCCTTCATAACATCATGGATTCTTGCTGCGGCATCCTTTGTATAAGATATCCCGAACTGCCATGCCGGTATTTCAATGGCTTTTTCAGACTGGTCTTCTGTAAGGGAACCAATCTCCTTATAACAAAACAACCGTTCCGAATATGACTTCTCCTCAGACAGCATTTTATAAATTTTCGGAAGCCCCGCGCCGACGATCATGACCGGATATCCCAGCTGATTCGTCCGATGCAGCGCCGCGATCAGCGAGCCAAGTTCTCAACGATTTTACGCTCGATTCCGCCAAAAAATCCCTATAAGTTTGCAGGTATGCCATTCCGGCCGCGGCCTGTCCCAGAGCCAGCCCGCCGTCATTCGGCGGAATCACACGGTGGCGGTACACGGTGAGTCCGGCAGCTTGCGGTCCGGTCTCACACAGTTCCAGCAAAAGCTGATTCTGAAAAACTCCGCCGCTTAAGGCACAGGAAGCAACTCCGGTTTTTGCTGAAACCTCCCTGCATCCGGCGACAATCTGTTCAGCCAGGGTTTCGTGAAAGAGATACGCCAGCCGGCAGACATCCTCACCCGCCAGCCGCTGTTCTGTGATAAAACGCACCAGCGCATCTGTGGGGAGTATCATCGCGCTATCTTCGGCAGTTTCAAACATTCTGTTCCCGTCAACCGCAGCAGTTCCACACATTCTGTCCGAAATCAGAGAAATGTCCGGTCTCATTTCCACTGCGGGAGCAGATTCTCCCTGACTTATCTCCGCCGCAAAGGCAGAATCTCCGGCGGAAAGCCCTTCCCGCTCCCGATATTCCTCAGCCCGAAACTGCAGCGTTGTAGATGCCTCACCCTCAAAGGTGGAACTCAGACGTATCCCCAGGATCGCGCTGACCGCGTCAAAGAGCCTCCCGGCGCTGGTGGAAACCACGGCATTGACTTTTCTCTCCGCCATCTGCCGGAAAAGCCTCTGCATCTGCGGTTCACACAGTCCCAGCCTCTCTGTTATATCCGCAGCCTCCTGCTCCGGATACAGGGCATTGATCATGGACACCGCAATCCTCCATCCTTCTCTCGCGGAAGCGTCGCCGCCGATCTGGAGAAACGGCCGGATGCTGCCGACCCTCTGAAAATCAAGGTAATCACACAGCAGCAGCTCGCCGCCCCAGATGGTTCCGTCGGTTCCGTATCCGGTACCGTCAAATGAAACGCCGATCACCCTTGTCTGCGGCGGCAGATTGTTTTCCGCCATGCAGGATAAAATATGCGCGTAGTGGTGCTGGACTTTCAGCACCGGCAGTCCGAGAGACTCCGCCGCTGCAGTCGTATTGTATTTCGGATGCAGATCGCAGACCGCCAGCTCCGGCTTTGCCTCAAGAAGTTCCTCCATCCGTGTGATGGATTCCGTCAGCGCCTGTACCGTACGCACATCCGCCATGTCGCCGATGTAAGCAGAAGGATAAAACAGCAGGTTTTTCCCAATGCAGAATGTATTTTTCAGCTCGCCGCCCACCGCCACCACCTGACCGCGCCAGCAATGGCTGATCGCAGCCGAGCCGGAAGTGCTTTCCTCTGCGGTTTTGTCATCCCCTGCCTCACAGCCATTTGACGCGATCCGGCCGATCCGTTTCGTACTTTCCACTGCGGTCTTGTCAAACCCTTCCTCATGCTTCGGGAAATCCATCATCACCGGAAGCGGCGCATAGCCTCTGGATCGCCGGATCATATAAGGTTCTCCCTCGTAAAAGCCCATCACGGAATCGTCCGCCCGAAGCCGGATTCTGCGGTTATGGGACAGCATGATATCGCAAAAACTGCTCAGTTCCCGGATCGCATCCTCATCCGTCCTGCAGATCGGCGCTCCGGACACATTGCCGCTGGTCATCACAAAGCTGTCCGCAGTCATCTCCACATCGTCATTATATGAAAACAAAAGCATCTGCACCGGCGCGTACGGAAGCATGACTCCAACGTTCGGATTATCCGGCGCCACCGAGGGCGCCAGACGGCTTCCCGGTTTTTTCTTAAGCAAAATGATCGGCTTCGCATGTCCGTCCAGAATCTCTTCCTCCGCGGCGGACAGTTCACACTGCGCATGCACCGTCTTCAGATTCTTCATCATGACCGCAAACGGTTTGGCCGGACGTTGCTTTAACCGGCGCAGACGGCTTACCGCCGCCTCGTCTGCCGCGTCGCAGCAGAGATGAAACCCGCCGATACCCTTGACCGCAATGATCTGCCCGTCCAGGATCGCTTTCCGCACAAACGTGATCGCATCCCGTCCCCGTTCCGGTCTCCCGATGAGATAGACTTCCGGTCCGCAGTCATTGCAGCAGACCGGCTGCGCGTCGTACCGCCGGGTCTCCGCGTGCGTATATTCATACCCGCATTCCGGACACATGGAGAATTCTTTCATGCTGGTCCGCTCCCGGTCATACGGCATCGCATCCAGGATCGTCAGCCGGGGACCGCAGGCCGTGCAATTGATAAATGGATGCATGTACCTGCGGTTCGCCGGGTCAAACAGCTCCTGTCTGCATTTCGGGCAGGTGGCGATATCCGGGGAAACAAAGATATCCCCTTCCTCCCGCTCGCTCTCGATGATCTCAAACGCGGAAAAATCTTTATTTTCGCATTCCGAAACGTCGATTTTTAAAATGGCGGACCGCTCCGGCGCCTCATGCTCCAGCGCATATCGGAAATCGCGCTGCTGTCCGGCCGTCCCGTTCACAAAAATCTCCACATAGGAACCCTTGTTTGCCACACTCCCCGTCACGCCGATCCGATCGGCGATCCGGCTGACAAACGGGCGGAAACCAACCCCCTGCACGATGCCGTAGACGCGGATCCATGCAGTCGCAGTCTCACGGACCGATTCCTGATATGCAGGATCGATCCCGCACGAACCATATGTACACTTTGCTTCAATTGGGTTCTGTATATCATTCCGGCCTGTCGGGTCATCAGATGCCCATTCCGCATATTTTTTCGATTTCTTCATGTCAGTGTCCTCACAGTCCGTCATCGGATATTCTCCTCACAATCCGTCACCGGATATGTTTCCCGCAGTCCGTCACCGGATATTCTCCTCATATTCCCCTGAAACAGCAAAATGCGGGATATCTATGAACTCTCCGCGAAAGTTGCGCAGCGCCCGTTTCAGCCATTTATCCCCGACAACAGCGTCAAAAGCGCCCTGCTCCGCAAAGGAAACAAACTGCTCTTCGCGCTCAAATGTCACATCCTGCGGCTCCTTTAATTCCGGTCTCTGCATAAACCAGGTTCCGCAGACGATATCCTCAGCAAACGCTGTCTCCTGTCCGGAAAATGCATTCTGCCCGACAGAAGCCATCTGTTCGGAACATTGATTCTGTCCGGCAGATTCCTTCCGCCCGGAAATTTGATCCTGTCCGGAGAAATCCTCACCTGCGGAAAGAATCTCCCTCCGGATC
>JAJBVI010000124.1 GCA_020859905.1 Lachnospiraceae bacterium | reverse complement strand
GCGAGTTCGGGGCAGATACGGAAAGATGTGAGAGACAGGATGGGGCAGACTTGTATTCTGACGGGAATGATCATAAAGGCTGCGCCGGCGGGCGAGTACGATAAGCGTATTACGTTACTTACCAGGGAACAGGGGAAAGTCACCGCCTTCGCACGGGGTGCCAGACGGCCGAAAAGCTCCATGCAGGCGGCGACGAACCTCTTCTGTTTCGGGAAATTCGAGGCTTACGAGGGACGCGACGCCTACACGGTTGTCCGGGCAGAGATACAGGAGTATTTCAGCCGACTGTACACCGATCCGGATCGGATGTACTACGGATGCTATTTTCTGGAGCTGGCGGATTATTTCATTCAGCCGTACGGCGACGGGGAGCGGCAGCTGAGCCTGCTGTACCAGACGGTTCGCGCACTGGGCGTTCAGAGCCTTGAGCCGCGCCTGGTCCGGCGGATTTATGAACTGAAAACGATTGTGTACTATGGCGTTGCTCCGCAGGTTTTTGCCTGTGCGAAATGCGGTAAAAAAGAGAATCTCGTTTCGTTTTACATAGAACATCGCGGCGTGCTGTGCGCCAGCTGTGCGGGCAGGCCGGGCACCGGAATGCCGGAATACGCAGGCGGGCCGGATTGTGCGGGGAGACCGGAACACGCAGACGAAACGAATTGTGCAGACAGGTCGAATCCCGCAGGCGGGCCGGATGGAGCAGGAATGCCGAATAGTGTCGGCCACGCAGGCGGGGCAGCGCTGGACGCCGCTTCCCTGTATACGCTGCAGTATATCGTTTCCTCGTCCATCGCGAAGCTGTATACATTCAAGGTGACGGAGACGGTGTACCGTACGGTCAGCAGGGTGATTGACCGCTATCTGAAGCTGTATGTGGACAGGGAGTTGAAGACCCTCACCTTTTTGCCGCAGGAGTCTTGATTTTTTTTTGCTTCTTGCTCTTTTTTCATGGTGAAAACGGACTATACTCGTTCCTCTGGAGTTTTCGTCCGTAGAAATTGCCGATATGTACGGACGAAACAGGCAGAAAAGTAAAAATCGACTGTAGGAACAACGGGGATGTACGGACGAAAGTAATAGCAACGGCAAATTTGCCTGCATGGAGAATGAAAAATGCTTACATTTGGAATAGACTGGGATGATGTGATCGCTCCTTTCAATGACCGGGCGGTCGAGATGGCGAATGAGGAATACGGATTTGACCCGCCGCTCGCGCTGGAGGACATTACCTCCTGGGAGAATACCGGCCGGGCGTCCGTGATCAAACAATATTATGATGATCCGCGGCTGTATGACCGGCAGTACGTGCCGGAGGAGTCGAGAGATTTCATCCGCAGGCTGATGACAAAGGGAATCGTTTATATTGTGACGGCCGCGTATCCGCAATATATGACGCGCCGGATGGAACAGATCCGGGAAGCCTTTCCGGATTTTCCGGAGGAGAATATCATCATGGGCGTTCAGAAGTCCATGATCCATGTGGATATCGCCCTCGACGACGGTCCGAAGAATATTTTAAAGAGCAACGCCCGGTTTCCCGTGCTGATGCGCAAGCCCTGGAACACGGAGCTCACCGGTCTGCTGGCTGTCAATAATTTCGAAGAGTTTTTTGTCCTCCTCGACCAGATCAAATCTTCCATGATCGAGGATCGTGTGGAGGCAAAGCGCCCCGCTGTCGTGGCGCTGGTCGGACCGAGCGGATCCAATAAAAACAGCATCACAAAGGAACTTTGCAGAAACGAAGTATTTCTTGTGCCGAGAGCCTACACGACGAAGCCGGTCACCGACGGGATACATATTCAGGTTTCGCCGGAGGAGTTTACCCGCGATAGGGAATCCTTTATTGAGACGACAATGTACGCGGGGTATGCCTACGGGACGAAATGGGCGGATATCTCCGCGCTGATGGAGCAGGAGCGGTATATCGTCATGCCAATCGACTTGAGCGGCGCGATCGCCATGAAACGGCATTATCCAACGGTGATCATATTCTGTAAATGCAGCAGGGAGCGGATGATCGCATCAATTCTTGAGAAAGACATGAGCAACCGCGAGAAGACACTGCGGCTTATCTCGCTGGAGAACGAGCTGAAAAACGCGGCGCTGTGTGATTACATCGTGAATACAGGAAAGGAAGGCGCGGCGCAGAGAATCATGGAGATCTGCGGGGTATGATGCAGGAAATGATCGTAGAAATTTCTGAAAAGAACGTGCGAGAGCTGTTCTGAAAGAGAATCAGTCCGTAAGATATGAGAAAAGGTATATACAGAAGTAGTTCGACAGGAAAATCTATTTGTAAACCATATGGAATATTTTACGCAAGAACGGCGAAATGGGGGATCATATGGAGAAAAACCGTCTTCAGCAGCAGCTGGATTTTATCCTGGAAATTGATAAAGAAAAACAGATTCGGCGCCAGACCTACCTCACAGATGGCGAACACAGGGAGAATGACGCGGAACACGCCTGGCATATGGCGGTCATGGCGATTCTGCTGGCAGAGTACGCCAACGAGCCGATCGATGTGCTGCGTACCGTACAGATGCTGTTGATCCATGATATTGTGGAAATCGACGCGGGGGATACCTATGCCTACGACGAGGAGGGCAAAAAAACGCAGGCGGCGCGGGAGCAGCGGGCGGCGGAGCGCATTTACGGTCTGCTTCCGGAGGATCAGGCCGGAATATTCTATGAGTCCTGGCGGGAGTTTGAGGAACAGAAGACGCCGGAAGCCAGATTTGCCAGAACGCTGGACAACCTGCAGCCGATGATGCTGAATGCGGCGACCGACGGAAAAGCGTGGGCAGAACACGGTGTACATATCGATCAGATTCTGAACCGCAACCGGAATACGCCTTTGGGTTCAGAGACGCTCTGGGCGTATGCGCAGGAGCATTTTTTGAAACCGCATCTGGAAAAGGGGAATATTTTGCGGGAAAAGACAGAAACATAAATGTCACATTATTGATACATGGATGATCAGTCTATCGGCTATCAGGGATGAGGAGAATGCTATGGCAAAAATATTTAATACAGCGGGAGCCTGTTTTTCGGATGTTCACTATATGGTAGACATTACAGAACGACTGCAGGTGATAGAGTCCATGGTTTGTCAGGGTGATTATTTTACCATAAATCGCGGAAGACAATATGGAAAAACAACTACGCTGGCGGCACTTGCTGACTTTCTTTCATGCGATTACCAGATAATAAGTCTTGACTTTCAACTGTTGAGCCGGGCAGATTATGCCAATGAAGCTTCATTTGTCAGCGCGTTTTCACGTGAGATTCTTATAGCGTCTGCGAGTCTTGAAATACCGGATGGAAATAAAAAAAAGCTTGAATTATATGCCAGGAATAAATCGCATGGTGACGGACTTCCTGAACTGTTTGCTTTATTAAGTGATTGGTGCCGCCAATCTGCAAAGCCGATCGTTCTGATGGTAGATGAGGTTGATGAAGCATCGAATAATGAGGTGTTTTTGGATTTTTTGTCCCAACTGCGCGGTTATTATATTCATCGCAGAGTACGTCCGACATTTCAATCGGTTATTCTTACGGGAGTATATGATATAAAAAATCTGAAACGAAAATTTGTGTCAGAAAGTGAGCATCAGATCAACAGCCCATGGAATATTGCCGTGAATTTTTCGATGAATATGGATTTTTCAAGTGTACAAATAGCGGCAATGCTTCAAGAATATGAGAAAAATTATTATACCGGAATGGATATATCTGTGATTTCGGAGATGATTTATGATTACACATCAGGATATCCTGTGTTGGTGTCTGCCATCTGTAAAATAATTGATGAACAGCTTGCCGGAACAGACCGGTTTCCAATCAAAACGGATGCATGGACGGTCGCAGGTGTGAATGAGGCAGTCCGACAGTTGATGCGTCAGCCTATACCTTTATTTGACAGTATGATAAAGCAGATTCTGCAGTATTCTGAATTAAAGGAAATGCTGATGCGAATACTGTTTGAAGGGGATAAACTTACGTTTAATCAGTATAATAGTGCGTTGAGTCTTGGCATGATGTTCGGCTATATTAAAAATACAGACAATCAGGTGGCTGTAGCAAATCGTATTTTCGAAATGCAGCTTTATAATTATTTTTTGTCGGAAGAGGATATGAGCAGCCAGACTTTTAGAGAAGCGCAGAATGACAAGAATCAATTCCTGAAAAATGGGAGGCTTGACATGGATCTGCTGATACGAAAGTTTGTAATACATTTTTGTAATGTATATGGCGATAATGACCAGAAATTCATCGAGAAATATGGTCGGAAATTATTTCTGCTGTATTTAAAACCGGTGATTAACGGAACTGGAAATTATTATGTCGAGGCACAGACTCGCGATTCAAAACGAACGGATATTGTTGTGGATTATCGCGGCGAGCAATTTGTGATAGAAACAAAGCTTTGGTATGGAAATAAATATCAGGAGAATGGAGAGAGACAACTTTGCGGATATTTAGACCGGTTTCATTTACAGAAAGGCTATCTTGTGACATTTAGTTTTAAAAAAGACAAAGTAATCGGTGTCGAGGAAAAAATGGTAGATGGAAAAGTATTGGTAGAAGCAGTGGTTTAGAATATCATGATCACCATTATATTCCAGCCGCATAGAATAAAAAAAATGCAGAGAGCCTTTCATGAACAATGAAAAACTGGATAACTTCTTAAACCTTGCACTCGACGCAACCGATGAGGAGAGAGATAAATCGGAGGAACTATCTGTCGGTTACCATGCCGCGGACAAAACATGGCAGCTGATCGTCAGGGCTTCCGGCAGTATGGCAGAATTGTCTGAAACATATCCGGAAGTGGAAATTGATACGCTGCTGAACGGTTATGCCGTGATGACGGTGCCGCAGGATCTGATTGATGAGGTATCACAGCGTCCGGAAATTGAATATATGGAGAAACCGAAACGCCTGTTCTTCGCGGTAAACGAAGGCAGGCGTGTTTCGTGCGTGAATTCCCTGCAGCAATTTGTTCCGTATGAAACGGGCGCGGGGAATCAGCTTTTTCCTGTGCCTGTGTCGGGGGAGACGGCATCAGAAGATCCGTTGCTTGGTGCGGGGGTATTGGCGGCTATTATTGACTCCGGCATCGACTATGCGCATCCTGATTTTCGAAATGCGGACGGGACGACGCGAATCGTGGAACTGTTTGATCAGGTGACCGGCGAAATTTATGATGCCGCTCAGATTAATGAGGCGCTGGCGCAGCCGACGGAGACGGAACGTTAGTAAGCGATGAATAACCCGGCGGTTTTACAGCTTTCGGAATCCATGAGATAAT
>JAJBVI010000041.1 GCA_020859905.1 Lachnospiraceae bacterium | reverse complement strand
GGAAAAGGGATTCTGTTTGGTTTTATATGAATTTTTATAAGAAAAGGCACTGCTTTGCGGCGGCGCCTTTTTTCTTTTTTCGGGTAAAGCCGATCAAAACCACAGGGATTCGTTAAAGACCCGGGAAAAGCGGATGAATACCTGAGGCTCGGGAAAAGCGGATGAATATTTGAGACCCGGGAAAAGCGGTTGAATCTTGCAGAGATAGATTTTGTGGTATATACTGAGATTTGAATTAAAACTTTTATGGAGGGCTTGGTATGGACAAGTTTATTGTGAACGTGATTCACCGGCCGGAGATGGTGCCGGAGTATTCTGCGACCGTAACCGGCCAGGGGAAGGAGGAGGATATCGGGGATACCGCGCTGCTTACCGAGTCTCTGGATATCTTCAAGACGCAGCAGAGGATTGCGCATGAGAATGGTCTGAAGGTTACCATCCACATGACCTATGCCTCCCTGTTTAATGATGAGGCGGTGGAGATCGCGAAGCACGATCACGAGGTTTACGGGGACGAGATCGCGCTGTCCCTGCTGGGGTTGCCCTGTGAGGAGTTCCGCGGGAAATATCAGACGAAGGATTTCTGTATCTGGATGTTTTCCATGGAGGAGAAGAAAGCCATCGTCAACGATGTGTTCGAGAAATTTCATGACCGGTTCGGCTTTTATCCGGAGTCCACGGGATCCTATTATATGGATGCCGACCTGACGAACTATATCAAGAAGACTTATCCGAGTGTGAAATGTGCGATCGCCACGTGCTGGGAGGAGGGTCCGAAGGCCTACCACACCTGCAATAATTCCTGGTACACCCTCTTTGACGGCGGTCCGTGGGCGCCGTGGATTCCGTCGAAGCAGAATACGCACGCGCCCGCCGCAAACGAGGCGGAGGACAGCGGGATCGTGGCGATACCGCATCTTTCCAGAGATCTGATCGCGTGCTATGACGGAAACGGTTCCAACTTCGGCACGCATCCGCAGAACGTGCTGCGCGGTATGATCTACGATACAAAGACGTGGGAATACCCCTATCTGTATAACCTGATCGACCAGTACCGTTCTCTGGCAGAGTATAATAACGGCTACGCATATAACATGATGTTTGTGGGTCCCGGCTGGATGAACAAGATGGGGCGCTGGGAGGCTCCTTATGAGCTGCTGGTGAAGTCCTATACCGACGGCTGCAGATACTACGAGCAGCTGAAAAAAGAAGGTAAGCTCGTCGATATGACGATGTCGGAGTTTGCCGATTATTATCGCGGGAAGAAATCCTATACCGAGCCGGAGTGCGCACTGTGGAGGGATATTCTTTATGGATCAGATAAACAGCTCTTCTGGTACTGTGATCCCTACATGAGAGCCTGCGTCAATATGGACCAGGGCGGCGCCATCGTCGATCTGCGCCCCTACGCGGCGAAGCTGGAGTGGCCGGTCGGCATCGGTACAAATCATGTGCAGGACGCGTCCTATCCGTTCCTGATCCAGGAGAAGTACCGGGCCGGCTATTTCACGCACTATGCCGGCGAGGGTACGATCCGCAGCGCGAAGCTCTCTTATAAGGGGGAGGAAGTCGATCTCGTCCTGTGCCGCACGAAAGCGCATTTTTCACAGGACGGAAAGACCCGTGTCCTGACGCTCGACCCGGTGACGATTGAGTTCCGGGATCTTACCGTGACCCTGCAGACGAAGGAATATTTCGAGGAGGGTTCCTCATCCATCCGCATTGAGCGGAATATCCTTGAGATGAGCGATCCGGACGCGGAGGTCACCCTGAATGAATACATGGTAGCGTGCTACGGCACGACCGAGTATCCGGAGGATATGACCGGGATCATCCTGAGGTGCAAAAGCGCGGATGGAGAAGGCGCGAATGGAGAAGGCGTGAATGGCAAAAGCACGGATGGCGAAAGCATGAATGGCGAAGGCGCAAATGGAGAAAGACCGGATCGCGTAAGCGCGGATGGCAAAGGCGTGAATGGAGAAAGCCTGGGTGAGAAGGAGATATATTATGAGTACCGCTGCCGGGAGGCCTCCCTTGCGGGCGCGGCTGCGGTCAGCGCTGTGATTCCGGCGATCAGGACGAAGGTTTCCCTTACAGCTTCGGATGACGCGGCGGAGGGATACATCAAAGAGGGCTATGCGTTCTCTCCGATGTTTACGCTGGGATATCGCAAGACAATTTCGGATAAGGAGGTGTTTTCGACATGGCTCAATCTGGAAAAGGCAGATTAAACTACCGCTGCCCCTCCTGTTTTATGCGGGATCTGGACATTGATATGTTTTATGATAAGGACAAAGGCGAGTATTACTGCATCCGCTGCCAGTATACCGGAACGGAGGAAGATGTGCTGGATAAGAACGAGATGGTGCGTTTCCGTTACCGCGCGATGAATAAGAGGTTTGAAACGTTTGATTTTGATTAATACAAAAGGGGCGCGAACCTGGCAAGCTGCTGAAAAAGGGATTTAAACGTTTGATTCATACAAAAGGGGCAGGGAGCGGCAATCGGTTTCTGCCCCTTTTTGGAATAACTTAATGCAAAAACAGAATTAGTCTTTTTCTGAGAATAGTATATAATAGAAAAGGGATAACAGTTGAAGTACAGATGAAGGACAGCTATGGATGAAAGAGTACTCAAAGATCAGGAAGGATGTTTCCGCAGACAGTCTCCGAAATAGCGCGGGGGGGGTGGTATACGCTGTTTTGACAGCGAGTCAGAGGATTTTATCCTGGGGTCAAAGCTTTTTATTGATTTCAGCCGGGAGGATTTCCGTGTTCTGTGTGAGTATATTACGGAGTCGCCCATGAAAAAACATTTTAGCGGTGAGACGATTTTATCTGAGGGCGATGCAATCCTGTATATCGGCCTGATTCTTTCCGGAGAGGTTGAAGTCGGCCGGATCCTTGTGAACGGAGAGTTTTTCCTGGTCAATAAGCTGGGCAAAAGGAATACGATCGGGATCGACACAGCGTACAAGGTCGGACATGCCAGCGGATATTATTACAGGGCTGTGACAGATGTGGAGTTTTTCCGGATTCCGCTTGGTGATGTGATTGAAGCGGGGCATATGAACGAGAATCTGCGGAGCCGGCTGGTGACAAATATAGCTATCATCCTCACGCAGGAGAATCAGCGGATCAATACGCGGCTGAGCATTCTCTCGGAGAAAAGCCTGCGCAGACGGATATATCTGTATCTCAACGATAAAAGAAGAATATATAACAGCAATTCTTTTATCATTCCGTACAACAGGGAGGAGATGGCGAATTTCCTCTGCGTCAACCGTTCTGCCCTGTCCAAGGAGCTTGCGAAAATGAAAGAGGAAGGCATCCTGGACTATTATCAGAACAGTTTTCGGCTGCTGAAGTGACGGATCATCTGCCGGGCGTATCCGGGCGGGACAGGTATACCTTATAGCCGGTGGTATACAGAGAACCGAACTGGCCGCCGGTCAGGATACGGTCTGCCCTTTCCAGATCGCGAAATACAAAACCGGACATATCGTCCACTCCGTGTGAGAAAAGCAGCGGTGTGAGCGGCGTGGCGGGACCGACCAGAACCGACCGGGCGTTTGCGGACAGCTCCAGCAGCCGCGGCAGCCGCTTGTCCGTAAGGGCGCCGCAGGTGATGAATACAAAGTCGGATTCCGGAATCAGATATTCACTTGCGGAGATCGGATAATCTCCTTTTTGCGGGTCGAGCTCCAGGATGGAGAGATTGCAGATCGGTTCGAACAGCGTCTCCAGATAAGGAAAGTGCCCGACGACGGCGACGTTTTTATTCCGGACTTTTTTCTGGTAGCTGATAAAAGGGTCGTTCATGCGGTCTTCCCCGGAATGGGCAGTCGGGATGCGGATGCCGTTCTGTTTCGCCTGTTCCATGGAATTATAGTAGCAATTGATTGCCGCTATGCCGACGGAGGCTTCGATCAGGTTCCAGGATCTGGCGCAGCAGGCGATGTCTTTGAGCGGCCTGCCTGTCCAGTCGTTTTTATAGCGGGGCATACGGCTGTCGATCGGATACATGACGCCGATTCCGCAGTTGTTTTCACAGGATACATATCCCCAGGAGGATCCGATGCGCACATCTTTTACAAGGATTGTTCCTGGGATATTCTCAATCAGTTCATCATATAATTCCCACATGGCTGCCTCCGTTCCGCCGCTGATGAAGCGGTGTATTGTTAAATCTATTCTGCCGTCCGAAAACAACGGCATATCATTGAAAATCCAGTCTGTCGTCTCAAACAACGGCGAATTATTTAAAATTCATTCTGCTGTCAGAACACGGTTGTCTCCGCAATCGTGACGCGATCCCGTCGTCTTATACTCAGCGGTCTCAGACTACCCGGGCATCTCCGTAATCGTGATGCGCTCTCCGCGGCGAAGGTCGTCCTGTACGCCTCGCAGAATGGAGTCCAGCCGCTCGATGATATGCAGACCCGCCCTTTCTTCACTGGTTGTGTGCAGAATCTTACAGATGCCTCCGTTTTTGATGACGATGCGCCGGGATGCATTCAGCGCCAGTACCGGGTCGTAGGTGGAGAGGAATACGATCTTGCCTTCCTGTGCCAGCAGGCGGATCGCTTCGTGCCGGTTAATGCCGGCGTTCTCAATCTCGTCCACCAGTATGATGGGAGAACGGCTCATGCAGGCCGTGTCCGTGATCATCAACGCCCGCGACTGTCCGCCGCTTAACCGTGTCACTTTCGTGTCGAGTTCGAATGCTTCCCCCGAGAGGCGGATGGCGCAGTCAAAACAGGCGGCGATCCGCGCTTTCTCATCCGGCTGCAGGCGGCAGCGGGCATGCATTTCCAGAAATTCTCTCACAGTCAGATCCATGACGAAGTTCATATTCTGCGTCAGCTGCGCGACCGGTTTGTGCCGCGTGCCGAACCTGATGTCGTCCGGAACCGGCGCGTGGTTCAGTAGAATCCTGCGCCCCGTAGGCGTGTCCCCCTGCGCCAGACATTCAATATCCTCCAGCAGGCGGCTTTTCCCGGAGCCTGTCGGTCCCACGACGCTGATGATGTCGCCCGGACAGACATTCAGCCTGCATTCTTCAGGAACACCGGATTTGTCGTGCCCGCCGATCAGGGTCAGAGCCTGTATCACACCCTGATCGGATGCGGGAGCCGTAAAACGTTCAAAGTACTGCAAAAACTGATCATACACATCCATCGGCAGAAGCGCAAAGTCGGCCAGATCCTCTGGAGAAAGGCTCAGGAGAGCATCCTCCGCCGTAAGGGAAAGATCCGGAGAAAGGCGCAGATTTTCAAAAAAATCATGAAGCACGGGCCATGTCCGGAAAAGCTCCGCGAGCGACATGCGTTCCAACGCGTTCTGTGTCTGTTCATTCATATCCGTCTCCTTATCTAAGCTGCATGCGGCTGCGGTTCATATATTTGACCAAAAAACGGTCAAATTTGCTACTTCCTCATGTTTTTGCGGTCCCCA
>JAJBVI010000102.1 GCA_020859905.1 Lachnospiraceae bacterium | reverse complement strand
ACAGGCCTCGTACACTGCCGCCATTGGGCGCAGCGCTTCCTTCATTTTTTCCCGGGTCCCAATGCGCAGGATCGGAAACGGGATTTTTTTTCCGCGATACTCCATTCCGGAAAACTTGTCATACACGCTGTTGATCGGATGATTGTTGTAGGCGGTAACCAAAACCGTCCGCTCGTTGAAAAACGCGGTGACGATGGTATTGATGATGGTATTGGTTTTCCCCGTGCCGGGCGGTCCCTGGATGTACGCGACCGGATATTTCATCGCATTGTGAATGGCAAGCAGCTGATCCATATTGATGTTATGGTTGATCAGCGCGATCGGGTAAGCGCCCGTCCGCCGCGGGCGTTCCAGCAGACTCCCGAAAAAGGCGCGGATCGGCTCAGTCGCCTCCCCGGACTGGCAGAGCCTGATGATGGATTCATATTCTTTATGCAGATCCAGAGGAATATCCATGCCGAGTCCGATGATATAGGGCATGTCATCCACACTGCTGCCGCGACGCGGCAGATGCTCCGCGATCCGGTCCTTGATCGCCTCCTGATTGTCCTCAAAATCCTGAAGCAGTTCATACTCCTCCGCATCCAGAAACCGCCGGACGCTCTGCACCGTCCCGTCCAGCGTAAATTCCGTACAGACGGTAATGTCCTCCTCCGGCTTCAGCCCGCAGTTTTTGATATCCAGGTTCAGTCTCCGATATGCGAGTACATACAGACCCTCAGGCGTATGGATACTCAGGACATTCATCGCCAGCTGGCGGATTTTCAATCCGCCCTCCGATTTCTTCCTGTCCTGCGTCTGATATTGGAAATGTCTGACGATAGTCTGAAACTGCTCCCGGCTCAGCGGACAGGACGCGCTGCGGATACGCTCCCGATCCAGATATCGGACCAGCGCAAAATCTTTCAGGTACGGTGTCGTGTCCATGCGGCTGCACATTTCCAGATAGTTTAAGACCTTTAAATTGACCGCATTGTCAAAAAGAGACGCGTATTTATGCGGATTCTCATAGATATCCAGCACCAGCTCCCGATTCACCGGACACCAGGAACCCTCGACGACAGCCGAAGAGAGGATTGCGTCGATCCGGATCTTCCCGAGCGCTTTGACCGTGTATTGACGCAAATGCAGCCCGTCCACGAACAGCGTCCGGCCTGCGATGTCCAGATCGCGGATGCCGATCCAGTATTTCGTGGTCTCCCCTTTTTGATTGCGGTATTCAATACTCAGCCATTTTCCCTCGTGAATCGCACGGAAAATATCTCTGCATACTGTGTTCATGGTGTTCCCCATTGTTTTTAAATTCTGTCATAGCAAGTCAGCAAGCCGTTCGCATGCGTAAACAATTTATCTAAATACTACATTATCTGAGTGTTTTTTTCAACGTTTTGCTGCATATTTTCGTTCTGAAAAAGTAATTGTATTTCATAAAATTATCTGGTACTATAAAAATGTAATGTTAACAAAGATCAAACGGCAACCAGACAAGGAGGAATGAACCAATGAAGCTGTGGAAACGTTTGTTTACAGTGCTTATTGCGGCTGCACTTGTTGTGTCTGTTCTGCCGGCAGCAGTTTATGCCGGCGGAACGACTGAATCAGAAGCGGATGCTGAAATTACGGCATTCTCGTCGGATCCGACGTCCACGGCAATGTGGCGGGATGTGGCCGACTGCCTGATCAGCAATAATATTTCGGATAACAATTACACAACCTGGAGCAGTACGATGTCTTCCGCGATTTACCAGAGCGGAGACAATACCCTGACGCGTGTGGAATACAGCACGGACGGGATCGTTATAGAAGAATGGTCGACAGCAGGGGTACTGATTTCCAGCCAGACAATATCATGTGAACTGTCACGCTACGGAGGCTTCTACAGCGGAGAAAACTACAATTTCCTGGTGTTTGGGCAAAGCAATCCGAATGATGACGACAGCTGCGAGGTAATACGCGTTGTAAAATACAGCAAAGATTGGGAACGGCTGGGTTCCTGTTCCGTATACGGAGCGAATACCTACATTCCTTTTGACGCGGGATCCCTGCGTATGACGGAAACAGGCGGAAACCTCTATATCTACACCTGCCATGAAATGTATACCTCCAGTGACGGCCTTCATCATCAGGCAAACATGACGTTTGTGGTCAGCGAATCGGCCATGTCTGTGCAGCAGAGTTATTACGGGATTATGAATATCGCCCAGGCCGGTTATGTCAGCCATTCCTTTAATCAGTTTATTGAGACGGACGGCACTTACGTGTACCGCGTAGATCACGGAGACGCTTATCCGCGCGCGGTGTCCATTACGCGCTGTGAAGCGGGTGGATCCATTACAAAGGTAAGCTATACTTACGCACTCAGCATTTTAGGAACCACAGGCGCGAATGCAACCGGTGTTTCCGTGGGCGGCTTCGAGCTTTCCGCGGACAGCTGTATCATTGCCGGAAATTCTGTGGATCAGAGCGATTCCTCTTCCTACAGCGCTTCCGGACAGCGAAATATTTTTGTGACCGTCACAGATAAAAATCTGACCGCTACACAGTTGATCTGGCTGACAGATTACACTTCGGATGACGGCATTACGCCCCGCACGCCGCAGCTGGTGAAACTGAGTGATGACCAGTTCCTGGTTCTCTGGGAAGAATATGACCGTTCATCCGGCGATACGACGACAAGGATTGCGGCCATAAACGCGGACGGAGAGAAAACCTGTGAAGTCGATACGACATTCAGGCTTTCTGACTGCCAGCCGATCCTGACATCAGGCGGAATGGTATGCTGGTATGTGACGAACGGAGCAAATGCAATGCTTTATACCATAAATCCGGATCAGCTTGAGGATTATGCCATAAAAGAACTCGAGGACTGTACTGTATCCCTGTCCTCGACGAATTATACCTATGACGGTTCTTCAAAAACCCCCTCTGTGACAGTGGCGGATGACGGTACGCTTCTGACGGAAGGAACACAATATACCGTTACATACAGCAACAATATAAATGCGGGAACCGCAACCGTCACGGTTGAGGGTACGGGGAATTATACCGGAACGGTAACCACTACATTTACCATCAGCAAAGCCAAACAGAATCTGACGGCGGAAATTTCGACCGACAGCATTACTGTGGGAGGCACGGCTTCCATTACGGCAACTGCGGAGAGCGGAACGATTACTTACAGCTCCGGCGACACATCCGTCGCCACGGTAAGCAGCACGGGAGTTGTCAGCGGCATCGCTGAGGGAACCGCAGCCATCCGTGTCGCCGTGAATGAAACGGCAAATTATGAGTCTGCCTATGTCGACATCGCTGTTACAGTCACTGCTTCCGGAAGCGGAGATGACGGCAGCGCCGGCAGCACCGGCGGAAGCGGAGATGACAGCAGCGATAGCGGCAATGACAACGGCGAAAGCGGCGCCGGCGACACGTTAATGGTTCGCCGCGGGACGAGGTTTTACTTCAGCTACACCATGGAATCCATGAAAAGAGGAATTGCAGATTTTACCAACACCGCCGGCGAGGAGACTGACCAGGTGCTGGTCGGCGACTGGGACGGCGACGGCATCGATTCGATCTGCCTGCACCGCGGGAACATCTGCTATTTTATCAATGACATTACGACTATGGAAGTATCCCTGACCGTGTCCTACGGCAGAGTTGAGGACGAGGTGCTTGTGGGCGACTGGAACGGCGATGGTAAAGATTCCCTCGCAATGCGCCGGAAAGGGAACATATATTACTTCTGCAATGACATTGAGAATCCGAATGATGACACCCGGCGGTCTACTTACGGACGGGAGGACGACGAAGTCCTGGTCGGCGACTGGGAGAACAGCGGTTATGACTCCCTTGCCGCACGGCGGAACGGGAACGTTTATTACATCAGCCTGACACCGGTGACAGAACCGGACGGGAATGTATGGCGCACGACCTTCGGGCGCGCGAGTGATGAGGTCCTGGTCGGTGACTGGTACGGCGACGGAACGGATACGCTGGCCATGCGACGGAACGGGATAGTCTATTACATCAGTAACAGTATCTCTGATCCGGATACGGACATAGACCGGTTTACATACGGACGGGAGAGCGACGAAGTATATGCCGGGAAATGGAAATAACAGGAAAAAATCGAGTATGAGGCAGCATTTGTCTCATACTCGCCGTGCGGACCCCGCAGCAATCTGCTTCTGTCGAAGGCTGTTTTCATTGGAAGAAACGATGCCTGCTCTCACAGCAAGTATAAAGTCCAGTTAATTCGAGGACGATACACTAGTGTACTTCTTCCTGTTGTCTCCTGTATAACTCATCTGTAATAGCAACAATTTTCTCTGCCGCAGCTCGCGCGATTTCTGCCGCTGATTGATTCTCCATGTCCATCCCAATTACATAAACCTGATTCTCCATGTAATATTCCTCCACATTCATTTTTATGTATATATTATATAGAATAAGTATACTATTTTCAAGCTATACTTACATTATTTTCACGGCCGCTCTAATAAAAAGGAGCCTCCCGAAAGGAAGACTCGCGTCATATCTTATCTTTTGGTGGATGAAATCGTATTTTAAATTCTTTTTACTTTACTTTCATGCTACATTTGTTTATAATAGTAGCATGAAAGGAAGTGATGGCATGACGCAGCATGAGCTGCTGGATACTGCATTGAAAAAAAACAATGGAATCCTCCGGACCTCAGAGGTCGTGGACATGGGGATTTCAAAGCCGGTTTTTTATGATTATGTGAAATCAAAAGATTTAAAACAGGCGGCACACGGGATTTATGTATCTGATGACAGTTGGACGGATACACTGTATCTGCTCCATTTACGGTACGGCCAGCTTGTTTTTTCTCATGAAACCGCCCTGTTCTTTCATGATCTGACAGACCGGGAGCCGTTCCCGTATTCAGCTACGGTCAAAAGAGGTTATAATGCCAGCAGTCTGAAAGAAGAAGGCATCTCGGCATATACGGTAAAAAAAGAGCTGCATGGGATTGGGGTCACATCCATGAAAACACCATTTGGGCATTCGGTTCCCGTCTACGATATGGAACGTACCATCTGTGACCTGATCCGCAGCCGGAACCATATTGAAATGCAGACGTATCAGGATGCGTTGAAGCAGTATGCCCGACGCAAAGATAAGAATCTTAAGGATTTAATGAATTACGCCCAGCTTTTCCGGGTTGAAAAGATTTTAAGGAAGTATTTGGAGGTGCTTCTATGATTAAGACTTCAAAACAGTTAAAAGGCCCGATCCGCAACCTGTCAAAGAAAAAATCAGCGGATGCACAGGTTCTGATGAGAAATTATATGATGGAGCGGTTCCTCGAACGGATTTCGCTTTCCGATTACAGGGACAAACTTATTTTGAAAGGCGGGATGCTGGTCATTGCTATGGCAGGTCTGGATGCACGTTCAACGATGGATCTGGATGCAACCGCAAGATTAGATTCTATATATTTTTGTATCAGTCATTTGTTACCGTTTGACTTTATTTGATCCCAACTGTCCACGCTCTATGGTCTGTCCAGCCTGATGTT
>JAJBVI010000047.1 GCA_020859905.1 Lachnospiraceae bacterium | reverse complement strand
GTCAGAAATGCGGATGCGAGCATCCGATTTCTGACCTTTTGTCCCTTGTATCATACTATAAATGTATAATATGTAAAGGAGATCATCCATGAACAAGACATTTTCAGTCCGTCATGTGAATTTCGCCTATCATACCATGCAGGGGGAAACTCCCGCTTTATCTGATATCACCTTTGACGTTTGTGATGGGGAGTTTCTGGGCATCGTCGGTCCCTCCGGCTGCGGCAAATCCACTCTCCTCAACCTGCTCTGCGGACTGCTTGCGCCGGAATCCGGCTCCATCCTGCTGAACGGAAAGCCGCTCGACGAGAAAAGCCGACTGCGGATCGGCTATATGCTGCAGCAGGATTACCTGCTGGAGTGGAGAAGCGTCCTGAAAAACATTCTGCTCGGTCTGGAGATCCGCGGGGAACTCACGCCGGAATCGCAGGCTTACGCCAGGGAGCTATTAAAACAGTATGGTCTTGAAAGATTTGCCGACGCGAAACCGGGCCAGCTGTCCGGCGGCATGCGCCAGCGCACGGCTCTGGTGCGCACACTTGTGTTAAAACCGGATCTCCTGCTGCTGGATGAGCCGTTTTCCGCCCTGGATTACCAGACAAGACTGGCGGTCGGAAACGATATCGGCAGCATCATCCGGAAGCAGCAAAAAACAGCCGTTCTGGTCACACACGATCTGTCGGAAGCCGTCAGCCTCGCTGACCGCATCTTAATCCTGAGCAGCCGTCCGGGCAGCATCCGCAGCATTGTAACCGTTGAAATGCCGTCCGGGCTCACGCCGCTGGAGCGGAGAAACCATCCGTCCTTTAAAGATTATTTTCAGAAAATCTGGGATGAGCTTCATGTAACAGAAACATCCGGAAAGTCCGCGGCGGAACCGCCGGCAGGAAATAACAGCAGCTGCAGCCAACAGGAGTCGGAATGAAAACAGAAAGAAAAGGGAAAAAATCCATATTCATGAAAAAAAACAGCCGCACACAGAAAATATATCCGCATTCCGGCAGGAACCTGTCAGAACAGGATGTCTATGATTTAAGACAGATACAGCACAGGCGCAGGATCACGTTTTTCAGAATTCTGATCCTGGCCGCATTCATTGCCCTCTGGGAACTGGCGGCAGATCTCGGCCGGATCGATGATTTTATTTTCAGCAGCCCGTCCAGACTCGTCCTATGCCTGAAAAGCCTGATTGAACAGGGCATCATCTGGCAGCACATAAGCATCACGCTGCTCGAAACCATCGTCAGCTTCCTGCTCGTCATCGGTGTAACGATTCTGGCCGCTATCCTGCTGTGGGCAAACAAAAGTGTGTCCGAGACGGCGGAACCCTATATGGTGGTCTTAAACAGCCTGCCGAAATCCGCCCTCGCCCCGCTGCTCATCGTCTGGCTCGGCTCCAACTACAGAACCATCATTGCCACAGGCATGTCAGTGGCAATCTTCGGTTCCATCCTGAGCCTGTACCAGGGATTTATGGCCGTAAATCCGGATCAGGCCAGGCTCATTGAGACACTCGGCGGAAACCGGCGGAACATACTGGCAAAGGTCGTCCTCCCATCCAATATCCCGACTCTGTTTTCCATCATGAAGGTGGATATCGGGCTCTGCCTCGTCGGCGTGGTCATCGGGGAATTTATCTCATCGCGGCGCGGCCTCGGCTATATGATCATCTACAGCAGCCAGGTCTTTAAGCTGGATTGGGTAATCCTGGGGATTTTGATCCTGTGCGTGATCGCGATGGGGCTGTATGCAATCCTCGCAGTCCTGGAAAAACACTGTCTGGGCAAACGGAACTGACTGCCGGGCCGAAACACACGGAGTAAAAAACTCCCGTGTTCCGGCCTGTCTGTTTTATTTCATCAGAAAATTCGTCCTGTGAAAAGCCGAAATTATCTGAAGCTCTTCACCCAGTTTACCAGGGAATCATGCCAGATATTCTCCTCTACCGTCCGGCGCATTTCAGCGGTCACCGGTCCGTTCTTCGCCATTTTATCCAGGATAGCCTGCTGAAGCTCCTCCACCGACATTTCCTCGCAGGACTTGTCGGGCGGAACCTGCGGCAGCCTCTTTTCTGAAACGGACTTCCCTGTATCGGTCACAGCTGCTTCGGAACCCAAAACCTGCGCCGCACCCGATCCGGTCTTTACGGCGGCCGTTTTATCTGCTTCTGGCGTTTCCGGCTCCCGCATCTGAACCGCAGCGTGTCCCGGATCCGGCTCCCGCGTCTGAATCTCTCCTGTCTGCCATGTCTGCTTCCTCTTCTCCTCGGCCGCCGCTGCCAGCTTTTCCCCGGAATCCTTCACTGCATACTCTGTCTGCCCAGACTCCGCCGCATGCAGCGCAGCTTCCTCTCCGGGCACGGATTCCGCCGCCCGCGCAGCAGTTTCAGCCTCAGGCACGGATTCCGTTGACGGCAGCCAGATCTCGCCGCTGTTCGCCGGCACATTCACCGATATCCTGCCGCCGCTCACCGGCACGCGCTCTCCGCTCAGCGCACCGACATACGCCGACGCATTCCCCGCCGGGAGATCAGCCCGGGCGTCCCGGTCGTCATTATTCACCGTCACCAGCACCGTCTGCCCCTCAGAGCTTCTGGAAAACGCGTACAGCCGGTTGGTCAGGAGCAGTTCTTTATAATCACCACAGGAAAGTGCTTTCTCCGCCCGGCGCACCGCCCCGAGCGCCGCGATCAGCTTCGTATACGGGCAATCTGTGACAGCATTCCTGTAATCCTCCAGCCGCAGAGCGGGGCGCAGGGAATCATCGGAAAACCGTTCCTTCCTGCCCTCGATGCCGAACTCGGAGCCGTAGTATATCGACGGAACGCCGGGCAGCGTATAAAGCAGGATATGTACCGGAACAAAATGCGCCTTGTTTATCAGCTTCGTATAAATCCGTTCCACATCATGGTTGTCAACGAAATTATACAGCTTCAGTCCGCCCGGTCTGCTGCCCATATCCCAGAGCCGTTTCACCGTGTGGGCGATCTCGAAATAATTGTGATCGTTATGTCCGGAATACAGCGCCTTGTGCAGGTGATAATTCGTCACCGAATGCAGGGTGCCCTCGTTCACCCACCGGCTGTATTCCCCGTGAATGACCTCTCCCATCAGCCAGAAATCCGGCTTCACCTCATTGGCCACGCCGCGGAGCGCCCTCATAAAGTCCATGTCCAGCACATCCGCCGCGTCCAGCCGGATCCCGTCCGCATCAAACTCGCTGACCCAGAAGCGGATCACATCGCAGATATAGGCTGTCACCTCCGGATTCTTCTGATTCAGCTTCACCAGGAGGTTATAACCGCCCCAGTTATCATAGGAAAATCCGTCGTTGTATTCGTTATTTCCCCGGAAATTCACATTGCAGAACCAGTCCCTGTACCGGGAACCCTCCCGGTTCTTTTGCACATCACGAAACGCGAAAAAATCCCTGCCGACGTGGTTGAACACACCGTCAAAGATCACGCGGACACCTTGTTCGCGGCAGTGCTCCACAAAATCCTTCAGGTCTTCGTTCGTGCCGAGCCGGCTGTCCAGCTTCCGGTAATCCGTCGTCTCATACCCGTGCCCGACCGACTCAAACAACGGACCGATGTAAAGCGCATTACAGCCAATGCCGCGAATATGCGTGATCCACGGCAGCAGCGTTCTCAGCCGGTGCTCCGGCTCTCCGTAATGATTCTGTTTCGGTGCTCCCGTCAGTCCCAACGGATAAATATGATAAAAAACCGCCTCATCATACCATGCCATTTCATTTTCCTCCATTATAATATCTGCACTTTAAATCCGTGATTATCATGATACCGCGGCAAAAATATATGCCCCTGTCATAACTTTCAGAACATACCGCTTTCCGCAATGACTTGCACAGAACCAATCGCTTCTTCGTAACTGACTTTTTCTTCCAGCAATTTCACTGTGAGAGTATTGTAGTCTTCCTTATATATATTCTCCTTCACAATTTTAATCAACAATTCCGGGATGTTTACCCCCGGCATGGCCGCAGGGCAGATATTCGTTTTTGCACGAGCTGCCCTTACTCTCTCTGCCAGAATATAAAACTCTCCGTCTAACGCAACGACAGGAAGCAGTCTGGATATATCATAAATATGACGCGAATGTCTCTTAACATTACCTTTAAGAAAATAATCGCAGATTGCGAAAACCTTATCAATCAATGTACGGCTGACACTCTGCACTTTCATCTGAAATGTATCCAGACCGTACTTCCGTATCATCTCAGGAGCCTCTTCCTGAAACAAATCGCCGATATAACTGTGTACCGGCAATATCTCCGCGGGAAACGAAACCTCCGTCAAAGATATCTCCAGCAGCACCTCCGGCACAACAGTATCCGACAGCTTTTCCAGCACAGAGTGATAAGCCAGCTCATATCGGTTATAATCTCTCCTGCTTCGTATTTCCTGAATATTCGGTATCGTCATTCCCAATTTTGCAATACCATCGACGATTCCATACTTCAGATTCCTTTTTTGCCCCTGTGACAGGGAAATATCCGCCGATATATCAATATCCTCAGAAAATCTGGAAATGATACGGTAGCATTTTTGAAGAGAAGTTCCCCCTTTAAAAACCAGAAAAGGGAACAATTCCGACAGTTGTTTCAGAACCATCGTCACATAATAATCTTTCTCGATCACTTCCGGTTCCAGCCCGGTCTTAAAAACAGCCAGATTCACCGCTTCCGGGAAATGTTCCCTGTCCTCATGCAGATATGCCACTTAATAACCCCATTTCATACATATTTCTGTAAATGCGATCCGGATAATACCGCATGTGCGCCTCAAGATCCTGAAAATGAATTTGGTAAGCCTCCATATATGCCATAATCCGGGAAAGCTGCTCAGCCTTATCCTTTTCCGCATAAAAATCAATATCCTTCAGCAAATCAAGGAGCTGCAGCTGACGAAAATTCTCCTCTGTGATCCTGACTCTCGGTTTTTTCAGGATCAGGGAGGAAGACGCAAGTCTTACCTCTCTGTAGTCGTTTGTAGCTTTGTTCGTCACTATCTCACAGATCATGGGAACCTGCGTGGTAAGTCCCAGCTGATTTGCAAACATCACACCGCCGATATATCCGCATCTGCACCCGTCATCCTTCAGATATTTCCGTTCGATCACCGTATCTCTGGACAGCTGAGAACCCGATTTAAAAAAAGATTTTTTCGGAATAAAGTAAATACCTGTGTCATAACGTCTGAGCAGGCCTGCATCTGTCAGTTTCTTTATCTGCTGCCGGATAAAATTCATCGACATTCCCTCATACTGTATGTCCGCAATAAAAATCGGTTCATTTTCCCCGTAAGTCTCCTTCAGAATATCGTATAACATCGACCTGCCTCCTCTTCAAATGCTTCGTTCTGAACCAAAAACATTTCTGAAGACCCATGCTTCTTTTTTATTATAACAGTTCTTTATACATATATCAATATATACCCATAATATTTTTTAACCCTTTACATATCCGTTACAGTTCTCTTTTTCCACTCCCGTAATTTAAATGTTAACTTTTTTATCTTTTTGTGGTTGACATTTCGTTGAACACGGGATATATTG
>JAJBVI010000048.1 GCA_020859905.1 Lachnospiraceae bacterium | reverse complement strand
ATTTAGCATCAAAAGATCAGGCTTCATCGCAGTATGAGACAGCAAAACTCACACTCTCCATGGTTGAAAGAACACTTAAAATTATAAACGCTTAACTTCTCTTTTTATCTTCTTGCGCTTTGACAACGCAATGGGTGAATAAACTAACTTTCTCATACTTTTAATAATTCTTCTTCTACTTCCTCTTCCGTATAATAACCTTGCTCCTGCACAGATTTTTCAGCGGCATCCATCTTTTCCATAGATGTTTTGAAAGCGCTGGCTTTGCTAGTCCTTTCCTCTGAAGACAGAAGCTGTTCCACAAATTTTTCTACTTTCCTGTAAGAATCTCCCGGAAGTAAATTGATTTTTCTTGTGAGTTCCGCAGTAATCACAGTATCGCCTCCTCTATTTTCCATTCACACATGGCAATCGTTTTTACAATCTGTCTAAACGTACATCTATATCCATAAAATTATATTAGCATAGACAAAAGGAAAAATCCATAGAGTTATTATCTATTCCGCATCTGTTGCTTAAATCAGATGAATCCCATGCATTATTTTATTACCCACAGAAACCGTTCCATTTTGTCCAATCCGTATGTACTGTTGATTTGCTGATGCCGAATTGCTTTGCCGTCTGCCGCACGGTCGCATTATGTTCTATAATATACTGAGCAACCTCTATTGCCCGCTCTTCGATATAACTTTTCAAAAAAAATCCCCGCAAACATTCTTTTTTACAATGTATGCGGGGATTTTTCCGATATTCACGCCTTTTCCCTTCATACTCATTGCCTTATTCCGATATTCACGCCGCCGTCTGTCTTCTTCCCGGTCGGGCACGCTTATCTTCCTGCCCGATCCGATGCCCTTATCTTCCTGCCCGGCAAGGCACACGTTTATTTGACAGCCGGAATAAAAAATATCATAATAGGAAACATACAAAAAATTTGTTTTTTTAATTTCACGGATAAATAAGGAGACAGAATGAAGATATCGGTTATTTTTACAGGCGGAACCATCGGCAGTGCCATGGAGGGGAAATACATTTCCCTGCATGCAGATTCTTTCCGTCTGCTGCAATTATATAAAGAAAGGTTTGACACATCGGATATCGAATTTGAGACAGATAACCCTTTTTCTGTCTTAAGTGAGAATCTGAGTCTGAACCACGCGCTGGCGCTTGCCGGGCTGGTCGGCAGACAGGCGGGCACAGGCTGTTATGACGCGATCATCCTGACGCACGGGACAGATTCCCTTCAATACACGGCCTCCCTGCTGGAATGGATGTGCGGCGACCTGAATATCCCCGTCTTCCTCGTGTCGAGCAGCCTGGTTTTAGATGACCCGGATTCCAACGGTCTGGTAAATTTCCACGGCGCCATTACCGCGGCGCGGGAGAAGATGCCGCCCAGCGTGTATGTAAGCTGGCAGAATCCCGGGGAAGATCTCTGTATCCACCGCGCTTCCATGCTGCTTCCGCATCAGATTTTCAGCGAAAACATTTACAGCGTGAAAAATAAGATTGCCGCGTCCGTGAAAGATAACCGTCTGATTCTGTCCGATTCGGATTTTCGGGAGCTTGAAGTTCTGGACAGCCTGCGGATCCGGCGGACAGACCGGCTCCCGCACATTCTCATGCTGCACATCTATCCCGGCATGGGAGAAGTCTTTGCGCAGTCCGCTCTGCCGGATGACACCGATGCCATCATTCTGACCGCCTATCATTCCGGGACGCTGCCCACGGAGCAGCCGTCATTTATCCGGTTCTGCGCAGAGGCAAACCGGAGAAACATTCCGATCTATGTCTGCGGAACGTATATGCGGCACGGATACATCTCAACCGGGAAATTTGAGGAACTATCTCTGCTTCCCATGCCCTGGATCTCCCCGATCGCGCTGTACACAAGGCTGGTCAGCCTCTGCGCGGCGGGAGAAACTCCAGCTTATCAAACACCCTGACAAGGCCGAACAGGTCAGCCTCTGCGCGATGGAAGAAACCGGCGCAGCAGTTCTTCCTTATCATTGTGCTCTGGATGCTCCAGCACCTCTTCCAGCATATCCTTCAGTATCCTGCCGATCTCTTTTCCCGGAAGGACGCCTTCGGCGATGAGGTCGGAGCCGGACACCGCGAGATCCCTCAGTGAAAGGCACTGCCGTGCCTCCATGATCCGGTCATAGACCGCCTCATACTCATCCAGATACTCCAGCTTTTCCTTTTTCAGATAGTCGCTCTGCGCCAGAATATCCGCGCGTTTTACCGCAAAAAGAGCCGGATACTGTGCCTCGCCGCAGCGAAACACTGAACGGCGCACATTCCGCTCCGTCAGCGGATACGGGCGGTCGTCATGGGTGCGCACCAGCGCCTTCACCTTTGTGATCGTGTCATTATCAAACTTCAGCCGCCGCATGATCTGCCCCGTCATCTCCGCGCCCTTCTGCGGATGCCCGTGGAAATGATCGACGCCATCCTCGTCCCGCCGCGCACAGAGCGGCTTCGCAACATCGTGAAAAAGCATCGCAAGGCGCAGTACCCGGTCCGGCGGCACCTCACACAGAGAGCGGATCGTATGCTCGCCGACGGAGCCGCAGTGATGCGGATTCTGCTGCGGCGTGCGCATCATGACGGAGAACTCCGGCAGAAACACATCCGTCAGCCCCGTCTCGTAAACCGTGCGCATCTCCTCCGGATGCGGGGATAAAAGCAGCTTCACCAGCTCCGTCTGAATCCGCTCCGCACTGATCCGGTTCAGATGCGGAGCCAGTCGGACAATAGCTGCCCGGGTCGCGTCATCCAGACGAAATCCGAGCTGCGCGGCAAACCGCACCGCCCGCAGCATGCGCAGGGCATCCTCATGGAAACGATCCTCCGGATTGCCCACGCAGCGGACGATCCCGCGCTTCAGATCGCCCAGTCCGTCAAAAGCATCCACCAGTCCGGCATCGTCATTGTACGCCATCGCGTTGATCGTAAAATCACGGCGCTTCAGATCCTCCTGCAGGCTGGATGTGAAATACACGTCCTTCGGATGACGAGCATCCTCATATTCCCCGTCAATCCGATAGGTAGTCACCTCGAACCCCTCCCGATCCAGCATGACCGTCACTGTGCCGTGTTGAATGCCGGTATCAATGGTATGCCCGAACAGCGTCTTCACCTGCGCAGGCTTCGCAGCGGTCGTGATATCCCAGTCCTGCGGCTCGCGCCCCAGCACCGAGTCCCGAATGCAGCCGCCCACGGCATATGCGTCATAACCGGCCTTATTTAATTCTTCTATTATATAAGACACCTTTTCCGGCAGCCTGATTTTCATGAACTTTCCTGCTTAATTCTGCAATTTTTTAGTGAAACAACGGAGGTACCGCCGCGCCCTGTGCGTTTAATATGCCTTCCCCCAGTAAATCAGCTTCTTCGCAGGTTTCCCGCAGCATACGCACACATCGGAGATCCGCTCCCCGTCATGAAACGGGATGCATCTCGACGTCGCGCCGGTCTCTTCCTTGATCCGATCCTCACAGACCTGATCACCGCACCACATGCCGCGGATAAATCCCGGCCTGCTGCTGACGGCCTCACAAAACTCCTCGTAATCGTGCGCATCGCTGATATGCGAGTCGCGGTGCTCCCGCGCACGCTCGAACATCTCCCTCTGGATCTGATCCAGAAGCTTCGGGATCACGGTCTCGATCTCATCCAGGGAAACCGTGACCTTCTCCCGGGTATCACGGCGCACCGCCACGCAGTGGTTCTCTGCAAGATCCCGCGGACCCAGCTCGATCCGCAGCGGAATCCCCCGCATCTCCTGCTCCGAGAACTTCCATCCCGGACTCTTGTCCGTATCGTCCAGCTTCACGCGGCACACGCTGCCCAGCCGATCTTTCAGAGCAGCACTGGCTTCCATCACGCCCTCTTTTCTCTGCTGAACCGGAATGATCATAACCTGCGCCGGCGCAACCGCCGGCGGCAGCACCAGGCCGGAGTCGTCCCCATGCACCATGATCAGCGCACCGATCAGCCGGGTCGTCAGGCCCCAGGACGTCTGATGCACATATTTCAGCTGATTGTCCCTATCCGTATACTGTATGCCGAACGCTTTCGCGAATCCGTCGCCGAAATTATGGCTGGTGCCGGACTGCAGCGCTTTGCCGTCGTGCATCAGCGCCTCGATGGTATAGGTGGCCTCTGCACCGGCAAACTTTTCCTTATCCGTCTTCTGGCCGCGGATCACCGGTATAGACAGGAACTCCTCGACAAAATCCGCGTAGAGGTTCAGCATCTGAATCGTCCGCTCCTGCGCCTCCTCCGCCGTCGCGTGCGCCGTATGGCCTTCCTGCCACAGGAACTCTCTGGAACGGAGGAACGGTCTGGTCTCCTTCTCCCAGCGGACAACCGAACACCACTGGTTATATAATCTGGGCAGATCTCTGTAAGACTCAATATCGTTTTTATAAAAATCGCAGAACAGAGTCTCCGAAGTCGGACGCACACAGAGGCGCTCCTGCAGCTCATTCATCCCGCCGTGCGTGACCCACGCCACCTCGGGCGCGAAGCCCTCCACATGATCCTTCTCCACCTCCAGCAGGCTCTCGGGAATAAACAGCGGCATATAGACATTCTCCACACCCGTCTCCTTAAAACGCCGATCCAGCTCATGCTGGATATTCTCCCAGAGGGCATAGCCCGCAGGCTTGAAAATCATGCAGCCGCGGATGCTGGAATAATCCATCAGCTCTGCCTTCTTCACCACATCCGTATACCACTGGGCGAAATCAACGTCCATGGAAGTGATGGCCTCCACCAGTTTCTTTTCGTTTGCCATATCAGTAATCTCCTTGATTAAAAGCGTCATTGACTTTCATAAATAGTGCAGCTGTAAAATAAAGCGGCGCGAAGCGCAGCCACAAACAGTTTTTTAATTATAGCATATTCTTTAATATAGGGAAAGAGTGTTTTTTGTTTTATGATTGTTTTGTATTTTTTGTCTGATGAATTGAACTATTTTGTCGCTTCGTCTGCTTTTTTTTGAACTTTTATTCTGAACTTTTGGGAATTGTTGTATTGACATAAGTTTGAACTTTATATATAATACCAGACAGAGATTGAACTATGAAAGTTCAATGCCACTATAAAAGCGGCTTTCACGGCTGCCAACGCAGTGTACCGGCAGTGCATGTTTGTTTTCGCCGGCAGGCGGACAGACATGGGGTACTATGAAAGCGCCGTAAACAGACAGTCAGGTGACGCGGCTGAACTATGCGCCGCCTGATATGAGAGGAGATGTATATGGCTGCATTTACAGACCGCTTAAAGATAATTATGGAAGAAAAAAAATTCCGCCAGACGGATGTGATTCTCCTTACGAATCAAGCCGGGGAAGCCTCCGGCATCCGTATCGGGAAGAGCCACATGAGCCAGTACTGCAGCGGCAAGACCACGCCGCGGCCGGATATTTTGCACGTGCTCGCAAAAGCGCTGGGTGTCAGCCCGCTCTGGCTGCAGGGGGAGGATGTTCCCCGCGAACCGGATGCGGCGGCGGACACGGCAGAAGGTCTTCCGGCACGAAATGTTCTGGTCAAGCATTTTTGTAACATTTATGGCTAAAAAATCATTGGATTGTTG
>JAJBVI010000169.1 GCA_020859905.1 Lachnospiraceae bacterium | reverse complement strand
TGCTCTCGACGCTGAAATATTTCCGGGAGGAGTACATTGCCCATATCCGGGATAAGAAATGTCCGGCCGGAACCTGCCGCGCACTGACGACCTACAAGATCGATCCGGTCAAATGTAAGGGCTGTACCATGTGTGCACGCAATTGTCCGGCGGACGCGATCAGCGGCGAGGTGAAAGAACCGCATTCCATCGACAGCCTTAAGTGCATCAAGTGCGGGACCTGTATCGAGAAGTGCCGCTTCGGAGCGATTTATAAGGAATAAAGGTAACCGTGAAGACACTGAACAGTTACGAATAGAGTAATCCGGCGACAGTCCGGAAAATGAAATAATAAGGAGGATATTATTCCTATGAATCAGGAACCATTTATAAACTGGCGGGCACTGTCCGGCATCAATCTGCCGCAGCGTCCCCCCGTCCGTCCGGTGGACGGAGAGAATATGTGGGATGCGGAGTCTGTGCGCTATAACAAGATGTCCGCGCTCGAGAAGGAGCTTACCATAAACCAGGTCAACGCCCTGCCGCTGTCCCCGGAGGACACGGTCATCGATATGGGCTGCGGCTGCGGCAGGCTGAGCATCCCGATCGCGCAGCGGGTAAAGGCTGTGACCAGCCTGGACTCTTCTGAGAAGATGCTGGCGAACTGCACGGAGAACGCGAAAGCAGCCGGTGTTGATAATCTGACGCCGGTGCTGCTCGACTTTTTTGAGGCGGAGGCCGGGGTGAATGTACCCGTCCACGATATCGCGTTCTGTTCGCGTTCGGCCGCCATCTGGGAGATCGAAAAGCTGTGCACCTTCGCGCGCAAATACGCGGCCGTGCTGATTTTCGCGGATGCGCCGAGCCTGCCGGAACTCCTGGCAAAGCTGTTTGCCGGGACCGCGGCGCCTGCCGGAGGGAACCGCCCGGTCCGGACGCGGGACCGGCGTCTGGATTACAACGCGTTCTGGAATACGGTTTATGACCTCGGTTATCAGCCGAACTGCACGATCGTCCCGGACGGGTTCACCGCCCGCTACGCTTCTGTCGAGGAGGCCTGCGACGACCTGCGCATGCTGGGGACAGTGGATCCGGACAAGGAGGATATCTACCGCCGGAATGTGAAGCAGTTCCTGACGGAGCGCGAGGACGGAACCTGGGATCTGCTGATCCCCACCCGCTCGGTTGTGATCTGGTGGGAGGTTCATCCGGAAACGTTCTGATGTGAACGTTACCGGCAGGAATTTCATCCGGAGGAATCCGGAATCTGAGGTGCTGCCGGCGGGGATTTCATAGATGTTGGCGCGCTGCGGCAGCAGCGCATGTGAGTTTTGTAAGTAACCGGGAGGAAAAAGATGGAAAAAAAGATGCTGAATGTGACGATCGACGGCATCCCGATGACGGTGGAAGAGGGCACGACCATATTAGAAGCCGCCGAGAATGCCGGGATCGACATTCCCACATTATGTTACTTAAAGGGGCTGACTCCCGAGGGAGCCTGCCGGATCTGCATGGTGGAGGTCAAGGGCAACCCGAAGCTTGTCACGGCCTGTTCGTTCCCGCTCGCGGAGGGGAATGAAGTGATCACCATGAGCGACCGTATCCTGGAATCCAGGAAGTCCACGCTGGATCTGCTGTTATCAAACCACAAGATAAACTGTTTCTCCTGTCCGGGCAACGGGGACTGCAAGCTGCAGAACCTCTGCTATGAATACGGACTGGAGGAGACCAGTTATCCCGGGGAGATGATCGAGAAGCCGATCGACGACTCGAACCCGTATTTCACCTACAACCCGAACCTCTGCATTTTATGCCACAGATGCGTGAATACCTGTGCGCAGGTCGTAAAGCGCGGCGCGATCTCCACGTTTGAGAGAGGCTTTGCCTCTCAGGTGTCGTCCCCGTTCTATCTGAACTGGATCGACAATCAGGAGTGCGAATTCTGCGGCAACTGTGTCCAGGCCTGTCCGACGGGGGCGCTTCGCACGAAGAACCGCAGGAGATACCGTCCGTGGGAGGTAACGAAGGTGCTGGCGACCTGTTATAACTGCAAGAACGGAAACGGCTGCCAGAGGTACCTGCTGATCAAAAAAGGCAAAATCGTGGATGTGGAAGCAAAGATGGATGAGCCGAATCGCGGCCGGATCTGCAACAAGGGCAGATTTGAGTTCTACGATGCCGAGGTTCCGGAGCAGGTTGCCGTTCTGAACGAAAAAGAGCGTGCGCGGTATCAGGAAGAGATGCTGAAAGCACTGAACGTAGAGCCGTTTGTGCCGTAAGACAGCAGAACGAAGGAGCATACTTTCATACACCCTTTCATATGATAAGAGAGATGTAACTTTTCATGTGAAGGGGTGTTTTTGTGTTTTATCTGGTGGAGCAGGTTCTGGAAAAACAGCTGGAAAAGACGGAAAAGTTTTATAAGGGAAGAGGCATTCTGATCTGTGAGACGGCGGGCGGCCTTTTTGCGTTGAAAGAGTTTCACGGGCAGGAGCAGAAGGCGGAGAATCTGTTCCGGTTGGGGGAGTATCTGACGGAGCGAAATATTTCCTGCGACCACATGGTAAAAAACAGCGGGGACGCCCTGATTACGGAGGGGATCGACGGTACGAAATATACCTTTCATCATTGGGTCCGCGGGCGGGAGTGCGACGCGCACAACCGAATGGAACTGGTGATGGCGGTTTCTTTTCTTGCCGGTTTCCATGACGCCTGTGAGGGCGTGCGGATCGGGAATGAAAAGACAGAGACCGTTTATGAGGAGTATCTGCGGCATGACCGGGAATTGCGCAGGATCCGGAAATATATCCTGGCACGCAAAAACAAAAGTGAGTTTGAGCGTCTGTATTTAAGCTGTATTCCCGGGTACCTGCGGCAGTCAGAGCGGGTGCTTCATGATCTGTCGGAGAACCGGGACATTTTTGAGGCGCACACCGCGGGCATGTGCCACGGAGATTTCAATCATCATAACGCGGTGACCGGCTCCGGCGGAATGACGCTGATCCATATGGAGCACGCCCGTTTTGACGCGCAGGTGTCAGATCTCAGTAATTTTCTGCGGAAAAGCCTGGAAAAACATGACTGGAGCGAGACGCTCGGTCTGGAGATGCTGCGTGAATATGACCGGGTGCACGCGCTGAATCCGGCGGATTGGCTGGAACTTTATTACCGCATGAGCTATCCGGAAAAATTCTGGAAGATAGCAAACCATTATTTTCAGTCCGCCAAAGTGCTTGAATCCGGGAACCATTATGAAAAGCTGCAAAAGGAGCTGCGGCAGAACGCGGCGCGGCGGCGGTTTCTGGAGACGCTGAAGCGCACAAGAATATGAGGGGGATTTCTCCCCCTCATATTGTCTAAAACTCCAAATCTTCTGTCGGCACACCCAGAGACTGAAGTCTTGCCTTCAGAATTTTTTCCTGGTATGCCAGCTCCTGTTCCTTATCAGCTGCGTGTTTTAATCTCTGAAGATTTACATACTCACGGATAGTCTGATCTTTTAATTCTTTTTCTGTCACTTCATATTCCTCCGGCATGATACCTCCTGACCCGGATAAACCAGCATGGAAATTTTGCCATATTTCGCAAAAATCGTTTATAAGTGTCTGACCCGGACAAACCGGAATAGAAATCGTTTATAAGTGCCTGAGATTATGGCTGCTGCGTTAACTTTAAGTTCCCGCAGTTATGTCAGCAGCGGCCGGATCGCCTCTGTCAGCGCGTCCTTCTGCGCCTGTGCCTCCGCGATGTCTCTGCCGAGGGTCGTGAAGTAGGTCTTGATCTTCGGCTCGGTGCCGGAGGGGCGTATCACGACGGAAGCGCCGCTCTCAAGCACGTAGGTCAGCACGTCGGCGGCCGGGAGGCCGGTGGCATCCGTGTCTTTATAATCTGTCACGCTGACGATCTTCTGTCCGGAAAACGCCGTCGGCGCGTTGTCACGCAGGGACTGCATGATGCCGCTCATCTTATCCATGCCTGTCAGGCCGGGGAACTCATAGCTGTCCACCCTGTTCAGATAGCGGCCGTACTGCGCGTAAATCTCCTCCAGGCGCTGTTTGATGGAGCTGCCCGTGCTGCGGTAGTAAGCCGCCATCTCGCAGATCAGCATGGAAGCGACGACGGCGTCCTTGTCGCGGACGTAGGGGCCGGCCAGGTAGCCATAGCTCTCCTCGAAACCGAAGATAAAACGGTCCTCTTCACCCGCGGATTCCAGACCCGCGATCTGATCGCCGATCCATTTGAAACCGGTCAGAACGCCGCGGAGCTCGATGCCGTAATGGGCCGCGACCGCGTCCGCCAGAGGGGTGGAAACGATGGACTTGACAGCGACCGGATGCTCCGGCATCGTGCCTTTTTCGATGCGTCCGGCGCAGATGTAATCCAGAAGCAGAACGCCCATCTCATTCCCGCTGACAAGCTCGTAGGAACCGTCGGGACACCTCATGGCGATCCCCACGCGGTCCGCGTCCGGGTCGGTGGCCAGCATCAGATCCGCGCCGGTCTCCTCCGCCAGCTTCAGCCCGAGCTCCAGGGCAGCGTATATCTCCGGGTTCGGATAGCTGCAGGTGGTGAAATATCCGTTCGGATATTCCTGCTCCGGAACGATGGTGATATCGGTAATGCCGATGTCGTTCAGCACCTTCGTGACCGGGACGAGGCCGGAACCGTTTAAGGGACTGTAAACCAGCTTCAGGCCGGCAGTCCCGCACAGACCGGGGCGTACCTGGCACTTCTCAATGGCTTCATAAAAGGCGGCTTTGCAGTCATCTCCGACAAAGCGGATCAGGCCCTGTTCCACACCTTCCGCGAAGGATACAGACTGTGCGCCGGAGAGCACATCGATCTTCTGAATCTCATCATATACGATGGCGGCAGCGTCGTCCGTCATCTGGCAGCCGTCCGGGCCGTAGGCCTTGTAGCCGTTGTATTGCGCCGGGTTGTGGGAGGCAGTCACCATAACGCCGGCGTTGCATTTGTAATAGCGCGTTGCGAAGGACAGCGCCGGTACCGGCATCAGGGCATCGTAGATGCGGACCCGAATGCCGTTCGCTGCCAGCACGCCGGCCGCGGTTCTGGCGAACAGGTCGCTCTTTAAACGGCTGTCATAGCTGATCGCTACGGTCTGTGTGCCGCCCTGTGCCTTCACCCAGTTCGCGAGCCCCTGCGTCGCCTGGCGCACCACATAGATATTCATGCGGTTCGTGCCGGCGCCGAGGACGCCGCGGAGCCCCGCGGTTCCAAACTTCAGGGATACGGCAAACCGTTCCCTGATCTCATCGTCATTGTGTTCGATCCTGGATAACTCCGGCTTTAAATCGGCATCCTCCAGATCTGCCGCAAGCCAGCGTCTGTAATCCTCTTGATACATAGGAATCTTCCCCCTTTATACTTTATAAACTGACATGCCTGTTTCGCAATTGCTGCCGCACTTATTTTACCATAGTTGGAATCGTTAGGCAAGAAAACACAAATAAAAAGTACTATCCTGAATCGTTACAAACATTCTTTTTATATTTACCTTGACAAACACTGTGAAAAACAGTAGAAATAGTATATATTGTATTTCAATCATAACCCAGCCGTAGATATGTGTTCAGGAGGATGTATATTATGAACACGAAAGAATTTGCAGCA
>JAJBVI010000056.1 GCA_020859905.1 Lachnospiraceae bacterium | reverse complement strand
AAGCTCGGCCTCCTGCTGCTGCGTTCCGTTGAACGGAAATGTCTTTTTCTTCTCCAAAATATTTCCTCCTTCATATATATTTTCGTAATGATTCAGAACCAGATACAACTATCTGATTCCGAATCATTACACATCCCAATCTCCGCATGAAGCCCCACATCTGACTATGCATCGACTGTTGGTTACAGGTTTACAGTGTTTTACTGCTCCTTTTTCTTCCTGAGATAAATGAACCAGTACGCGCATCCCACACAGACCGCGCCGCCCACGATATTACCGAGCGAAACCGGCAGCAGATTCTTTCCGAAGAAATTGCCGACCGTCAGCGCACTCGTATCAATGCCCGCGTCTGCCGCTGCCTGCGCATAGGCGGGAACCAGCTTCGCAAACAGCCCTGCGCTTATGTAATACATATTTGCCACGCTGTGTTCAAAGCCGCAGAGCACAAACATCATGATCGGGAAAAACAGGCCGACGATCTTTCCGACCACGTCCTTTGCCGCAAAGGAAATCCACACCGCGATACATACCAGGAAGTTGCAGAGGATGCCCTTGACAAATGCGTCCATAAACGGCATGGAGCATTTTGTCACAGCCGTCGAAATCACGGATACCGCCATCGCGTTACTGAACAGGGATGCCTGATGACAGTAGATAATGGCTCCTCCGACCAGGATGCCTCCGATCATGTTGCCGATATAAACGAAAACCCAGTTTTTCAGCATCCCGCTGAATTTAATCTCCTTCTCGAGAAGCGGGATCGTCAGAAGACAGTTGCCGGTAAACAGCTCGCTCCCCGCGAGAAGCACCATCGTCAGTCCGCCGGGGAACACGCAGGCTCCGATAAATTTCCCGAGAGAAGCCTCAGGGATCGAGACTGCGACCGTCGTCGCCCCTACGCCGCCGAACGCGATAAACGCGCCCGCCAGGATCGCAAGGATGATCATTTTCGGTATGGGGGTATTTACTTTACCCTTACCTGTGTTGATATAATTTTTTGCTACATCAGCCGGTGAAAAAAAGTTCATTTTAAATTCCTCCCTAATTGGTATTATATAATGTAACTATAAAACACGGCATCCATAAATTGTATGTAAAAAAATACAATAATCCCAATAAAATAAGTGCAATCCACACATTTTTGTGTTTTCTTTAACAATCTGCCTATTGTAACCGGAATTGACTCCTTCGCAGTCATCATTATCCATGAGAATCGATTGCTCCGCTTCGGCCGGTATCAGTACTCACAATCCGGGCAATCAGGTCAGCTTCTCCACACGGATTGCGCACACCTTGTATTCCGGGATATGGCAGAACGGATCCAGCGCCGCATGCGTCAGCCAGTTCGCGTTTCCGTCCGGGAAATGGAACGGCATCCAGGTCTCACCCTCGGAAACCTTGGTTCCGACTCTGGCTGTCGTGATAATCGAGGCACGCCGCGAACTCGCGCGAACCGGTTCCCCGTCCAGAATCCCGAGCCTTGCCGCGTCCATCTCATTCATCTCGATATAGGAGTGCCCCTCGATTTCCATCAATCCCGGCGTACGGCCCGTCATGGCGCGTGTCGTGTAATGATACAGGATACGTCCCGTCATCAAAAACAGCGGATATTCCTCATCCGGCAGCTCGGCCGACGGCGTATACCGGGTCGGATACAGCCATCCCCTGCCCCGGGTGAATTTTCCGACGTGCATGATCGGCGTGCCCGGATGATCCTTATTGAGACAGGGCCACTGCAGCCCCTGTCCTTTTACGGCAGTGTCCAGGCGCACATGGCTGATTCCCCCGAAGCTCGGTGTGAGTGAGGCAATCTCATCCATGATCTCGGCGGAGGCAACCTGTTTCTGGGGATATCCCATCCGGTTCATCAGATCAATGAGAATATCCGTATCCAGCCGGATATCAAACTCCGGATCCACCGTGAGATCCACCGCTTTACGCACACGCTGCACTCTCCGTTCTGTATTCGAGAACGTGCCTTCTTTTTCCGCATAGCTCATACCCGGAAGAATCACATCCGCATATTTTGCCGTCTCCGTCATAAACAGCTCCTGCAGAACGAAAAAGTCCAGGCTTTCCAGTGCTTTGATAATATGCGTTGTATCGGCATCCGTCACAACAGGGTCCTCGCCGTAGATATACAGGCCGCGAATCTCCTTTTTGACAGCCGCCGGAAACACATCCGTTGCGTGAACACCGGGTTTCCTACTCAACGGCACACCCCAGGCATCCTCAAACTTTTTGACAACATCCGGGTTTGTCACTTTCTGATACCCGGGAAAATCGGTCGGCATGGCTCCCATATCGCAGGCACCCTGTACATTGTTTTGGCCGCGCAGCGGATTCACACCGCAGCCGGATTTTCCGAGTTTTCCGCAAAGCATCGCCATATTGGACATGGACATCACACCCTCGGTACCGGTCGTATGCTCCGTTACGCCCAGACAATATATAATCGGCGCTTTCTCAGCCGTTGCATACATTCTGGCCGCCTCAACCAGCTGATCCGGATCAATGTGGCATATCTCCCCCACATATTCCGGCGTATATTCCTTCACGATTTCTTTTAATTCTTCAAACCCTTCCGACCGTTCCTCAATAAATTTCCGGTCGATCAGATTTTCTCTGATCATGACGTGCATCATGCCGTTCGCAAAAGCGATATTCGTCCCCGGCTGCAGCTTCAGATGAATGTCCGCATACTGCGTCAACCCGATATCCCGCGGATCGACTACAATGAGGCGTGTTCCGTTCTGAACTGCCTGACGGATCTGCATGCCGACCACCGGATGAGCCTCCTCCGGATTGGAACCGACCAACATGATGCAGTCCACATCATGCGTGATATCGTAGATCGGATTCGTCATGGCACCCGATCCGAGCGTCATCGCAAGACCGGCCACAGAAGCCGAATGGCAGACGCGGGCACAGTTATCAACGTTGTTGCTGCCGAAGCAGGTGCGCACCATCTTCTGCACCATATAGACATCCTCATTCGGAGAACGGGAGCAGGCAAACCCGGCCAGGGACTCCGCGCCGTATTTCTTTTTTATCTCCATAAACTTAGACGCCACCAGATCCAGAGCCTCATCCCAGCCGGCTCGTTCAAATTCGCCGGTTTCCTTATTTTTTATCAGCGGATATTTAATGCGGTCCGGTGAATGAACGAAATCAAAGCTGCCGGAACGCCCTTTTACACAGACCAGTCCGTGGTTCGAGGGACCGTCCGCCGCCTGGACATCCACGATACGGTTGTTTTTCACAACCAGGTCAAACTGACAGCCGGTCGCACAGTGCGGGCAGGTCGTCCGGACATGGCGGACGTCCCACTCCCTGTATTCTTTTCTGCGCTTCTCAGTGATCGCGCCGGTCGGACAGGCCTGCGCACAGTTGCCGCACGACTCGCAGAGGGAGGATTTCCAGTCGTCTCCGAACGGCGCTTCAATAATATTGTAATTGCCGGTCTTCCGCAGAATGATTGCATGCCGTCCGGTTGATTTTGCGCATGTGCTCACACAGCGCTGGCAGTGCAGGCAGAGTTCCGGACGGTAATGCAGAAACGGATGCGATTTACGCTCCGGCTTCTCGATCTTAATGCGGGTGCCGTCATAGGAGGAATGCTCCAGTCCGTATTCCACACAATATTTCTGCAGCTCACAGGCGCCGTTTTTCGAACAGCTGAAACAATCCTGTTTATGGTTTGACAGCAGCAGATCCAGTACCAGCCTGCGCGCTTTTCTGATTCGTTCATTACTGGTTCGGATGATCATTCCCTCACGAATCTTTGTATTGCAGGCGGGCAGCAGCTTATCGATGCCCTCCGCCTCCACGACACACAGGCGGCAGCAGCCGATCTCATTGACATGTTTTAAATGGCAAAGAGTCGGTATCTCAATCCCCGCGCTTTTCGCCGCCTCCAGAATGGTAGTACCGGGAGCGGTTTCTATATTTTTTCCATCTATCATTAATCGGATCATTTATCTCTGCCTCCTTCCAGTACACCGCATCCGAAGTGGTCGCAGCGCAGACACCGGCCTGCCTCCTGCATTGCCTCCTCGTATGTAAACGGGTTCTCTACATGTTCAAAATCCAGTTTGCGGAGATAGGCCGGCCGCTCGGTGATATTCGCGCGCCCGGTCGGGATGCGGTTGTTTTCCTTTGCCTCCGGAGCCTCCGCATTACAGTTCAGTTTATGATGATATCCCAGATATTCATCGATGTTCCGGGCAGCAACCTTACCGGCTGCGATCGCGCGGATGGCCGTAGCCGGTCCGGTCGCGCAGTCTCCTCCGGCAAACACGCCCGGCATCTCTTCCACCGCAGTATCAAGTCCCGCAACAAAAGCGCCTCTCTTTGTCGGCATGCCGAACTCCTCAAACGGCTGACTGACGATATCCTGCCCCACCGCGATCAGAATGACGTCGCAGGGGATCCGTATCGGCTCCTTGTTCGCGTTCATCGGGCTGGGACGTCCGGCACGGTCATAGGGACCGATCATCTGCGGCTGCGCAATCAGAGCGCTGCAGTTTCCGTCCGCATTCTTTTCGATCGAGACGGGAGCCTGAAGTGTCAGCAGCTCAATTCCCTCCATAATCGCCGATTCAATCTCTGAATCAAGCGCTGTCATATCATCCTGGCGCCGCCGGTATACAATGCGGACATCCTTTGCTCCGCAGCGGGCCGCGCTCCGGGCCGCGTCCATCGCCACATTGCCTCCGCCGATCACGACAATCGTCTTATCCGAATAATCCGGAACCTGTCCGTGACCGATCCGCTCCAGCATATCCACGGCGGACTCCACATGGCCGGCATCCGAACCCTCCAGACGAAGCGTTTTCCCGACCTGTGCGCCGATGGCGACAAACACGGCGTCATACTCTTCATAAATTTCCCGAACCGATACATCCACACCCACATTTGTATTGTATTTTATCTCAATCGTACCTGCCGAAAGAATGGCCCGGATATCCTCATCCAGCCGGTTCTTCGGAAAACGGTAATTCGGAATGCTGTAGCGCAGCATACCGCCAAGTTTATCCCGTCTCTCAAAAACAACTGCCTTATGACCCATCAGTCCCAGGAAATAAGCCGCCGTCATACCCGCCGGACCGCCGCCGATCACGGCGATCTTTTTCCCGGTCGAAACATTTGCTTCCGGTACGGAAACCTGATCCGCCGGAATCTGATCGACCGCGTATTTTTTCAACCCCCGGATATTCAGCGAATCGTCGATCAGGTTTCGACGGCACCGCTCCTCACAGGGATGCTCACAGATCATGGCGCAGGCCGTCGGCAGAGGATTGTCCTTTCGGATCAGGTTGATCGCACCCGCATAATCTTTCTCACCCACCAGTGCGATGTATCCCGGAATGTCAACATGCGCCGGGCACATATTGATGCACGGAACCTTCTGTCGGATATTGCCCGGACATTCATGGTTCTGAATGTGGCTGATATACTCCTCCTCAAAAGTCTCCAGTCCCAGCAGCACCTCGATCACGGACTGATAGCCGATCGCGCAGTCCGCCGTATCACGGATCATGATCGCGAGCTGTTTCATATGGTCCAGCGTATCCATGGACGCGTCGCCGTCCCCGATAAAAGGGGCGGCCGAAGAGAGCGCCGGTATTGGTTGGGGGGGGGGGGGGCGGCGGGGAGGGGGTG
>JAJBVI010000005.1 GCA_020859905.1 Lachnospiraceae bacterium | reverse complement strand
CGGACTATACAGCTGAGCCGCAGGATGCCGCGGCATAACCCCCGGATGACGCGGCAGAACCCCCGGACGATACAGCGGAACCCCCGGATGACGCGGCGGGACCGGGCAGCCCGAACAGCCCTCCGGCAGAAAATGATCCTCTGCCGGAATCCACATCCGCGTTCCTGCTCTCCACCTTTTATTCGGTCGCCATCTCGGATGACGGAGAGGTGCTGGCAACAGAAAACACAAATATTTCCTACGCGGATGAGGAACTGGAAAGCATTGCCGCCGATATCTTAGGCAGCAATAAAGGTCGGGGCATGCGCGGCAACCTGATCTACTTTACCATGAAAAAGGACGGATACTCGCTGGTGGCGTTTGTGGACAACACAATCATGCGGGAGAGCATGTCGACACTGTTCCGTTATACCCTGATCTACGGAGCCATCGCCATTGTGCTGATTTTCTTCATCTCCATTTATCTGGCAAAGAGGATTGTAGACCCGCTCGAAGAAGGTTATGAGAGCCAGAAGCAGTTTATCTCGGACGCCGGCCATGAATTGAAAACCCCTATTGCCATCGCAGATGCCAACGCCGAGCTGCTCTCTCGGGAAATCGGGGAGAATACATGGCTCTCCAACATACAGTATGAGAACGACCGGATGGGTGCGCTTGTGACGCAGATGCTGGAACTCGCCCGCACAGAAAACACCGTTCCGCCGATGGAACGCCTGAATTTCAGCCGGATTGCCGAAGGGGAGGCTCTCCCCTTTGAGAGTATTGCCTTTGAAAAAGAACTGCGCTTTACCTGCCGTATTGAAGAAAGCATACAGGTGCAGGGCAACAGTATCCAGCTCAGACAGCTTATCGCGATCCTTCTGGACAATGCACTGAACCACTGTACGGCAGACGGCGAGATCGTATTGTCCGTGCGTGCCGAACGCGGCAATGCCGTCCTTTCCGTCATCAACGACGGAGAAGAGATTCCGGCAGAATACAGGGATAAGATTTTCGAGCGTTTCTATCGCATGGATCCCGCCCGAAACAGTGAGGAAAAACGGTACGGGCTGGGGCTTGCCATAGCAAAAGCTATCGTGATGGCGCATCACGGGACGATCCGGGTTCTCTGCCATGACGCCCGGGTGGATTTTTCAGTCTCCCTGCCCGTCCTGAAGTGATGCCGGCACCCGGATCCGCCCTCATCAGACCGGGCGGCAGAGGGAATTTCAATATCAGACGACCTGCTATTGTCTGAATCCAATGGAATTGCGGCCGCATTTTTCAATCTTAGTTCAATCTTAAAAAGCTATGATGAAACCGGTATTGCGAAACCATCATAATTCCCGATACCGCACTCCCGGAATCTAACTATACCCGGATTACCGGGAGTGCATTCTTATGTTTGCCCGGATTAACAGGAGTGCATTCTTATGTTTGCCCGGTATTTTCGTTTCCGGGTTTACAGAAATGATTCAGGCGGCAAAAGGGTATGATACCAACATGTGAATGAAAGCAAACCTTTCATTATTATTTATGCCGCCAGCAAAAAAAGGCGGCGGAATGGAGATTATTATGAGAAGAAAAAGAAGTCTGGCGCTTTTGCTCTGTATGGCTCTGCCTCTGGGCTTATGCGCCTGCCAGAGCGACGCGGGAGAGACCGTCTCGAGCAATGAAGCCGCGGATTCCGAAACACAGGCTTACATTGAGGAGACTCTCAATCTCGCCAACAATGAGAATCAGGAGTGGACCTACACCTCATCCGCGGATGCCTGGGTACTCTCCTCCGTATCGGCGGTTGCCTATCCGGAGATTGAGGACGAACAGGGTGTGTCCGTCTGCGTCCCCGGCGCCTATGTGACCGGCATTGATACGGACGGCGACGGGACCGCGGATGTCACGGCGGAGGACGCTTCGGACGCGGTGAACGGCTCTCTGGTGATCGACTATGATGCGGAGATCACGAGTACGAACGGTCAGGTTTACACAGCGGCAACCGCTCCGGTCATCCTGAATACAGGCGCGGCCGGCTACAGCGAGCAGAGCAATTCCAACGCTTCCACCAGCTACGCAGCGGAGGGGTACATCAATGTATCCTGCGGCAACCGCGGAAAACAGAGCACCGTTACCGATGACGACGGCAATACTGTCTACACCGGTGACGCGCCCAGCTGCCTGGTAGACCAGAAAAACGCCGCGCGTTATGTAAAATACAATATTCTGCTCGGCAACCTTCCGGGCAGCGTGGATTATTTCGTGTCCACCGGCGGTTCCGGCGGCGGCGCGCATGCCACCATGTTTGCGGCCACCTCGAACAACTCCGATTTCTATGACTATGAGATTGAGGCCGGCGCGGTCGGCGTATACTACACGGAGGACGGCGGCTACACGACCACGGTCACGATCGACGGAACGGATTATGAGATTTCCGACGGCGCGTGGGGCTGCATTGCCTACAGCGCGATCACCTCTCTCTATGAAGGAGATATGGCGCTCGCCTTTGAATATTATCTGGATACGGATTATTCCTTCAGCACTGATTTCCAGGCACAGCTGGCGGAATACCTGTCGGAATCCTATATGGAATATATCAACGATCAGAATCTCACTGTGGATGAAAGCGCGGTCGGCTTCGACATCAATGAGGACGGTGACACCGACGATACGGTGGAGCTGACGATCGAATATGATCCGGATGCCTATGCGGAAACGAACGGCTACTACGGTACCTATCTGAATTTTTACCTAGCCGAGTTTACGCAGAATCTGCAGTGGTATCTCGACAGCCTCGACTATGCGGACGGCTGGACCTGGTTTGACGCGGACGGCAATGCCTTAAGCGACGACGAAGTCGCCGCCATGACCACGGCGGATAAGGCGACCGCCTTTATCGAGGGACGTTACACGAAGAGCAGCTCCGGCAGCGACGGCATGCCCGGCGGTGATATGGGCGGCGATATGGACGGCGGTATGCCCGGCGGCAATATGGACGGCGGTATGCCCGACGGTGACATAGATACCTCCGACCTGCCCGGCGGCGACATAGATACCTCCGACCTGCCCGGCGGCGACATAGATACCTCCGACCTGCCCGGCGGCGACATGGATCTCTCCGATACCGACACTTCCGAGCTCCCGGATATGTCAGAGATGGCAAGAACCGACGGATCGGCGGATGACATCGAGATAGATGAGGATATGATGGTTGACGCAGACGATACGGGGCGCGGCGGTCCGGGACGCGGCAATGACACCGACGACACGGACAATGCCGATGCGGACAGCGGTGATCTGCCCGACACCGATACGGAGACAGAGGTCGGCACCCCGGACGCAGGCACGACACAGTCAGCTACCGGCAGCACAGATTCCGCCAACTATGATTCCTACGAGGATATGGTGGCCGAATACGAGGAGGATATCTACGAAATCCTGGCCGGCGACGAATATGGAAACAACATCGTATCCCTCTATAACCCGCTGAACTATATCGGTTCCGGCGACACGGAGGATCCGGTCTGGACCCGGATCGTCATGGGAGCCTCCGAGGGCGATATGCCCATGTTCACCTCCCTGAACCTGCAGATCGCATGGCTGAACGCCGGCGCAGACGCGGTGATCGAGTGGCAGTGGGACGGCGGACATGTGCCGTCCGAGGTACTCGGCGAATCACTTGCTCTCTATGTGGATGAGATGTACGGGGAATACGTGGACGGTGCGGTCTCTGTTGAAAAAGCATCAGCCGAGGCGCAGACCGAAAACGGAACCTCCGAATCCGCGAGCGGCACAGACTTAAGCAGCTGGGTAAACTACGATGATATTTCTTCCGTATCCTTTACCCTCGCGGACGCGGTCTCCTACCGCACCGCGGGCGCAAGCAAGGCCATGCCCGGCTTTGACGTCATCGACTACGGTCAGGAGGACTACGTGTTCGGCAGCTCCGAAAAGGATGCCCGCCACTGGAACACCTATCTGCTTGATATATTCCAGACCTACGCAGATGTGCTGGAGCCTCTGTTCAACCAGACGGATTGACGACCGCCTGAACCGGTGACTACTATACCATTGATGATGAGGACTCTGTTCAATCAGACGGATTAACAGATGACCGCCTGAACCGGGTAACTCTGTATATACTGTAATTCAATGCGAGAAGAGCCGGCAAAATGCCGGCTCTTTTTGTATTTGCGCAAGTCAGTTATTTCTCTGCTTCGTTTTTCGCACTTTGTCTGTTTCGAAGGCTTTTCAGCGACCGCAGCTCACGGTCCCTTTGCTGCTGTCCATCGTGACAAAAGCGCCGGTCTTTAAGATCTGCGTCGCGTTCGCGGCTCCGATGATGACCGGCAGATTCAGGCTCAGCCCCGCGATCGCCCCGTGGGAATTGTCCCCCGCCTTCTCCAGAATCAGACCGGAGGCGGTCCGGATCTGCGGCAGGATCTCATTGGATGTATCGCTCATCACAATGATATCGCCCTCTTTATATTTATTCTTAAGGTCTTCCGAGGAAAACGCCACACAGAGATTTCCGGAAGCGGACTTGCCGGAGATCCCCTTTCCTGTCAGGAGGATATGACCCGCCACATGAACCTTGATCATATTCGTGGTTCCGGACACGCCCAGCGGCACGCCCGCCGTGATCACGACGATCTCCCCCTGCCGGATCAGGCCGGCCTCCCCGGCGCGCTCCACCGCGTGGTCAAACAGTGCGTCGGAATTGCCCTGTTCCTCCACCAGAACCGGCGTCACGCCCCAGGCCAGGCTCAGCAGCCTGCAGGTCTCTTTATATACAGAACAGCCGATGATCGGGCTGACGGGGCGGTACTTGGATACCATATAAGCGGTCGAGCCCGAATTCGTCACCGTGATGATCGCGGAAGCGTTCAGATCCGTCGCTGTCGTACAGGTCGCGTGGGCGATGGCGTTCGTGATATCGGGGTTCGCCATCACGGTGCGATGCCGCATACGATCGGCGTAGTCAATATCTCCCTCCGTCCGCACGGCAATCTTCACCATGGTCTTTAACGCCTCCACCGGATAGTTCCCGGCCGCCGTCTCGCCGGACAGCATGATCGCACTCGTACCGTCGTAGATCGCGTTCGCGACATCCGCAGCCTCCGCGCGGGTCGGTCTGGGACGCGTGATCATGGAATCCAGCATCTGCGTTGCGGTGACCGCCTGCTTCCCGGCATTGTATGCCTTCGAGATCAGAATCTTCTGGATCACCGGCACATCCTCCATCGGGATCTCCACGCCCAGGTCGCCACGCGCCACCATGATGCCATCGCTGACGCGGAGGATTTCATCAATATTTTCCACGCCCTGCCTGTTCTCAATCTTCGCGATGATCCGCATATTCGTACGGCCGTGTTCCTCCAGAATCGAGCGAATCTGCAGCACGTCCTCCGCCGTCCGCGTGAAGGAGGCAGCGATGAAATCAAACCCCTGCTCCGCGCCGAACACGATATCGCTGTAATCCGCCTCGCTGACATACGGCAGCCCCAGCTCCACATTCGGCACGTTGACGCCCTTTCTGTCGGAGATCGTCCCGCCGTTCTCCACCTGACAGACAATATCCGTCCCGTCGATCTCAAGCACCTTCATCTCGATCAGGCCGTCGTCGATCAGAATCCGGCTGCCCGTAATGACATCTTTGTGAAGATGGGGGGACGTGCTGTCTCTGGGAGCCGGGTCGGCGGGCGCGAGGGAGGGGGGGGGGGGGG
>JAJBVI010000118.1 GCA_020859905.1 Lachnospiraceae bacterium | reverse complement strand
TGATACCGTAAGCAATGTTATCAAATACCGTCAGATACGGAAAAAGTGCGTAACTTTGAAAAACCAGCCCGATGCCTCTCTCATAAGGCTGTAGGTCATTGACCAGCTGTCCGTTAATATAGATATCTCCGTTATCCTGGTGCTCCAGTCCGGCGATCATCCGCAGAATCGTCGTCTTTCCGCTTCCGCTGGGTCCGAGAAGAGCAACCAGACGTCCCTCCTTCACCTGGAAGGTAACATCCTTCGACGCCTGAAAATCACCGAAGGTTTTATTTATATGCTGTACATCAATATACATGCTTTCCTCCTTTTCCCTCAGTCTTCCACTCACCGTGTCTGAGGGCGGCTCTGCGAGACCGCCCTCGTCGCCGATATCAAAGACAAGGGGTATTCCCTTTTTCGGATGAGAATATGCCATTCACAAACAAATAAAAAGAGGGTATTTTCTTTCATTGTAATTATCAAGTCAATCGTTTGTGATTTTTTTGTGTTTCTCATCCGAAATTTCATAAAACCTAGTTAACATATCGGTTTTATGCATGTTATGATACCACAAGAAAATATGCGTGTCCAATACAAAAATAAAATACCCGGTTATAGTTTTTCTTAATGACAACGTTTGCGTAATTTCAGCAAATAAACATCTTAAAATGCTGAGGAAAAAGGAGTTACTCCCTCGGATCTGTTCTGACAGAATTATTCCGATACTCCTTTTCCATACCTTTCAGAGATTATCTTTCCGAGAATACGAATCCGTTCCCCCGCATGTTCAAACAGCATCCGGTACGCCTCACACAGCCGATTACGTCCCGGCTTTTTAATCCCCGCCTGTTTTCTCCATCTTCTGCATCCGCCGCGGCAGAAGGAAAAGTACGCGCAGTCCTGGCAGCGCGCATCCTTCTGCAGGGAGGTTTCCACAAACCGCTTTGCCCGCCCACACTGCACAAGTTCATCAAAAGAGTCCGCCACCGTCCCGAGACGCCACTCATCCGAGCAGTAAAAGTCGCACGGATAGACGTCCCCGTTACCCTCCGTCACAAAGTAGCAGCTGCAGCATCCATTCATACCGCACTCCTCCGCGGGATATCCTGCCGCCAGCTGGGCAAGGTTGGAAAACATACGGATATCCACCTGCGCACCATGGTTGAAATCCTCATACCACAGGTCAAAGAGTTCGCACAGGAATTTTCCGTAGGACCAAGCTGTCACGGTTGGCGAGATATATCCTGACGCCGGATTTCCGCCGTTGTGTACACGTCGCGAACGTTCCCCCTCATCCATGCAGGGAATAAACTGCAGAAAAGTCATTTTATGTTTCCGGAAAAAATGATAGATGGCCGCCGCATGCTTTGCGGATTCCTCCGTCACCACGCAGAGGATATTGTAGTCAACCCGGTACCGATCAAAGAGTTCCGCGGCATGCATGACATCGAAAAATGTTCCGCCGCCATCGTACCCGACCCGATACCGGTCATGGATCTTTCGCGGACCGTCCAGAGAAAGCCCCGCCAGGAAATGATTCTCCGACAGGAATTTAGCCCACTGCTCATCAATCAACAGCCCGTTTGTCTGTATCGTATTTTCAATTTCCAATTGTTTCGTATTATATTTTTTCTGCAGCGCAAGGACTTTCCGATAAAACTCAATCCCGCACAATGTGGGCTCCCCGCCCTGAAACGCAAAAGTAAGGAAGCCATCCGCATAGTCGATGGCTCCCTTCACCAGTTGTTCCAGTGTTTCATCAGTCATAAAACCTTTGCTGTACTCCGCCCGGTTACTGCTCAGACATTTATAAAAGCAGTATCTGCAATCCATGTTACAGTTGGCCGAGGCCGGTTTGATCAGTATACTTGCCGCCGGCATAGTATCTCCCTTTCCTTATTATGCTGCACGGCTCATTGCCTGCGCTCATATCATCCAGAAATTATCTGTGCAGATGATTCTCCGGTATGTCTCAAACCGGAACCATTTGTCGTAGAACCTGACGTGGTTTCCGTCGTCCATATTCCTCCGCTCATATACATAATCCCGGTAATCCGCCTCCCCGCGGATCTGGATCTCGAATCCCCGCGCATCCAGTGTCGGCAAGCCGCTGTAACGGTACTCTGACAGCGGCAGGATATCCTCCACCCGCCGTCCCCGGATCAAAATAGCAGCTTCACTTTTCACGGCAATGATGTCGAAAGATTCCGGATAGCGGAAGCTGTCCCCCTTTACCGGCACTTCATCGCCCACGTGCCAGGTTTTTCCGCCCTCATTCGTTTTGGAAAGCAGCGCATTCTCTATATTGAAATAGAATTCCTCAAAGATATAACCGTCAGTTCGGATATTTCCCTTTTCAAAATACGGCTTTACCGTCTCCTCTCCCACGGTGTCGATGACGCCGCAGGAGGACGTCGCGTGGCTGACACGGTCGATCAGGATCAGTTCGCCAAGCGTCTTATGGTTCGCAAATGTGTCTGCTACAATATTTTCCGCGAGTTCCAGACTGCAGAGTCCGATCTCATTTTTCTCCAGACGTTCCGCCGCGAGATGTTCACCTGTGTTGACATCCGTCTTATATGTGATGGCGGTGACCACGCCGGCAATTTTTTTCGTGCCGATCCTCACCAGATATTCTTTCCCGACAAGGAGCAGCTCATCGTCCATCCACAAAAGCGTGACGCCGAACTTTTTTGCTGCGGGCAGCTTCGCGGTATTTGCCAGGACGCAGCCGCGGCTTACATCTATTTCTCTGTCCAGCTGCACGGTGACAGCCTGCCCGGCATATGCCTCCGGAACTTCCTTAAATCCGATATGTATGGCTTTTACATTGGCCGATTCCCCGCCGGGAAGCACGGTAATCTCCTGTCCTTTCGCCACGCGGCCGCTCTCCACCTGTCCCTGGAATCCGCGAAACGTATGATCCGGCCTGCACACCCGCTGTACAGGAAGATAGAAGGTATCCCGTTTTTCGTTTTCCGATACATCGACTGTTTCCAGATACTCCAACAGGCTTTCCCCCTGATACCATGGCATATGCCCCGGCGCGTGTGTGATATTGTCTCCCCGGGTGGCGCTGACCGGTATGATTTTTACATTTGCCAGCTCCAGTTCAGCGGATAACGCATCGATATCTTTCCTGATTTCCTGAAATCGATCCTCACGGTAGTCCACCAGATCCATCTTGTTTACTGCAAAAACAAAATAGCGAATGCCCATCAGTGCACAGATGCGCGCATGCCGCCGCGTCTGCTGTAAAACGCCGTGCTCCGCATCGACCATGACCACAGCCAACTTTGCAAACGAGGCACCGACCGCCATGTTTCTCGTGTATTCCTCATGGCCGGGCGTGTCAGCAGCGATAAAGCTTCTTTTTTCTGTCGTAAAATAGAGGTAGGCCACATCAATCGTGATACCCTGTTCCCGCTCCGCGGTCAGTCCGTCTAAAAGAAGAGAGTAATCAATCTCGCCTCCGCGGGAACCTACCTTGCTGTCGAGGATCAGCGCTTTTTCCTGATCAGCATACAAAAGCTTCGCATCGTAAAGGATATGGCCGAGGAGCGTAGATTTCCCGTCGTCCACGCTTCCGCACGTAATGAATTTCAACAAACTGTTCATCAGAAATATCCCTCCCTCTTTCGCTTTTCCATGCTGGCATTCCCGCCGTCCTTATCAATCACACGGCTGGTCCGCTCTGATTCGACAGAGCTTAAAGTCTCCTCTATCACCTGATCCAACGTTGTTGCATGGGACTCCACACCGCCGGAGAGCGGGTAGCAGCCCAGCGTGCGGAAACGGACGCTTTTCATCTCCGGCACCTCGCCCGGAAGCAGGCGCATCCTCACATCATCCACCATGATGATATTGCCGTCCCGATAAACCACCGGGCGTTCAGCGGCAAAGTACAGGGACACGATCGGAATATTTTCTCTCCTGATATACTGCCAGATATCTTTTTCCGTCCAGTTTGAAATCGGAAAGACGCGGATACTCTCTCCTTTATTCAGTTCTGTATTGAAAAGCTTCCACACCTCCGGTCTCTGATTTTTCGGATCCCAGGCCTGTGCGGCATTGCGGAAGGAAAAAATCTGCTCCTTTGCCCGGCTCTTTTCCTCATCCCTCCGGCCGCCGCCAAAAGCTGCCGTGAATCCGTACTTTTCCAACGCCTGCCTGAGCGCCTGCGTTTTCATGATATCCGTGTAGCTCGCGCCATGGTCAAACGAGTTGATCCCCGCCCTGACGCCATCTTCGTTGATATATTCCAGCATCTCGATGCCAAGTTCCTTCGCCCTTCTGTCGCGGAACTCGATCATCTCGTGAAACTTCCATGTCGTATTGACATGCAAAAACGGAAACGGCGGTTTTTCCGGGTAAAACGCCTTCAGCGCCAGATGCAGCATCACGGAGCTGTCCTTCCCGATAGAATAAAGCATCACCGGTTTTTCACACTCCGCGGCCACCTCTCGGATAATGTAAATCGCTTCCGCCTCCAGTTCATCCAAATGTGACAATCCATTCATAATAATCTGACTCCTTCAAATTCTATCTAATATGCGTTCGCATCTTTCGGATTTATGTCAATGATCACCTCCGTTCCGTCAATTTTGCGAATCGTCCATCGCAGGATTTCGCCTTTTTTTTCCGTATTCATCACGCTGCCGCTTCCGCCGATATCCGCGCCGAGGAAGAATTCAATGGCTCCGGCCGGGCACTCCTTGACGCAGGAAGCGCAGCCCCAGCAGTCCCGCGGATAATCCATACGGGCGCGCCCCTCTGTCAGGGAAATCAGTGTCCCCGGACATACTTCGGCACAGTTTCCGCAGCCGGCACAGCGCTCCCGGTTTATTCGTATACTCATTCACACTCTCCCCTTTCAGCGCTCTCTTTCAGTTCCGGATAACGATACACGTTTTCTTTCACAATATCTCTCCAGACGGCTTCATGCTTCCCCACCCTATATCTGGAATTAAGGTAAGCGAAATACTTTTGATCCGTCTCAGGGTAGTCCAGATTTTCCCCGAACACATGCCATCTGGTCTCTTTACGGTTCAGGAGGTGAAAAATCAGTGTCTTACATACCATCAGCCGATCCTTCAACTCATACACGAAAAGCAGCTCATGCATATTTCCTGCTTTCAGATATTTTGCCTGTGCAGTCAGCCGGTCAATTTCCGCATCCGCCAAGCGAAGCTGCCTCTCTGTGTAGCCGTAGCGCGAGGAGATGCCGCCGGCGTATTCATCCATGATTTTCTGCATGCGCTCTTCCAGATTCTCCGCAGAATAAATCGTGTTTGCACCGGACAGTGTATTCTCATAGACATCAAGGATTTCCCGAATCCGCAGCTGAAGTTTTTCGTCCGGCCCGGATTCTGCTTTCTCAGCAACTTCTCCTGCTATGTTCTCAATTTTATTATTTTTCCGGGAGGTATGCCTTGCGAAATCCTCCGTTTCTGTTTTCTTCAGATCAGTGTCTGCAAAGTTTTCTTCTGCATTCCCTTTCTCAGAAACACAGCCTGTAACGTTGCCTGCTGCACTCTTCTTCCGGAAAGCATCGTCTGTAACATTTCCTGTTGCAACCTTCTGAGTGATATAGTCAGCGATACTCTCCGCAGCGATCTTCCCCTCTGCCAGAGCGCCTGTCACATATTTCTGCGGACATCCGCCTGCCACATCCCCGGCAGCGAAAAGCCCGTGGATCATAGTTTCCCGCCGGGTATCCACCCAGTATCCGCTGGCCGTATGGCCTCCCACAACATAGGGC
>JAJBVI010000217.1 GCA_020859905.1 Lachnospiraceae bacterium | reverse complement strand
GAATGACGGCATATCCAGCACTATAACTTAAAAAATGATTGAGACGACACACTGGTTTTGTTTTCTGTAAAAAACCGTTGCAGACGGACGGTCAGCATATCCGGATGACCGGATATAAGGAACAGTTCCTGAAAACGGAAGATGCGTCGCGGTCTGTTGAACAAAGAACTCAGAATACGGATTTGTGCGGATAGTTTATCCCGAATATACAGACTATGAGTTACATAAGGGAATATTTGAAACAGAACATACTGCTCTTTGACGGCGGCATGGGAACGTATTTTTCTCAGAAAAACCAGATGGCCGGAATGAGCTGCGAGATGGCGGCGCTGCAGCAGCCCGCCCTGATTTCGGAGATACATAAGGAATACCTTGAGGCGGGCTGCCGGGCAATCAAGACGGATACATTCGCGGTGAACCGCGTGCTGTACCAGGGCGATGAGGATCTGGTGCGGCGCGTCATCCGGGCGGCTTGGGAACTGGCTGCAGCTGCCGCATCCGGATATGACGCGTATGTCTTTGCGGATATCGGCCCGCTCAGCGGGCTGAACGAAGAGACGGGCGCGTTCGAGGAATTCCGTTTCCTGGCGGACCAGTTTCTGGAGCTGGGCGTCCGGCATTTTCTCTTTGAGACAAACTCCGACACGGATGGCCTGCGTGAGATCGCGGCGTACATCCGGGAGAAAGCGCCGGAGGCCTATATCATCGTCAGCTTTGCGGTGCAGGCGGACGGCTATTCCAGGGACGGACTCTGGGCGGCAGATCTGTTTGAGACGATGCGCGGCTGCCCGGACGTAGACGCGCTGGGCTTAAACTGTGTCTGCGGCGCACGGCACATGCTGGAGTTGGCGCGGGAACTCGATCACGGGGGAGTCGCGCTCTCCCTGATGCCGAACGCCGGTTATCCGACGGTCGTCAACAACCGCACGTTCTATGAGGGCGACCCGCAGTATTTTGCGGCGCAGCTGCGGGAGATGGCGGCGGAGGGAGCCGCCATCCTGGGCGGCTGCTGCGGCACGATGCCGGTTCATATCGAGAAGGCGCGGGAAGCGCTGCTTCTGCCGACGCCGGGAAGCGGCCGGGCTGCGGGGGCGCAGGAAAGGGCGACTCAGGACAGAGCGTTTCCCGGTATGCTTCCGGGTACGGCGATACAGGATGGGACAGCTCCGGGAACGCCGCAGAAATGCACCCCTCAGGCAAAGGCATCTGAAAAGACAGCAGCCGGGAGACAATCCGGCACAGAGAAGTCCGGCGTAAAGAAAGCCGCGCCAGTGCAGTCCGGCGCGGAGTCGGCGGACAGCCCCTTCTGGAGTAAGCTGCAGGCGGGCGAGAAGGTGTTTGCGGTGGAGCTTGACTCCCCGGCGGACGCCAACGCCGTCAAATTTATGAGAGGCGCGTGGGAATTAAAAGGCGCGGGCGCGGACATCATCACGATCGCCGACTGCCCTATCGCGCGGGCCAGGATGGACTCAAGCCTTCTGGCGTGCAAGATCCGGCGCGAGCTGAACATGGACGCCCTGCCCCACATGACCTGCCGCGACCGGAACCTGAACGCGACCAAAGCATTGCTGTTCGGGCTTTACGCGGAGGGAATCCGGAATGTCCTGCTGATCACGGGCGACCCGATCCCGACGGCGGAGCGCGATGAGGTAAAAAGCGTGTACCAGTTCAATTCCAGAAAACTCGCGGCCTTCGTCACCTCCCTCGGTAAGAAATCCCTGCCCGGCCCGTTTCACCTGTTTGGAGCGCTGAACGTCAATGCACGGAACTTTGACGTTCAGATCCGTCTCGCCAAAGAAAAAATCGAGAAAGGCATGGTCGGCTTCCTGACCCAGCCGGTTCTGACGGAGCAGGCCTTCGAGAATCTGAAGCGTGCCCGCGGGGAGCTGGATGCCCGCCTGCTCGGCGGTGTCATCCCTGTCGTGAGCGCGAAAAACGCCCGGTTCATGGACAGCGAGATTAACGGGATCAACGTGGATCCGAAGATCACGGAGCTGTATGAGGGCAGAGACCGCGCGGAGGCAGAGCAGCTGGCGACGGAGATCTCCGTGGAGATCATGCGGCGGATATCTCCTTATGTGGACGGCTATTACCTCATGACACCGTTCGGAAGGACGGGACTGATCGCAGGGATTCTGGAAGCATTCCGGGAGTGAGAAGCGGACGAGATTGCCCTGGATGGCGGAGAGCTTTTGGGCGATACGTTGAAAGTGGAGATACCGAACTGCGCCGTCCATTTTCTGAGGATCACAAGAAACACGCCAGACAAGATGTATATCGAAATCACGACGCCGTCAGCCTCGCCAAAGTCCGTGAATGGCTCGGTCTTACTCCGGCTTTGTGACGCTGAGATATCGTTTCATGTTCCTGCCACAGCGCATCACGAATGAACACGGACGGTTCTAAACGCAACATTACTTAAACATATCATAGTTCATAGTTTCATATCCCGCCGGATTACATCAGCTGTCATCCGGTGGGATTTTTCTGCACAGGGGCGCGTAAGGAAATTAGCAGCTTACGCTGCACTCGCCCCGCGCTGCGAGCAGGAGGCAAAAGCCGCCCCTGCTCGATTCCGAAATCCCGGAACTTCGTTCCTGCATGCTTTCCGGAACATCCGCATAACTTTATGCGGATATCGCAATACCAAATCTTCAGATTTTCTCTGCATAATCCCCGCAGATTCTGTAAAATATTGAATAAAGAGACCTGCGCTGCTGACGCGGCACACTAACATCCATGAAAGTCGATGACCCTGCATCAGCGCGGAGTCACCCAAAATCAGACGTGAATGACGAGTTATTCGTCAGATGACCCCGCATCAGCGCGGGGTCACCCCAAAGCAGGAGGAGAACAAGGATATGAAAACAGTTGCGATCAAAAACAGGGAAACCCACAGCGAGGCCGCACAGAGTGCTGCGGCATTGCACGACACGAAGCAGAGCACGCACGACACGAAACAGAGCACGCATGGCGCGAAAGAGAGCACGCACGGTACGAAGCAGCGGATGTCTGCATTCGTCATATGGCTCACGGCTGTCGGGTCTGTCATAGCCGCGCACAGCGTCCTCCATGTCGGCGTGGCGCGGCTGACGGACAGGGACATAGACGCATTTCTCTCGGATCTGAAAGGGAAAGGGCGTGCCGACAACACCGTCGATCAGTATACCCACCACATGTTGAAACTGCAGTCGTGGCTCGATGACCGCCCGGTCACATCGCAGCGTCTGATCGAGTGGAGAAACGAGCTGTCCGCCTCCTATGCCGTGGCCAGCGTCAACAACTTCATCTCCGCAGTCAACAGCTTCATCTGCTTTAAGAAAAGCGAAAACAGCCATTCCCGAGCCTGGAATTCGATCGGCTGTATTCCCCATCTGAGTGTGCAGAAGAAGATATTATGAGAACCTGCTACGCAGAACATCATAATCTCCGTCCCGCTTTCCTCTGAATGACAAATATCCAAACGACATGTATCCAGATGTACAGGCAGTTCCCGTATTCTGCGGAGAGCAGTGCGGATGTCTGTCCGGATAGTGGATCAACAGTGAACAGTGATATGAAAAAACCTGCAGAGAGGAGTGTGTAAAATGAAGCTTAAAAGAAATTCACAGAGGGATCCGCAGAGGAAACCGGACCTGAAGCAATGGGGCAGGCGGCTCCTCGTCGTGCTGTTGGCGGGCGGCATGCTGGTCAGTCTGGCGGGGTGCGAGGAGAGTCTGGCTTTTGTGGAGCAGACTTACTGGTATGAAGCGGACGAGATTGATTATGAAGTCCCTCCTCAGCTGGACAGCCAGGAAGAGAATGACGAGGAGAATGAGAGTGCGACGGTTGAACAGGAGGACGATGAGAGGGACGGGGCGCCTGACTGGTCGATGGGTGTCTATGAGGATGAGGCCGAAGGGGAGAGTGTGGAATCCCAGTTCAACGGAAGCGCGGAAGATGCCCTGGGCGAGACGGATGTGGCGGATCCGGACGCGGAGGTCAATGACGACAGCAGCGGCCGTATGGTCGCGGACGCGACGGATACGGATCTGGGCTCGAGTACAGGAACCAACAGCGAGAACACGGCCGAGTCCGGGGCGGGTTTCGCCTCAGAGGACGGATACGCCATCCTGGGCGGGAGCGAGGGGGTTTCCAATATGGAGACGAACCCCGGCATCGATGAGGAAGAGGATACGGAGGAAAGCGACCTGAACGCGGGGACGGAGGTCAGCGACGACGAGGAAGCGCCTGAGATATGGGAGCCGGAGGAGCAGGGACCCGAGGTCCAGGAGGATGAAGAAGAGCCGGAGGACGGGCAGGAGGATCAGGATGACCAGACTCCGATCGTGTCTTGCGGCACCGTCATCGCGACCGGCGAAGCCGCGATCCTGACGCGGATGCTCGGCGGGGCAGGTGCGCTTTACGCCACGGACCAGGCCACTTACACTGCGATGGCGGAATATTTCCCGTCGGACGAGCTGGAGGATATTGAGATACTGTGGAGCGGCGACAGCACCGGATCCGTCAACACGGACAGCCTGGACGCGCTGATCGCGGAGGGCAAGGTGCCGCAGGCGTGCCTGCTGGACGCCGGCGCCCTGAACGAGGACGACGTCTCGGCCCTGACGTCGAGGGGCATTTCCTGCACGGCCCTCTCCTTTGACAGTTATGAGAGCATGCGGAACTCCGCGACGATCGCGGCGGCGACGCTCGGCACGGACACGGCGGAGCAGAGAAACGAGGCATATGCTTCCTTCTGCGACGGCGTTGAGGAACTGGTCGGCGATTATGAGTCAGTGAAATATACAGGGTACACGGACATCTGGGACAGCGCGGCGACGCTCACCTTTTACGGACCGAAATCTGGCACCTGGTCGTCCAGGCTGGGCATGGGGACCATCAGGCAGCTCGCATCCTCCCCCGCTCCTGATATATGGAACCTCGCGGGCGTCCAGAATATATATTCTCCGAACGCCTCGCCGGGCTTTCCGGGGAGAGCGGCATGACGGAGTCCGATTATATCCGGTGCGTCCTTGAACATGCGCTGGAATGCGGCTGCACGTTTGTGAAATAAGGGGCGGCCCTTCCCTGTATCAAAATAGCTGAATGTTTCAAACGCTACCCGGTTCATGTATACATTCATCGCTTTTCTGTCATCTGCAAGCAGCGCTTTAATAAAGCCGTTATAGTCCGATTTTACCGGGGAAAACCATTTTTTTACCATGTTGTGAAACATTCTCAGGACTTCGAAATTGGTAACCGCGAGTTCACATTCGCGAACGTCAGGCGGATGACCGGGTATGTTCCATGCAGCCTGCGGTACTTTTCATGCTGCCAGACAGAAAGCCCCTCGAAAAGATCTTCCCTGCCTGCGTATTCTACAGAAAAAAAACTGCTCAAGGGGAGGTGTTTTCTATCGAGCAGATTTACGAGAGCGTCTGGGGAGAGGAAGCCATCAACGCGGATAATACCGTGGTGGTACATATCCGGCATATCCGGGAGAAGATCGAGATCAATCCGCGCGAGCCGCGCTATCTCAAGGTGGTCTGGGGCGTGGGCTACCGAATTGAAGATATAAAGTGATTTTTGGGGAAAATGCAACTGTTTTCAGTTGCATTTTGTTTTTTGCTGAAGTATTATAAAGGGGAACGATCAGTTATAGAAGATGGAGGTATTATATTTGGGACAAAAGGATAAGCTGATTAAAAGATTAAAATCAAATCCAAAAGATTTTACATTTGATGAAGCGCAAAGTCTGTTGCATTACCT
>JAJBVI010000081.1 GCA_020859905.1 Lachnospiraceae bacterium | reverse complement strand
GTGAGTGACAACGTGACAGAAAAAGAAATGTTGATTACCAGTGATTTAGAGCGCAAGAAAGTGTGAGATATGTATCAGGAAATCGCGAAATTAATTATGTACGGAGATATGGAGGAGGACTGCCTGCTGTACCGGTTCGGCGAGATTTTCCGCGATTTTGAGGCGGGGACGGAGAGCAGGGCGACGCTGACGCGGCGCGTGTATACGCAGATCAAGCGGCTGCTGACTGTGGCGACGGATTACGGGTTTGACCGGAATCTGTGGCACAATTATCTGGCTTATTTTCTGATCACCAATGAGAATCCGTTCAGTATCACCTGCGAAAAGGTGGGTGCGAACGAGGGAAGCGTCAATCATTTTGCCATCAATGATTTCCGGGCGGTGAAAGCCCTGTTTGATTATGATTTTTCGGAGATCGAGGAGGCTCTGGAGATTGACTGTTTTTCCAGGATTTCCCATTACCGGGCGATTGAGAAAAAGGAGCTGATGTACAATAAGAATGTCAGCGAGAAGGTGCGGGAGCTGAGTGACGCGCTGGAATCGGCCGGGGATGAACAGGGCTTTTTTGACGCCGTGACCGGGTTTTACAGGGATTACGGGGTCGGGATGTTCGGACTGAACAAAGCCTTCCGGATAGCCGGGGACGGCGCGGGCGGGCTTAAGTTTCTCCCGATCAACAACATGGAGAAGGTCATGCTGGACGACCTGGTCGGCTATGAGATCCAGAAGAAAAAGCTCGTGGACAATACCAGGGCGTTTGTGGAGGGCAGGAAGGCGAATAATGTCCTGCTTTTCGGCGACAGCGGCACGGGGAAATCCACCAGCATTAAGGCGGTCGTCAATGAGTTTTACGGGAACGGGCTGCGGATGATCGAGATCTATAAGCACCAGTTTCAGGATCTGTCCAATGTGATTGCGGCGGTGAAAAACCGGAATTATAAGTTTGTTATCTATATGGATGATCTGTCCTTTGAGGAGTTTGAGGTCGAGTATAAATTTCTCAAGGCGGTCATTGAGGGAGGCGTGGAGACGAAGCCGGATAACATTCTCATCTACGCGACCTCGAACCGGCGCCATCTTATCAAAGAGACGTGGAAGGACCGGGACGACATGGAGCGGGAGAACGGCCTGCACCGTTCGGATACGATGCAGGAGAAGCTCTCCCTGGTCAACCGTTTCGGCGTCACGATCAATTACTCCCGGCCGAGCCAGAAGGAATATTTCGGCATTGTGGTTGAGCTGGCGCGGCGGGCCGGTCTTACGCTTCCGGAGGAGGAGTTGAAAGCGGAGGCCAATAAATGGGAACTGTCGCACGGAGGCATATCCGGGCGCACGGCACAGCAGTTTGTCAATTATCTGGAGGGGTCTTACATACACAAAGAGGAGGATTTATGAGAATAGAGTTTATCGGTGCGGCTCACGAGGTGACCGGGAGCTGCCATTATCTGGAATTCGGGGAGAGACACATTCTGGTGGATTGCGGCATGGAGCAGGGCGCAGACATCTATGAGAACCAGGAGATTCCGGTCAATGCGGCCGCCATCGACTATGTATTTCTCACACATGCGCACATCGACCATTCCGGTCTGCTGCCGCTGCTGTACGCGCGGGGATTCCGCGGCGCGGTTTACGCGACCAACGCGACGACACCGCTCTGGGGCTTTATGCTGAAAGACAGTGCGCACATTCAGGAGTCGGAGGCGGAGTGGAAGAACCGCAAGGCGCGGCGTGCCGGTCAGCCGGAGGTCGTTCCCATGTATTCGATCAGGGATGCGGAGGGGGTTCTGACGCATTTTAAGTCCTGTCCCTATGATGAAAGGGTGGAAGTATGCGGGGATCTGACGGTCTGCTTCCGGGATGCCGGTCATCTGCTCGGTTCGTCTTTTATTGAAATGTGGGTCACGGAGGAGGAGGACAGCTGCAAGCTGATTTTCTCGGGCGACCTCGGAAACGGCAACCGGGCACTGATCCGGGATCCGGAGATCCCGGAATCGGCGGATTACCTGATCATTGAGTCCACTTACGGCGACCGTGTCCATGAGACACCGCCGGATTACGCCGTGGAGCTGGGGCGGGTTCTGTCCGCCACGTTTTCCCGGGGCGGCAATGTGGTAATCCCCGCTTTTTCTGTGGGGCGTACGCAGGAGATGCTTTATTATCTGCGGCGCATCAAACAGGAAAAAATGCTTCCGACCTTCCAGGATTTTGAGGTTTACGTGGATAGCCCGCTTTCTGTGGAGGCGACCGGTATTTTCAACGAAAACGTGGGCGAGTGTTTCCGCGAGGAGGATCTGGCGATGATACGCGCGGGCATCAATCCCATCCAGTTCCCGGGTCTGAGGAAATCCGTCACCAGCCAGGATTCGCAGGCGATCAATTTTGACACAAAACCGAAGGTGATCATTTCCGCGTCCGGCATGTGTGAGGCGGGACGGATCCGCCATCATTTAAAGCATAATCTCTGGCGTCCGGAATGCACGGTCGTGTTTGTCGGGTACCAGGTGCCGGGTACGCTGGGACACAGCCTGCTGAACGGAGCCGCGGAGGTGAAGCTGTTCGGCGAGACCATCCGGGTGTGCGCCCAGATTCTGAATCTGCCTGGGATCAGCGGCCATGCGGATCGGGATCATCTGACGGCCTGGGTACAGGGGATGGAGCAGATGCCGAAACGTATTTTTGTCGTACACGGAGAGGACGCGGTGACGGACGAATTCGCCGCCCATCTGACCGGGGTCACCGGCGCGGCGGCGACCGCACCGTACAGCGGGGATGTCTATGATCTGGCGCAGAATGCCTGCGTGGTCTTCGGCAGCAGGAAACGCGCGGAGAAGAAGGTGAGAACGAGACAGCGCTCATCGGTATTTGAACGTCTGCTGGCTGCCGGACAGCGGCTTGCGGCTGTCATTCAGAAAAACAAAGAGGGCGCCAACAAAGATCTGGCGAAGTTCGCGGATCAGATTAACGCGCTCTGCGATAAATGGGACAGATAGCAGTTATTTCGCCGGACAAACGGTTGAGTAAAAAAATAGTAAAATTTACTGATTTTTGCGATGTTTTTCTTGCTTTATCTGTCGATATGTTTTAAAATGAGGGTCGTAAGCGAGGGTATAAGTTCTGAAGGGGGCAGAGAATGGGGATGAATATTGGATTGGTCGCGCATGAGTCGAAGAAGAAGCTCATGCAGAATTTTTGTATCGCCTACCGCGGCATTCTCGGCAAGAATGTTCTGTATGCGACGGGTACTACGGGGAGATTGATTGAGGAGGTTACGAATTTATCGGTGAAGAAATACCTGCCGGGACACCTCGGAGGTGTACAGCAGCTTTGCGCTGATGTGGAGAGCAATCAGATTGACGTGATGATTTTTCTGAGCGATCCGATGTCTACGAATGCCAGGGACATTTCGATCGCGAATATTTTAAAACAGTGCGATCTGCACAATATACCGATTGCGACGAATCTCGCGACGGCGGAGATTCTGGTTCTTGCTCTGGAACGCGGAGATCTTGACTGGCGTGAGATGTACCGTTAACAGTTCCTGTCGCGGGAGCGTGCATCGTATGCAGTTTGTATCGCGGGAGCCTGTATCCTGCGCAGTACGTGCATGGATTTACGATACAGTCGGCTGGTACCCGCATTTAGGAACTGTGGACTGACATGCCTGCTTTGCGGGCGCCATTATGTATAAAAGCCTGTATTGGTATCTGAGAGGATAGTGATGCGGGTTTTTTATGTTACGGGATGCGGAATGTCATTTTTCACGTGGATGCGTACGGGAAACGGGATATCATGTTTCGCGGTATGTGTACGCAATCTGAATTGCTGCCTGTAATTCTGAATAATATTTACATAACGGAGGATAAACTAAATACTGTTCTGATTTATCAGAGTGTGTGAAACGGATGCCTATGAGAAAATTATTGATATATTTAAAGGATTACAAAAAGGAAACGGTGCTTGCGCCGCTGTTTAAGATGCTGGAGGCGGCGCTGGAGCTGTTTGTGCCGCTTGTGGTCGCGGCGATCATCGACATCGGCATCGCGGGAGGGGATTCCGGTTATATTGTGAGGATGGTGCTGATCCTGGTTGTGCTCGGCGCGGCCGGGCTGGCTTTTTCTGTTACGGCGCAGTATTTTTCGGCGAAGGCCGCGGTGGGATTTGTGAAGAAGCTTCGCCATGTGCTGTTTTCCCGCATTCAGGAGCTGTCATACGCGGAACTGGACACGCAGGGAACTTCCACGCTGATCACGCGCATGACCAGTGATATGAATCAGGTGCAGACGGGGGTGAATATGACGCTGCGCCTGCTTCTGCGTTCTCCGTTTGTCGTGATCGGCGCGATGGTGATGGCCTTTACGGTCGACACAAAGGCTGCGTTGGTTTTTGCGGTTGATATCCCGGCTCTGGCGGTGGTGGTGTTCGGCATTATGTTTGCGAGCATACCGCTTTACCGCAAGGTGCAGAGCCGTCTGGACGGCGTGCTGAGCCTGACCAGGGAGAATCTGACAGGGGTGCGCGTTCTGCGCGCTTTCTGCAAGGAGGATGAGCAGATCCGGGAGTTCGCAGAGAAGAATCAGCTGCTGACGGATACGCAGAAGTTTGTGGGCAGGATATCCGCCCTGCTGAATCCGGTTACCTATGTGATCGTGAACGCGGCCGTCATTGCGCTGATCCGGGTCGGAGCGATCCGCGTGGATATGGGTGTCCTGACGCAGGGGTCGGTTGTCGCGCTGTATAATTACATGGCGCAGATCCTGACGGAGCTGATCAAGTTTGCGAGCCTGATCATCACGATCACCCGCTCCATCGCGTGCGGAAACCGGATTCAGGCGGTTCTGGAGGTGGAGCCGGCCATGAAGGGCGGGGCGCAGGCAGGGGATGCGCGGACAGCTTCCGGAGCAGATGCGCGGGCGGCTTCCGCAGGAGATGTGCGGAAGGCTTCCACAGGGGATGCGCGGGCGGTTGCCGCAGATGCCGGGTCTGCTGCGGAGCGTTATGCAGCCTCGGAGGGCGGGGCGCAGGCGGCGGGAGGCGGCTCTCCGGCCGTAGAGTTCTGTCATGCCTCTCTCCGATATCCGGAGGCTTCGGATGAGGCTCTGACCGATATCAGCTTCAGCGTGAAAAAAGGAGAGACGATCGGAATTATTGGCGGCACCGGTTCCGGGAAATCCTCCCTGGTTAACCTGATCCCGCGGTTTTATGACTGTTCGCGTGGGGAGGTGCGGGTTGACGGAAGAGATGTTCGCACGTACGATCAGGACGAACTCCGTTCCCGCATCGGCGTGGTTCCTCAGAAATCGGTGCTTTTTTCTGGGACGATCCGGGAGAACCTGCGATGGGGGAAGAGGGATGCCTCGGAGGAAGAAATGCTGCGCGCTCTCGCTGCGGCTCAGATTTCGGAGATTACCGGGACGAAAGAAAACGGGCTGGACAGCCGGGTGGAGCAGGGCGGCAGGAATTTTTCCGGCGGACAGAGGCAGCGCCTTACCATCGCGCGCGCGCTGGTCCGCCGGCCGGAGATCCTGATTCTTGATGACAGCTCCTCCGCCCTGGATTTCGCGACGGACGCCGCCCTCCGGAAGTCGATTGCGTCCCTTACGCCCCGCCCGACGCTGTTTGTGGTTTCCCAGAGGATATCGTCTATGCGGCATGCGGATCAGATCATCGTTCTCGATGACGGTCGGGTCGCGGGGATCGGCACGCATGAGGAGCTGTTGCAAACCTGTGAGGTTTACGGCGAAATCTATCGTTCTCAGT
>JAJBVI010000096.1 GCA_020859905.1 Lachnospiraceae bacterium | reverse complement strand
GAAATGCGGATGCGAGCATCCGATTTCTGACCTTTTGTCCCTTGTATCATATTATCAGTAAAAGCGGATAATCCGTGAATTGCTTTGTTGTTTTGACAACTGGATTATACACGAAAGGAGATCAAAAAATGATGCAAAAACGTAATTTTTTCAGACAAAAGATTCTGGCGTGGATGATCAGCTTCGCCATGATCTTCGCGTCCTTCGGCGGCGCGGCGGCATATGCGGAGGATTCCGGAACGGCGGCAGATCTGTCGGGAATGACGACATTTGTTTTTGACGGGGATTCTGTCACTGTCACGGAGGGAGACGGCGCGAACTACGAGGTGGTTATTTATGATGACACCGACACGGAGACCGCCGCGGATACATCGACCGACGCGGATGGAAATACAGTTTATTCCGTGCCGGAGGACAGCGACGGGCAGCTGCTGGTATTGATTAAGAAGAAAGGCGGTTCCTATGTGTTTCAGGGCAGCGGTAATGGCAGCATTGCCGTAAAGAAGGAAGCGACCGGGGACGCGGTTCTGTATCTGAACGGTCTGGAACTCACGTCGGCTTTTACCGCTGTGATTACAGTGAAAAAGGACAGTACGGCCTCCTGCACGATCTGTGCGGTGGAGGGAACGGAAAACATTCTGACGGATAACGAATACAATAATGATACTGATTTTGCGGATAATGCCGCGGCGGAAAACGCGGTGATGAAATTTAAAGATTCAAGTGATGTAACACTTACCGGCGACGGTACGATCAACATCAACGCCAACGGGAAAAACGGTATCAAAGCAAATGGAGCGCTTGCGATCACGGGAGATCTTGTGTTAAATATCACCAGTGTGAATGACGGCATCAATTCTGAGTCGGAGGACGGCCTGAATGTCCTCGGCGGAACAATCACGGTTTCGGCGGCAGATGATGCCATTCACGCGGATTATGTTTTAAATCTCGGCGCGGAGGGCGGATCTGACGATGACCTGTCAATCAATATTCTCACCTGCAGCGAGGGACTCGAAGGAGCCATCGTGAACCTGTACAGCGGTACATACACGATCTCCGCCAGTGACGACTGTATCAACGGCGCGAACAGTGACCTGACGGATTATGACTATGAAATAAATATTTACGGCGGAACCATTTATGCCTCCACAACGGCGGGCGACTGTCTGGATTCCAACGGGGATCTCAATATATCCGGCGGGACAGTAATCGCCCTTGGTGCGCTCGACAACACGGAAGAGACGAACAACGCACTCGACTGCGACGGCACATTCATGCTTACCGGCGGAACCGTGCTTGGGATCGGCATGCAGGAAATGTCTGTGGTGCCGTCCAGCTCACAGGCGTATGTGACCTGGACATCCGCAGGTGAAAGCACAGCTGTGGAAGCGGGGAGCGAGGACAGTGATAGCGGTATGCCGGGAGGTGGTGATTCCGCTATGCCGGCAGACGGCGGGGGCAGTGAAATCACGGCCGCCGCGTCGGAGACAGCGGCATCTGATACAGGCAGTCTCGGTGAATCGGCTGTGAGCAGCACCATGGATCCTTCCGATGCCGGTGATTCAGATGTTCCCGGCGACGGAGGCGAAAGTGATCCCGGCAGCGGGAATGAAAATGGCCCCGGCAGCGGGAATGAAAATGGCCCCGGCAGCGGGAATGAAAATGGTCCCGGCAGCGGGAATGAGGGCGACTCCGGCGGCAGTTCCCAGTCCGGATTGGTTTCAAACGGAAACGTTGTTACAGTCTATGACTCTGAGAATCAGGCGCTGATTACAGTAACCGCGTCCTGGGATTCAGAAGATGCATATTCGGTGGATTATGTTTTTTATTCCTCCGAGAGCGTGACGGCGGGCAGTACCTATACGCTGACAGTCGAGGATACGGATGACGGAAACGGAAGCGGCGAGGGCGATACAGATGAGGGAGACGGAAACGGCGAGGGCGATACAGATGAGGGAGACGGAAGCGGTGACGGCGACACAGATGAGGGAGACGGAAGCGGTGACGGCGACACAGATACGAACGACGGAGTCGGAAGCCTCGGCGCGGAAGCGGATGAATCGCTGACGTTTGATTCTTCCGCATGGCAGTATAATTCCGGCTCGGATGTATATTATCAGACCGGGGTTGTGTACTGCACGGATCCGTATGATACAACTTATGAATCCTTCGGCATTTATGTGCCGGCGGCTTATATGAATATGACTTCAAACGGCGACGGTACCTATACGTTTGTCAGCTTTACGGATACTGCGGTGGGAGATTACACGGCGTCAACCGCACCCATCGTGATCCCGGTAAACACAGCGGGCTATGCGGCACAGGCGGCGCCCGCCGGGTTTTCATCGGGCGTGACTACATACACGGATGAAAGGATCGTTTATCTGTATGCGGGCTGCCGGGGACGCGATACGATAAACGGCGGCGCACCCTGGGGTGTAACAGACCTGAAAGCGGCGATTCGCTACTATCGCTATAACGCGGATGTGCTTCCCGGAGATACCGACAGTATATTTAGTTTCGGCCACAGCGGAGGCGGTGCGCAGAGTTCGGTTCTGGGTGCTTCCGGCGACAGCGAATTATATTACCCGTATCTGTATTCTATCGGAGCGGCGGGTATTACATACGATGAAGAAACCGATACCTATACAAGTACCATCAGCGATGCCGAATGCGGTGCCATGTGCTGGTGCCCGATCACCAGCCTTGACTATGCGGATGAGGCTTATGAGTGGATGATGGGGCAATATTCCGGTTCCGGCACACGGGCAGACAGCGCGTGGACCAGCCTGCTCTCCGATGATATGTCGGAAGCATTTGCGGAGTACATCAACAGCCTGACACTGGAAGACGAGGATGGAAATGTGCTTACTCTCACGGACGATGAGGATGGCATATATTTGTCGGGAACCTATTATGAGTACCTGCTGTATCAGATTGAATATTCACTGAATGATTTTATTGATTCTTATACGGATGAGGACGGCAATTTCTCGTACAGCTCTTCCGGCAGCAGCTCCGGAGGACCGGGCGGCGGCGGAACGGCGCCGGACTTCGGCGGACTCGCTTCCCTTGCCATGAGCCAGCTGTCCGCGGAATCGGAATCTGCCCTTGTAACGGCTGCCGACACGGATGCGCTGACTACGTACCTTCTGACGCTGGATGAAAATTACGGTACGGACGAGGCATGGATCACGTATGACACGGAATCAGACTGGTACAGCATCCGCAGTGTGGAGGATTTTGTCCTTTACGGAAGTAAATCCGCATCCAAGGATGTCGGCGCCTTTGACGACCTGAATACAACGCAGGCGGAAAATTATGTGTTCGGAAGCGGTTCTGGCCAGGCGGCACATTTTGATTCCCTGATGGCGGAGCTTATGGCTGAAAATTACGCGGTATACGCAGCGGCGGACAGTTCGGTTTCCGCGTCTGATATTCTGGCCTATGCGTCCGATTATCAGTACGACTACGACAATTATACCTCGGATGCAGTGCTGGGATACAGTTCACAGTACCGTCAGAATATGTATAACCCGATGTACTATCTGTGCCAGGATTACGAAGGATACGGCACATCCTCACCGGCCTCTTACTGGAGAATTAATACCGGAATTACGCAGAGCGATACTTCCCTGACAGTCGAGATGAACCTGTATCTCGCATTGACGGAGGACATAGCGGATGACAACAGCAGTGTGGAAGATGTGGATTTTGCCATGCATTGGGCACAGGGGCATACTACGGCGGAGCGCGCCGGCGCGGACAGCGGCGAGTGCTTCATAGAATGGATCAGCGCGTGCATGATCGATCAGGCATCCTCCTCAGATGACGGAAGCGGCGGCACGGATGACGGAAGCGGCGATGCGGACGACGAACGCGGCGGCACGGACGCCGAACACGGCGGCACGGACGACCCCACCGGCGGCACGGACGACGAAAGCGATGATACGGATGACGAAGACGCCGGTACAGTTTCAACAGATACACTGGCGGTACGCCGCGGGACAGTCTTTTATTTTACATCCAGCATCGAGAATCCTGATGAGTCGGTGACGCGTGTGACATACGGAACGCTCACTGACGGGGATGAGATCCTGATCGGCGACTGGGACGGAGACGGAATCGATACCGTAGCGAGACGCAGCGGCAATACATATTATTTCAGTGCGTACAGTGATGACAATACGCTGGTTGACGTCACTGCATATACGTTCGGAAAGGATGACGATGAGGTCCTGGTCGGCGACTGGGACGGAGACGGGGTCGATACCCTGGCTGTACGGCGCAGCGGAAACATTTATTATTTCAGCAACAGCAGTTCCGATGCAAATGACTTAGTGACGCGTATAACGTATGGACGGGAAACGGATGAAATACTGGCGGGCGACTGGGATGGAACCGGCTCCGATACACTGGCGGCGCGCCGCAGCGGAAACATCTATTATTTCGCCGCCTCGGTTTCAGATCCGGACGCGGGGGTGCTTCGAATCACTTACGGACGCAGTGAAGATGAGGCATACGCGGGAAGGTGGAACTGAGTCAGTCAGCCCGTGTACCATACCCTTTTGCTGCTCATGCTCAAATCATGTGATGTATGCGGAACCGACAGAATGAGTGACAATGAAAATACGGGCGGAGGAAATACGGGAGGAATATTCTGACAATTCTGAAAACTGTGCATATTTGTGAATGATTTGTGAAAATTTATGAAAATTCAAAATTGTTTTATTTGAGGGCTTGCGATAATTTAAAATAAGTATATAATTAAAGACAGTATACTTGTTTCGGAAGAGGGCAGACTCAGATTCGTGTAAAGGTCTGTAAAGGAGCGGTAATGAAGAAAAACAGATACCTGACGAAGAGGACAGCGGCGGTGGTTCTGGCTGTGTGCCTGAGTGTGACAGGATGCACACAGGCATTTGCTTCTGCCCTGGACAATGCGCAGTCGGAAAAAGCAGAGGCAGAGGATAATCTGGACTTTGTGAATGATCAGATTTCAGATATTGAGAGTCAGCAGAGCAGCCTTCAGGAGGAGATTGACGCGCTCGATTCCGAGCTGGTTACGACCATTGCAAATATCTCCATCCTGGAGGATGAGATCGTTTCAAAGCAGGCAGAGCTGGAACAGGCGGCCGCCGACCTGGCGGAGGCGGAGGAAAAGGAAGCAGAGCAGTACGCTTCGATGAAGGAACGCATCAGTTATATGTACATAAACGGAGGAGAGATTTCTTTCTTCAGTGCTCTGTTGGGTGCATCCAGTTTTGCGGACGCTTTGAACCGTATACAGATGTTTGCCTCCGTGTACAGCTTTGACCGTTCCCTTTTGCAGGATTACGAAGAGACCGTCGCGGAGGTTGCGGAGCTGATTGAGGAGGTCTCTGAGGAGCAGGCCGCGCTGCAGGATCAGCAGGCGGAGCTGGAGATGCAGAAGAGTTCCCTCGACACCATGATTTCAGAGAAAAGCGCCGAGATGGACGATTTTGACAGCATGCTGGCGCAGGCGCAGACCCTGGCCGCGGAGTACAAGGCGACCATTACCGAGCAAAGCGAGATCATTGCGCAGGAGGTGGCGGCACAGCAGGCGGCTGCGGCGCAGGCAGCTGCGGCTGCGGCTGCGGCTGCGGCGAGCAGTTCTTCTTCGTCAGGTTCGTCGGGCAGCAGCACAACGGGCAGCAGTACTTCGAGCAGCACGTCGGGCAGCAGCACAACGGGCAGCAGCGGAAGAGAGCTCGTTAAGACGGGGAGCAGTAAGAAAT
>JAJBVI010000218.1:3203-5769 GCA_020859905.1 Lachnospiraceae bacterium | reverse complement strand
GATGGCGACATAGGCAGTGCTATAATTAAAAATATGATTGAGACGCCACACTAGTTACTTAAATATTCGATGTACTAGTAACTTACCACAAAACCGCCCGCATATCAAGCCGGGATTTTTACGCGGCCGCCGCTCTGATATGCCGGGTGTGCAAAGAACGGCGGGATCCCTGAACAGATCCCGCCGTTCTTTGCGTATAACTTTCATAAATGTCGGCGCATGTGTGTTTATTATGCCTCATCCGTCGGCGCATCCGCCTTATCACCGGCCGCACCATCGTCAAACGCATCCGGCGCCCCGCAAGCCGCTGCCTCATCAGCTGTTCCGTCAACCCCACAGGGTTCTGCCCCGTCAGCAGCTCCGTCAGCCCCGCAAGCCGCTGCCCCGTCAGCAGATTCCTCCGTCTCATCCTCTACGACTTCGCACTCGACAACCTCTTCACACTTCTCACCGCAGCTCGGACAGAACTTCGCCTCCGGGGAGATTGCTTTCCCGCAGTGCGGGCATCTGTGAATGCCGCGTACATCGTCCAGATTCGACTTCAGCTCACCAATCTCCTCGAATGCGGCCTTAATCGCGGCAATCCGGTCACCATACTCCGGCGAAATGTCATCCTTATGATCCTGATAATATGTCTTTCCCAGCTCACGGTACATCTTCTGGATCGTGTTCTCGCGATCCTTAATATCAAGCGAGATCTTCGCCGAATCCTTCATCTCCTTCGCCTTGTTAAGTCCATCCTTCCCTGCCGACGAAATCGAACTGCCCAGTTTGTTAAAAAAATCCATACCTGCCATAATAGAACCCCTTCCTTTTGTCAATTGTTTTTCAGCGCACAATTCTACCATGATATGTCCATTAATACCCGCATTCGATATATGAGCGTATTAACTTTTTCCATTATACCCTATTTGCCATATTCAGCCAAGTTCCCGAATCTAAAAAAAATATAAATTATATGAAAAGCCGAGTCACATCCTGCTCCCCATCAATTACAAAAGCGCCCGGCCGGAATGACATACACAAAGGTTTTAATCCATATAGAATACCCATAGATATACTCAATCACGAAGGCATCCGATCGGGATGACATACACACCATCCGGACGCCTATATCCATATTGGGTACCGGTAATTACTATTTTCAGATCAGGCAGGCGCAATACGGCCTGCTTTTCCGTACTGTTATATTTTTTAATCAGAGCTTCTATCTCAAGTAAATGCCCGGCTCCGTCATCAATATCACTGCTTCCCAGCTTAAATTCAATCAGCGCATACTTTCCGTCCCTGAGATGTAATACGCAGTCAGCTTCCAGACCGTAACGGTCATGATAATACGATACCCGACCTCCCAAAGCATGGGAATATATTTTTAAATCACGGATACACAGGGTTTCAAAAATAAAGCCAAATGTTTTTAAATCGAGGTTGAAGTATTCCGGGTCAACACCCAGAGCGGCGACAACCAGAGATGGGTCGACAAATTCTCTTTTGTCTGTCGACTGAATGGCGCTTTTTGAGCGGATTGCCGGACACCAGGCTTCCACATCCTGAATAACAAAAAGTTTTTTCAAAGTCTTCACATAATCATAATAAGTTGTATCACCCATTTTAATATTCGCTTTGATATCGTGCAATATGGATTTGTTTGATGCCAGGGTTGAAATATTCCGGGCATACGAACGGAGCAAAAGCCGGGTTGCCGTCTCATCTCTCCTTGCAGTGTCTACATTCGAAATGTCTTCCCGGCACAACCCCTCAAAATAGCTTTGCGCCACCATCAGTTTTGCCCTGTCGCTTTTTTTGCGTACGGAAGACGGCCAGCCTCCTCTGCAGGCCGCAAAGATCAAAGCATCGATTGACAGACCGGAAACACAGCCGTCTGCCGGAAAATCCCCAGTTTAAAACAGTCCGGATAAAGAAACCTCTCCATTTGACTCCCCTGTCTCATATAAACTCATCGGGTACATGGCAAGGGTATCGATCCGACCCGTACCGGTATGCATGATACTGCTTCTGTCTGTAGAATTAGACCCCGTCAGGATATACAGGCCCTCCTCCCCGCGGCGATCTACGGATACCCGGACTGCATCCCATATATTTGGCGCAATCTGCCACTCATCAATCAGGCGCGGATTTGCTCCAATCAGAAGATTGGAAGGCTGAATCTTTGCCGTCTCCATATACATATCCCGCTTATCGGGATCCTGCATCTCAATATAACTTTTTGCAAATTGTTTCGCGGTTGTTGTTTTGCCGCACCACTTCGGACCGACAATATGAACCGCCCCAAAGGCCTCTAATTTTAACTCCAGTTCATTATCGCAGATTCTTTTTATATAACCGGACATCTCCACTCCTCCTGATTCACGCCGAACGGCAAACCCTCCTTTAAAAGCAAACTTCCATGCGCTGTTGTCGCAGTGCGCCAACATCTATGAAAGCCCTTCGCTCCGCCTAAGTATTATATTTTACCATTCTAAATGCGATTATGCAAGAGTCGGCGAATAGATTTGCGGTGTCTCGCCGAAAGCATTTGCGGTGTCTCGCCGAAAGCATTTGCGGT
>JAJBVI010000218.1:0-3103 GCA_020859905.1 Lachnospiraceae bacterium | reverse complement strand
ATTTGCGGTGTCTCGCCGAAAGCATTTGCGGTGTCTCGCCGAAAGCATTTGCGGTCACATTATTTCAAAACGGGAGGATGCCGGTATCACGCACGCAGATATACACCATATACGCTGCATAAATTGACAGCATGCTGATCCCTCCGCCCCAGCGCAGCTCCTGCCGTTTCCAGACCAGCAGCAGTATATATGCGCTGACGGCGATGAGAAAACCAAGGTCTGCCAGATTGCTCCGCGTTACGGCAATCGGACTGATCGCCGTCGCGAGGCCTCCCACAAGCAAAATGTTGAAAATGTTGGAACCGATCACATTTCCGAGCGCCAAATCCACCTGGTTTTTCCTTGCCGCCGCAATTGATGTGACCAGCTCCGGCAAAGATGTCCCAATCGAACAGATTGTCAGACCGACCAGAGTCTCACTCATGCCGAACCGCAGGGCGATGGTCTCAGCGGAATTCACCACCATCTGCCCGCCTGCCACGATGCCCGCAATTCCTCCGATCACATATAAAAGACAGCGGGTATTCGACAATTCTTTCATTTCTGCCGGGACAGCCTCATGCTCTCTGCCCATCACCTTCCTGGCGGATAAAACCATCCAGGCAAGGAAAAACGCAAAAACAATGAGCAGAATCACACCCTCTACCCGATTCACGGACATGCCGACCGCTCCCAGGACAAGCAGTATGGCCGCAGCCAGTATAGAAAACGGAAATTCCCGTCTCAGAGTGTTCTTTTTTATCACCAGCGGGGAAAACAGGGCGCACATGCCGCAGACCACCAGCAGGTTGAACACATTGGAACCGATCACATTGCTGATCGCCATGCCGTTGCTCCCCCGCACGGATGCCGTAATCGAAACGGCGCATTCCGGAGCACTGGTTCCCATCGCCACCACCGTCATCCCGATGATAAGTCCGGGTACTTTCAGCTTCTGCGCAATCGATGCCGCGCCGTCCACAAAAAAATCCGCGCCCTTTATCAAAAATACAAAACCAACCACTAAAATAATGTAAGCTATCATAAATCAAACTCCTGAAAATCGGGCAGGAGGCGGCTCTTGCCTCATGCCCGCCGCGTGGGGCGCGTGCAGCGTAGGTGTAGCGTCTCGTAATTAACTGGACTTTATACGCAGAATGTTTTTCTGAGAGTGCATCTCAAAAAACGGAGACGTAGTGGCGCTACGTCGAGTATTTTTGAGATGTGCTATCGGGAAAACAGGCAAGTATATAGTCCAGTTAATTCGAAGACGCTGCACTAACTGCTGATGTCCTTGCGCGCCCCTGTGCATATAAAAAAACCCATGCATGCCAAAAAGCACACATGAGTCTCATTTTTTAAGATTTGCCAGGTCCTGCGACCGGGATTGTTGACAAATCACATATAAACGCAAACTACTCCCTCATGAAGTTTCTTAATTATACATCGGATTCCATTTCCTGTCAAATGATTTTTTGATCCGCAGGCATCCCCTTGACATTTTCTTCCCGTCTCTATATAATGACGTTTGTAAAAAAGACAAAAGCAATGACTGAAACAAGTAAGTATATGCGAAGCATACAGAGACCTGCCGGGTGATGAGAGGTGCATGGGAAGCATATACCGCATACATTCACAAGCTGTGCACTGGACAAAAAGGTGGTAACACGCGGAGCATCCTCGTCCTTTATGCGGACGGGGTTTTTATATATGCACAGGGGCGCGTAAGGAAATCAGCAGCTTACGCTGCACGCGCCCCGCGCGGCGGCATGATGCAAAAACTGTCTCCTGCCCGATTGCACAGGGGCGCGCAAGGAAATCAGCAGCTTGCGCTGCACGCGCTCCGCGCGGCGGGCAGACGCGGCAAGCCGCCTCCTGCCTGATTACAGAAAAGGAGATTTACACCATGACAGTGTATGATGAACTGGCAGCCCGGGGACTGATCGCCCAGGTTACCGACGAAGATGAGATCAAAGAACTGATCAACAATGGAAAGGCCACTTTTTATATCGGATTTGACCCGACGGCCGACAGTTTGCATGTCGGGCACTTTATGGCGCTCTGTCTGATGAAGCGCCTTCAGATGGCGGGGAATAAGCCCATCGCCCTGATCGGCGGCGGTACCGGTATGGTCGGAGATCCGTCCGGGCGCACGGACATGCGCCGGATGATGACGCCGGAGACGATTCAGCATAACTGCGACTGCTTTAAAAAGCAGATGTCCCGCTTTATAGATTTTTCTGACGGGAAAGCGCTTATGGTCAACAACGCCGACTGGCTGCTGAGCTTAAATTACGTGGATCTGCTCCGCGAAGTCGGTCCGCATTTTTCCGTAAACAACATGCTCCGGGCCGAATGCTACAGGCAGCGCATGGAGAAGGGCTTAAGCTTCCTGGAGTTCAACTATATGATCATGCAGAGCTACGATTTCTATGAGCTGTACCGCTCCTACGGCTGCAATATGCAGTTCGGCGGCGATGATCAGTGGTCCAACATGCTGGGCGGCACGGAGCTGATCCGGCGCAAACTCGGCAAAAACGCCTGCGCGATGACGATCACCCTGCTGTTAAACTCCGAAGGCAAGAAAATGGGCAAGACCCAGTCCGGAGCGGTCTGGCTCGACCCGGAAAAAACCTCGCCTTTCGAGTTCTACCAGTACTGGAGAAACGTCGGCGATGCCGATGTGCTGAAATGCCTGCGCATGCTCACGTTCCTGCCGCTTGAACAGATCGATGAGATGTCCGGCTGGGAGGGAAGCCAGCTGAACACCGCGAAAGAAATCCTCGCGTTTGAGCTGACGAAACTGGTACACGGGGAAGAGGAAGCCGCAAAAGCACAGGAAAGCTCCCGCGCCCTGTTCTCAGGCGGGAATGCGGCCGACATGCCGGCCGCTGAGATCTCGGAATCGGCTCTGACCGACGGCAGGATCGATATCCTCGGACTGCTCACCGCATCTGGTCTGTGCACTTCCCGCGGCGACGCCAGGCGGAATGTTCAGCAGGGCGGTGTGACCGTAAACGGAGAAAAGGCGACCGATATTGCAGCCTCGTATACGCCGGAGGAAATCAATGCGAAGGACTTCATCCTGCGCAGGGGGAAGAAGAAATATTGTAAGATAATATAT
>JAJBVI010000007.1 GCA_020859905.1 Lachnospiraceae bacterium | reverse complement strand
ACCTCCTGTCCGCAGTAACCCCCTCCTCGGCGCTTGTCGGCCGGCAGCTGGGGGGAACGCATACGCTCATGTCTGATTCACTGGTCGGTTATGATGAGGACGATGTTTATTATGTACTTGGTTCTGAGGAGTGGAGAAGGGATGAGATTACATCTGTGACATTTCTGGATACGCTTACGGATGAGCCGGATGACAGCTGGGATGTCTCGGATGAGCAGGATGGGTCGGTAAAAGCATGGGTCGATGAGAACGGCGGCGCGGATCTGTATATCGCGGCAAAGGGAGGCGTCGCTCTGCCGGAAGACTGTGAGGATCTGTTCAGCTGTTATGAGAATATGACAGCGATTGACCTGACATATGCGGACACTTCATCCGTGACGAATATGAATGGGATGTTTTATTACTGCTATAGTCTGGAAGAACTGGATGTAAGCGGGTTTGACACATCGAATGTGACAGACATGGCCTTTATGTTTACCGGGTGCGCGGGTCTGACTTCTCTGGATGTGAGTTCCTTCGACACCTCGTCTGTGACGGATATGTACGGAATGTTTGCTGTTTGTACCGGTCTGGCGCTGCTGGACGTGAGTGGATTTGACACGTCGTCCGTGACAGATATGGGATCCATGTTTTCTTATTGTACTGCTTTGACGTCTCTGGATGTGAGTATGTTTGACACCTCCGCTGCCGCGAATCTGAGTTATATGTTCGCTTACAGCAGCTCACTCACACTGGTGAACACAGACGGATTCGATTTTTCGAACGCGGAAACGATGGATTATATGTATGCCGGATGTACGAACCTGTCCCGAAATATCCTGATGCCGGTAGAGGACGGCGATTCCGGAAATGATCCTGTTTTTGGGTCGAACTGGGAACGGAAGGAGATTTCTGCCGTGACATTCTTAAGTACGCTGGCGAATGAACCTGACGGCAGCTGGGATGTATCGGAGGCTGGGGATGGAAGCGTGAAAGCATGGGTGGCGGAGACCGGCGATGACTGCAGCTTGTATATCGCGGCTGACGGGAGTGTGCGGCTGCCGGCAGATTCCGGAAATCTGTTCGGCTGTTACTGGAATCTAACCAGTATAGACATGGCAGGAGTTGACACATCGGGCGTGGTTGATATGTCGTATATGTTTCATATAACGGATGTCACAAAATTGGATTTGAGCGGTTTTGATACATCAAATGTGCAGACGATGAGAAATATGTTTTGTTATTGCGAATGCCTTACAGAACTGGATTTGAGCAATTTTGATACATCGAATGTGACGGATATGAGCTTTATGTTTTCCCATTGCAGCGATCTGACCGATCTGGACATCAGCAGCTTTGATACCTCAAACGTAACAACGATGTCGTATATGTTTAACGAATGCAGCAGTCTGGCTGAACTGGATTTGAGTAATTTTGACACATCTGCCGTGACATCTTCAAATGGAATGTTTGACGGCTGCGCCGCCGCTCAGGATTCGACTGCGGCGGACAGATCGGACACTGCTGAGGACGACGCGGCGGACGACTATATTCTCCCGACAAGCTCTGCCGTGTATCTGACCGAAGCGGATCTGGAAGGGCTGACGCAGGATGAGCTGCGTTATGCCCGGAATGAAATCTACGCCCGGCACGGAAGAAAGTTCGACGACGCGGAATTGCAGGCTTATTTTGACGCGAAATCATGGTATAGCGGGACGGTGGAATCAGCGGATTTCAGCGATGATATGCTGAATGAGTATGAGAAGGCGAATCTGATTCAGATTAAGGCCAGAGAAGAGGCGCTGGCGGGATAAGGATCTATCTTTCCTTAAAGTCAGTGAAGCTGACCTGGTTTGCGGGAGAGAAAAAGCTTGGCTATTCAAAAGCCGGAGGGATCATGACGGTATATAATGACCGTCTGGAGTATCGCCTTACGTCGGGCGGGACGAGAAGCATGGCTGCGTTTGGCGCGGTGGGGATGGCGGTGGCATCCGCAAGGGCGAAGAAAAAAGATGCGGTCATTTTTCAGATGCGTGATATCGTGAAGGTAAAGGAATCTAAATTCGGGGCGGGATATCCGGCGATGGTTCTGGAGATGAGAGACGGGCACAGCCATACCTTTTCCGGCGGATACAGATTAAAACAGGATATCTCCGAATGCGTGAAACTTATCGAGGAGAGACTCATAAAACCTGTGGAGGAAGTTTCATCTGTCACGGAGGAGGGTGATGGAAAGGAACCATCAAATTTATCCATTTACAGCATGACGGACAGGGAGCGCCTCGAGGCGCAGAGACAGCAGATGGAAGCCCGGAAGCAGGAATTGATCCGTGAAATTTCGGCAATGTACTCCGGAGACCCGAGGTGCGAGGGGAAATTCGCGGAATTGAACCGGATCGAGGCACAGCTGAGAATGAGGGGGATCCTTATTAAAGAACTGAGAGAAACAAAAATGAAAACGATAAAATGTACCAACTGCATGACGGATCTGGAGGAGGGTGTCCGGGTATGCCCGCACTGCGGATATGACTGGCAGGCGGACACACAGCCGGCATATGCCCTGCGCAAAAACACAATACTGGAAGGTCATTATCTGATTGGCAACGCGATTGGCCGGGGCGGTTTTGGCATCACTTATGTGGCGTTTGATCTGAAACTGAGGATGAAAGTCGCTGTGAAAGAATATTATCCTTCTGCTGCTGCGTCCAGAAGCATTGATTCGAACCGGGTTCGATGGGATTCCGGGAGAGCTGACGAGTATAAAAAAGGCAGGGAACGATTTGCGGCTGAAGCGAGAAAAATGGCGGCGCTGGATGCCGTTCCGTCTATTGTGCGTGTCCGGGATGTTTTTGAGGATAACGATACCTCGTACATAGTGATGGATTTCGTGGAGGGCGTCACGCTGAAGCAATATCTTTTGGGGAATGGTGTCATGGACTGGGATTCCTGTATCCGGATGCTGCAGCCGATTCTGGAAAGCCTGGCGGTGATGCACGACCGCGGGTTTATTCATCGGGACATCTCTCCGGATAATATCATGGTTCAGCCGGACGGCACGGCGCGAATCCTGGATATGGGTGCCGCGGTGGATGTGAGAAGCACTCACGGACTGGCTTCCATGGCGGTGGCGAAGAAAAATTTCAGTGCGCCGGAACAGTATATGGAGTCCGGAATACTGGGAAGCTGGACAGATGTATACAGTATGGCGGCGACTTTATACTATTGCCTGACCGGAAAAGTAATTCCGGAAGCAATGGAGCGCACTTTCAGCGGAGCGCCGCTGCGTTTCCCACAGGAGCATTCCGTCCCGCCGTACGTCGCAGCCGCTTTGAACCATGCGTTGGAGCTTGAGGCAGATAAACGGACGAGAGACATGAGAATGTTCCGACAGCAGCTTGAGACAGAATCAGAGACTGGACTGAACGATCCGCATCAGGCTGTCGGAGACATCAGGCAGGCAAAGAAAGGCATTTTGCCCAGACGAGTGAGAGTTATCGTCGCATGTGTCGGAGTTTTGCTGGCGGTGTGTTTTATCTGGATGGGAATCAGTATGTCATCGCCGGATACAGATTCCATGTCGGCGCAGAGTTCCTCAGTTCAGAAAGCGAATACTCTCATGTCAGATCACATTTCCGTTTCGGAAGAGGAGGAAGAGTATTACGTGTTCGGGTCAGGGGAATGGAAGCGGGAGGATATTACGTTTGTTGTGTTTGCTGATTCGCTGGAGGGAGAACCGGAGGACAGCTGGGATGTCTCAGCTGCACAGGACGGAAGTGTGAAAGCGTGGGTGGATGAAAACTGCGTCTTGCATATAGCTGCAGACGGCGGTGTAATATTGCCGGGGGACAGCAACTCGATGTTTGCTTATTATGCGAATGTTACGAGTATGGATCTGTCAGGCACAGACACTTCAGAAGTAACAGATATGTCCGGCATGTTCTGGAACTGCACAAATCTGGTCGCACTGGATCTGAGTCATTTTGAGACGGCGAATGTAAGTGGAATGGGCAGTATGTTCGGCGGCTGCTCGAGCCTGACAGAACTGGATCTGAGCAGCTTTGATACGTCCAATGTGAGGCAGATGGAACATTTGTTCTGGAATTGTTCTGCTTTGAGAGAACTGGATGTAAGCGGCTTTGATACATTGAATGTGACCAGTATGTACGGGATGTTCGATTCGTGTTCAGGTCTGACAAAATTGGATGTGAGCGGTTTTGACACATCAAACGTGACGGATATGGAGATGATGTTTTCCGGCTGTTTGAATCTGACGGTACTGGATGTGGGTAATTTTGATACTTCGGCTGTCACAAATATGTTCGAAATGTTTAACGATTGTGAGAATCTGACAGTGCTGGATGTTGGTAATTTTGACACCTCGGCTGTAACAAGTATGTACGCAATGTTTTGCGATTGTGAGAATCTGGCAAATCTGGACGTGAGCGGTTTTGATACATCAAATGTGACGGATATGCGGTTTATGTTTTACTATTGTACGAGTCTGACGGAATTGGACGTGAGCGGCTTTGACATATCGCATGCAGCTACAGACGATATGTTTTCAGGATGCGATAATGCAAATATTACAGAATGACTGGGAGAGAAAAGTTCGGCTATTCAAAAGCGGAGGCCGGCAGGGCGGCATCAGCATCTTACGGAACGGTTTGAAAAGTACCGTCTGGAACATATAGAAAAAGGGAAGCAAATGACAGCATATCACTTAAAAAATTGTGTCTGGGAAATCACGCTTGCCTGCTGTTTTTCCTGTGTCCACTGCGGATCGCGCGGCGGCAGGGCGAGGGAAAATGAATTAACCACGGAGGAATGTCTGGATGTCGCGGCTCAGCTTGCCGATCTTGGCTGCCGCAGAGTTTCCCTGATCGGCGGCGAGGTGTTTCTGCGCGGGGACTGGCCGGTGATCGCTAAAGCGCTTACCGACAGGGCAATCCGGGTTACGATCATCACAAACGGATATCTGTTTACGGAGGATTTGATTGCACAGTTGAAAGAGGCAGGAATCGAGTCCGTAGCCGTTTCCATGGACGGATTGGAAACCATTCATGACAAATATCGGCAAAAGGGCAGTTTTCTGCGCACACAGAAGGCGATCCGGATTCAGTGGGACACCCGGGATGAGAGGGAACAGATGAAAGGAATTGAGCGTTTCGTAAAGGAAGCGCAGAAGATGGTTGTCGTCATGAGCAGAATTATCGAAGAAAAACAAAAAGTTTCCCGCATTCTGAATCAGACCTAAAATGTGCCGGAATGATGTGAAGATACAAACCTGGAAAAAACTTGCGGAACAGATGATAATCCGGATATATGATCATCTTACAGACCAGATTTGATACAATCTGTTTATTACATAGATAACAATTTTGAAAGGAGACAGTTATGGTATTAGTGATCATTCAGCTGGCCATCTGGGTGTTATGCCTGATCGGAAACATTCAGCTGGCGCAGGCAAAAAACAGAAGCGTGGGGAAATGGGTGGTTCTGAGCATCTTTTTCAGCTGGATCGCGTTGATTATCAACGCCTGTATGAAACCGAAGCCGGAAACGGCGCAATAGAGCGGAGTCATCGATTTTCATAGATGCTAGTACCTCGAAAATTAAGTAACTAGCCATATCGTTTGCCTGATTTTCCATGTGCTGCGTTGTCGTCAGTCGACGTAGCCGCCGCCACGCCTCCTTCCTCCGCCTTGCACATGAAAAATCATTCGGCGCGCTATAGCCAGTTATTAATTATTCGATGTACTAGTGTGGCGTCTCAATCATATTTTTAATTATAGCACTGCCTA
>JAJBVI010000015.1 GCA_020859905.1 Lachnospiraceae bacterium | reverse complement strand
TCCTGATTTTATCTGTTTTCAGATCCGCCACGCGGTAAAGCACCAGTTTTTTGAATCCACGGGCCTGAGATCTGACGGCATACAGATCACGGCGCCTGTGCCGATCTTTGTTTTCAGGTGAGCTGTACCTGCAAATACGGCACTTTCATCCGGATCTTTTTCAATCGGATTAAGAACGGAAAAATTCTTCACCGCATTTTTCGGCGCACCGCTCTTTTTTATTTCAATGGGAGTCACTTCCGCGTCCCGGCTGATAATCAGGTCTATTTCTTTTTTATTACTGTCTCTGTAAAAAAACAGCGGCGGGGTTTTCCCGGCATTGAGGTAGCTCCTGTAGATTTCAGAAACGACCCATGTTTCAAAAAAAGCGCCGTCCATCGCTCCCCGTTCCAACGTCTCAGCGCTGCTCCATCTTGTCAGATGCGCACATAACCCGGTATCAAGAAAATACATGCGCGGAGCTTTAATCACCCGTTTCAGCGCGTTATTAAAGTATGGCTGAATCAAAGCGATGATTCCGGATGAAACAAGAACAGACAGCCACTGTTTTGCCGTTGGTGCGGAAATGCCGACCTCTCCGGCCAGCGTCTCATAATTTACGTTTGTTGCAGTTCTTGCGGCGACCGCTCCCATAAAATTCAGAAAAGTCAGCTCATCCGCAACCTGCGACAGATCCCGGATGTCACGGCTGATGTACGTCTCAAGGTAGGATTCATAATACTGAGACTGATCCACCTCTTCATTCTCATATAACCTCGGCATGGAGCCTTTGAAAATCTGTTGAAATACTTCAGAAATGTTCATGGAAACAGCATCTTTCATCCGGCTCATTAAAGCAGGTATATCCATGTCAAACGGCGGAAAATGATTTCCGTGAATTTCCGCATTGCTGAGACCGGACATTCTGATGATACCCGCGCGTCCCGCCAGAGACTCTGTCACCCGTTTCATCATATGAAATGTCTGCGATCCTGTAAGCCAGAAATCGCCGCATCGTTTATCACGGTCGGCTATAATTTTAATATAATCAAACAATTCCGGTGCATACTGTACCTCATCGATCATAATCGGCGGCTCATATCGCTGAAAAAACAATTCCGGATTGTTTTTGGCGAAAGCGCGAATGGTAGGATTGTCCAATGACACGATTTTACGGTCGGCTCCGGCCATTCGGGTGAGCAGTGTTGTCTTTCCGACCTGCCGGGGCCCGGTTACTATCAAAACCGGAAATGTATGATTGATTTTTAATATGACAGGTTCCAATGTCCGTTCAAAATACACGTCGAACCTCCTTCGGAAATATGCAAATCCAAAATGCAATTTTATATTTACATAAAATCCGTTTACTGTCAAGGAATTATTGCAACTAATTCGGGACAGCACTTCGCACATGCTGCAAAGCACGCCTGACAGCGTAGATTTGTACTTCGAAAGTCACCTTATTGTCTCGTTCATGCTGCCCGTCCGGTATCCCATCAGATCCATGGTTACATAAGAAAAGCCGAAGGATTTCAGCTGACTGTATACTGTTTCCCTTATATCCGCCGACGTCAGCTTTGAAAACTCCTCCGGGTCGATCTCGATCCGCGCGATCGTCCCATGAAGCCGGACACGCACCTGATGAAAGCCAAGATCGAGCAGGAGCTGTTCCGCCCTGTCGACCATCCCGAGCTTCTCCTCGCTGATCGTCTCCCCGTAAACAAAACGGGAGGAAAGGCACGCGAAGGACTGTTTGTCCCAGGTGGGAAGTCCCAGTTCCCTGGAAATCTCCCGAATCTCGGCTTTTGACAGTTCAGCATGGCGCAGCGGACTCAATACACCGAGCTCGCTCACAGCCTGCAGACCCGGACGGTAGTCGCCGTTGTCGTCAAGGTTGGAACCCTCCATGACGGCGCAAAGACCGTGATCCTTTGCAATCGTCCATATTTTCTCAAACAGTTCACGCTTGCACAGATAACAGCGGTTTATCGGATTCTGCCGGAAGCCTTCAATCTCCAGCTCCTCCGACTCGCAGACGACGTGCGCAATCAGGTTTTGGGCGCAGAAAGCCCTCGCCTCGTTCAGCTCACGCTCCGGGAAGGAACAGGATCGCGCTGTGACAGCAATGACACTGTCTCCCAGCACATCATGTGCAGTGTGCAGCAGGAACGTGGAATCCACGCCGCCGGAGAAGGCGATGGCGGCGCTGCCGGCCTGCCGGATATACTCCTGTAATTCCCGATATTTTTTCTGTAATTCCTTTAACATGGAAATTCTCCGTTTGTCGGTAACCAGATCATGTTCATTTTATAGCTACATCTTCCCATTTATCACCGTTGACTGCATCTGCAAAGGCTTCCGCGATCTCTTTATTGGGAATAAACACTTCCTTTTCTGTAAAACCTGCATACTCCGCAAGCTTTGCAGGTCTCGTCATAGTAAACTTTCATGCCTGCTTCGCAGGCACCAACATCTATGAAAGTCGATTGCTCCGTGCTTCGCACTCCCGCAATCGCCGCCGGTACAAGGTGAATTGCCGCACAGCGGCAAGAGAGGGCGGCCTGGGCCGTTCGCAATCCGCGCTGTCGCGCTACTTGCTCATACTGGTTTGGTTCTCTAATGTCCAAACATCTGGGCAAGCCTGCCTGCACAGATGACTATGAATCAATCATTTCCGTTTATTCGGCTGTCCCCTCTTCCGTCACATGAATCAGTTCAGACAGGTTCGGGACAGATTCCGGCAGCGATATGCTCCGGCTGATTTCTTCCTGAATCCTGTCCGCGTCAATCTCCTGAAAGCTCCATCCTGTCTGCCTGAGAACAACAAATCCCAGAAACAGCAGCACTGCAAGTATAAGCCTCACCTTAAAAAAACTACGGCCTCGTCTCTCCGGCACTTCGCATTCTCTATCATAAGAGACCGGCTTTGACTGTTCCGATGGTTCTCCGAAGCTGCTTCTCACCTGTTCCACATAGGTCTGCCGGTCATAATATTGCTGTTGATCCATCATCCTATCCTCCTGTCCTGCCATATGATGATACAAAGGACAAAAGGTCAGAAATCGGATGCCCGCATCCGTAGTATCATACCTTTTTGTCGCTTTAATCATATGATATTCTACTGTAGAATATGACGATGAAACCGAGACTGGCACTTTTTTCAGGCAATGAACCGTATCATCAGTTCTTCCAGCACTTCATTCGGCGTAACGTTCCGTTCCACCATCAGCACCAGCGCGTGGAACAGCAGATCCGTAGTCTGATATTTCAGATCCTCGGTGTCCGGGTTCTTTGCCGCAAAGATCAGATCCAGCGTTTCTTCCCCCACCTTTTTCAGAATCTGATCGATTCCCTGTTCAAACAGGAAACTTGAATAGGAACCGCTTTTCGGATGTTCCTTTCTGTCCCTGAGCAGGTTATAAACACGATCCAGCACTCCGTACAGATTTTGCCGCAGCGCATCCGCTTCCGCCAGATCCGTATAAAAGCAGCTGCGGTTCCCTGTATGGCAGGCCGCCCCGACCTGGGAAACCTTTGCCAGGATCGTGTCGCTGTCGCAGTCCACCTTGAGTGATTTCACATACTGGTAATGCCCGGAGGTCAGTCCTTTGATCCAGAGTTCCTGACGGCTGCGGCTGTAATAAGTCATCTTCCCGGTCTCAAGCGTCGCCTGAAATGCTTCCTCATTCATATAGGCGAGCATCAGAACCTCATTTGTCTGATAATCCTGCACGATCACCGGCACCAGTCCGTCCGCGTTCAGCTTCATGGATGACCATTCCGCGTAAGATACCAGCTGCGCCGTGCTGATGCCGCACGTCTTCAGATACTGCTTCAGCTCCGGTATTTTCCCTGGCTCCTCGCAGAATGCCCTGGCGGAAACGCCGGCGATATTTTCGTCCGCTTGCAGAACATCACGAATCTTCTCCGCCGATATCTCCTGCAGCAAAATAGTGTACGGCATGTCTGTCACACTGTCCATCGTTCCGGCGAGCCGTTCGTCCAGCACGACCAGTTCACTGATATATTCCTCCACCGAAGCCTTCTGCTTAAAAAAAAGATCAACATTAAAAATCGACAGCGCCATACGGTCTCTCCCGAAACGCTGCTCTCCCTGCCGTGCCAGCTGTGATGTCTCATTTTTCAGGGAATTTAAGATCACTTTACTGCATCCGACATAGAGAATTTTTTTTATGTCATTAATGGAATTAATATTTCCGCCCGCATAGACCGGCATCTCCGCGAGATGACAGATCTGTTTCATGACATGAAGATTTTCCTCATGCTCTTTCTCGTCATCAGACAGGTCAAACAGGATGATTTTGTCTATGCCGTGAATATTGTAGGTGCTTATCACGTCTGCGGGATCCCCTGCGGGCGCATGATCGTGAAAGTCTTTTACCGGCATTCCATCCTTCAGAAATATCATTGTTATAATATCTTTCTGCGTGTATTTCATCTCTTATAAGCTGCCTTTCGTCGATAATACGTCCGTGATACGCGGGTCAAAGGAAACCGCTTCGTCCAGAGCCTTCCCGAACGCCTTGAACATTGCCTCGATCATGTGATGATTATTAGATCCCGATAAAACCTTAAGATGAAGGTTCATCCCGGCCGCACAGGAAACCGCGTAAAAGAACTCCCGCACCATCTCTGTATCCATATCCCCCACCCGGTCCGCCGTAAACGCCGCGTCCATGACAAAATACGGGCGTCCGGACAGGTCGACGGCTGACAGAACCAGCGCCTCATCCATCGGCAGGATCATGCTGCCGAACCGGCGGATGCCCTTTTTGTCGCCGAGAGCCTCCTTAAGCGCCGTGCCGAGCACAATGCCGGTATCCTCGATCGTGTGATGGCAGTCCACCTCCAGATCACCCCGGACGCTGACCTCCAGATCAAAAAAACCATGGCGGGCAAAGCCGGACAGCATGTGGTCGAAAAAACCGACGCCGGTATGAATCTGGCGCATTCCGGTACCGTCCAGATTGATGGACAGGCTGATATCGGTCTCATTTGTTTTCCTGTTGATTGTCGCGATTCTGTTTTCCTGCATCTCAACCTCCATTCTTAAGCTATGCCGAGGCTTTTAGAATTTGCGATTTGCACATTAGCCTGCTCAATCTGCAAAGTTATAATTCTCATACATCGAATATTAAGCCGGTTATTAATTATTCGATGTCCTCGAAACGCACCATCACCGAGTTGGCATGCGCCGTCAGCTGCTCGCACCGCGCGAACTGCGCAATATCCTGATATACATTCTTAAGCGCCTCTCTCGAATATGAGATGATGCTGGATTTCTTGATGAAATCATCCACCGACAGCGGGGAAAAGAATTTCGCGGTTCCGTTGGTCGGCAGCACATGGTTCGGTCCGGCAAAATAATCGCCGAGCGGCTCGCTGCTGTACGGACCGATAAAGATGGCGCCCGCGTTCCGGATCTTCGTCATGACCTCAAACGCGTTCTCTGTCATGATCTCCAGATGCTCGGAGGCGATCTCATTCGCGGTCCCGATCGCGGTATCCAGATCCGGCGCAATGAGGATATATCCGTAATTGTCCAGGGATTTCTCTATAATCTCACGTCTGGATAAGGTTTCTGTAAACCGTTCGACCTCTTCTGAAACTCTGGCAGCCAGCTCCTCGCTGGTCGTGATCAGGATCGCGGACGCGAGCTCATCGTGCTCGGCCTGTGAGAGCAGATCCGCCGCGACATAGCGCGGATTCGCGCTCTCATCCGCCAGGACAAGGATCTCGCTCGGCCCGGCGATGGAATCAATGCTGACATGGCCAAACACAGCCTTTTTGGCAAGTGCCACATAGATATTGCCGGGTCCCACGATCTTGTCCGCCTTCGGAATGCTCTCCGTGACGAACGCCATAGCGGCAATCGCCTGTGCGCCGCCCACTTTAAACACACGATCCA
>JAJBVI010000187.1 GCA_020859905.1 Lachnospiraceae bacterium | reverse complement strand
TGTGCTTCACGCATTATTCGGCACAATCTGCACAAGTTATTTTCCGACAGTTCCTGATTCGAAATGTTCCCTGTGGTACTCATTCAGGTAATGGGTGACCGCGTCGAGGCCGTCGTCACTGAACGCAAACAGGGCTGACTCTTTCAGGCTGTCATCCGTGTGGTCGAAATTCCAGGGACCGGGCCAGGTGGTGACGCAGAGCTGTTTCGTGCCATCCTCATCTGTGATGCCCTCGATCCGGTAGTGCATGCCACGAAAGCTTCCGTGAAAGCGTGTCTTTTTATAAAAACTGATATGGAAGAGATCGGAACGCTGTATCGTTCGGATTTCGCTTTGTTCTGACATGGGATCAGTCCTTTCGTTTTTCCTCTTTACAAAAGAATTTTGCCATATTACAATGAAGAAAGCAAGAAATTTTAGAAAAGGTTTCTTCTTTATTATGATGAAAGAGAGTGTTTTATGGCACAGCAGTATATTAAGATTCGCGGGGCCGCTGAGCATAATTTAAAAAAGATCGATCTGGATCTGCCGAGGGATCAGTTTATCGTACTGACCGGCCTGTCCGGCTCCGGCAAATCATCCCTGGCGTTTGACACGATCTACGCGGAGGGGCAGAGGCGCTATATGGAGTCTCTGTCCTCCTACGCCCGGCAGTTCCTTGGTCAGATGGAGAAGCCGGATGTGGAGAAGATCGAAGGACTTTCCCCCGCGATCTCGATCGATCAGAAATCGACGAACCGGAATCCCCGTTCCACTGTCGGCACGGTGACGGAGATTTATGATTACTTCCGGCTTCTCTATGCGCGGATCGGAACCCCGCACTGTCCGAAATGCGGCAGGGAGATCCGCAGGCAGAGCGTGGATCAGATGGCGGATCAGATCATGACGCTTCCGGAGCGGACACGCATCCAGCTGCTGGCTCCGGTCGTCCGCGGCCGGAAGGGCATGCATCAGAAGCTGCTGGAGCAGGCGAAGCGCAGCGGGTATGTCCGGGTGCAGATCGACGGAAATGTGTATGAACTGAGTGAAGAGATCCGCCTGGATAAAAATATCAAACATAATATCGACATTGTGGTGGATCGTCTGATCATAAAACCGGATATGGGACGGCGGCGGCTGGTGGATTCCATTGAAAATGTCTTAAAGCTCGCTGACGGGCAGATGGCGGTGGAGATCGTCGGCGGAGAACGTGCGGAGAACATCGACGGAAAACGCATGGAGTTTTCCGAAAGCTTTGCATGCCCGGACTGCGGCGTCAGTATCGAGGAGATCGAGCCGCGCAGCTTTTCCTTTAATAATCCGTTCGGCGCCTGCCCGGAATGCGCCGGACTCGGTTTTAAGATGGAGTTTGACGAGGATCTGATGATTCCGGATAAGAGCCTGTCGATTATGGACGGCGCGATTCAGGTGATGGGATGGCAGTCCGCGAATACGAAGGGCAGCTTCACCTACGCGACGCTGACGGCGCTGGCGGAGGAGTACGGTTTTGACCTGGACACGCCTTTTGAGGATTATCCGCAGCGGATTCATGATATCCTGATCCGCGGGACAGACGGCCATATGGTGAAGGTGCATTACCGCGGCCAGCGCGGGGAGGGTGTGTATGATATCGCTTTTGAGGGGCTGACCCGGAATGTGCAGCGGCGCTACCGGGAGATCAGTTCTGATACGGTAAAACAGGAGTACGAGAGTTTTATGCGTATCAGTCCTTGCAAGGCATGCAGGGGACAGCGCCTGAAAAAGGAGTCTCTGGCAGTGACGGTGGCGGATAAAAACATCTATGAAGTGACGGCTATGTCCGTAAAGGATCTGTATCAGTTTATGCTGCATTTAAAGCTGACGGCGCAGCAGGAGCTGATCGGTGCGCAGGTGTTAAAGGAGATCCGCGCCAGAGTTGGTTTTCTTAAGGAGGTCGGGCTGGATTACCTGACGCTTGCCCGCGCGACCGGGAGCCTTTCCGGCGGGGAGGCGCAGCGCATCCGCCTTGCTACGCAGATCGGTTCCGGGCTGGTGGGCGTGACCTATATTCTGGACGAGCCGAGCATCGGCCTGCATCAGCGCGACAATGACAAGCTCCTGTCCGCCCTGAAGAATCTTAAGAATCTCGGCAACACGCTGATTGTTGTGGAGCATGATGAGGATACGATGCTGGCGGCGGACTATATCGTGGATATCGGCCCCGGAGCGGGGGAGTACGGCGGCGAGGTGGTCGCGGTCGGAACCGCAGCGGATATCATGGCATGCGAAGCCTCTGTCACCGGCGCTTACCTGAGCCGGCGGATGCAGATACCGGTGCCGGATACGAGGAGAAAACCGACCGGCTGGCTTACGGTCCGCGGTGCCGCGGAGAATAATCTGAAAGGGATCGATGTCCGGCTCCCGCTCGGCATTTTCACCTGCGTAACCGGTGTGTCCGGCTCCGGCAAGAGTTCTCTGATCAACGAGATACTGTATAAAAACCTGGCGCGCAAATTAAACCGTGCCCGCTGCATCCCCGGCAAACACAGGGGCATGGACGGGCTGGAGCAGCTGGATAAGGTCATCTGCATCGACCAGTCCCCCATCGGGCGTACGCCGCGCTCGAACCCGGCGACCTACACCGGCGTTTTTGACCAGATCCGGGATCTGTTCGCGGCAACGGCGGACGCGAAGGCGCGGGGCTACAAAAAAGGACGGTTCAGCTTCAATGTAAAGGGAGGCCGCTGCGAGACCTGTGCCGGCGACGGCATTATAAAGATCGAGATGCATTTCCTGCCGGATGTCTACGTGCCCTGCGAGGTCTGTAAGGGGAAACGCTACAACCGCGAAACGCTGGAGGTGCGGTATAAAGGAAAAAACATTTACGAAGTCCTGGACATGACGGTGGAGGAGGCTCTGTCCTTCTTTTCCAATGTGCCGTCCGTGCAGAGAAAGATACAGACGCTGTACGATGTGGGGCTTTCCTACATTCGCCTGGGACAGTCATCCACCACCCTCTCCGGCGGGGAGGCGCAGCGCATCAAGCTGGCGGCGGAGCTGAGCAGGCGCAGCACCGGGAGAACGGTCTATATTCTGGATGAACCGACCACGGGTCTGCATTTCGCGGATGTACACAAATTGATCGATATCCTGCATCGACTGGCAGAAAATGGGAATACTGTTGTAGTGATCGAACACAATCTGGATGTCATAAAAACCGCGGATTATATCATAGACATGGGACCGGAGGGCGGCGACGGCGGCGGAACCGTGATCGCGGAGGGGACGCCGGAGGAAGTAGCGAAAAACCCAGCCTCCTATACCGGGGCGTATGTGTGTAAACACCTGAACAACAGGGTCTAAAGGTCATAAAGAAAAAGGTATCAAAAACGGATCCAGCATATCGCGGGATCCGCAAGGATCGGGGAGTACTTCCCGGATTTGGAGGATCCGGGAAGCTTGAGTTATGAAAAATTATATTAGCCTTAACAGCTAGTACATTCCTGATTATAGAGAAATATTGTGTCTAAATTGTGATATAAATATAAAAAAAATTTGAATTTGTCTGATTAGATTAAGCTTATTTTAATTTCCGCGTCAGTTTGACCGAAATGCAAAAAAAGGTTTGAAAAATAGAATTAATTGTATATAATAGATACACATGTAAGACAGTACGTTTTTTTATCGGCAGGCGGAGATTCCGGCGCTGCGGTACGAAGATTTTTATCATAGAAGAAAATAAAGGAGACACATATGATTTCAACGGATATTGGAATTGATCTGGGCACAGCGAGCATACTTGTGTATATCAAGGGCAAGGGCGTCGTTCTGAAGGAGCCGTCTGTTGTCGCTTTTGACCGTGATACGAATAAAATAAAGGCGATCGGTGATGAGGCCAGGCTGATGCTTGGCAGGACTCCGGGCAACATAGTGGCGGTCAGGCCGCTGCGGCAGGGAGTGATCTCCGATTATACCGTGACAGAGAAGATGATGAAATACTTCATCCAGAAAGCAGTAGGGAAGAAGACTTTCCGCAAGCCTCTGATCAGTGTCTGTGTACCAAGCGGCGTGACAGAGGTTGAGAAGAAGGCAGTCGAGGATGCGACATTCCAGGCCGGCGCCCGCGATGTGAAGATCATCGAAGAGCCGATCGCCGCCGCCATCGGAGCCGGCATTGACATAGCGAAGCCATGCGGCAATATGATCGTTGACATCGGAGGCGGCACGGCCGATATCGCTGTGATTTCCCTCGGGGGCACCGTAGTCAGCACCTCGATCAAGATCGCGGGGGATGATTTTGACGAGTCGATCGTGCGCTACATGAGGAAAAAGCACAATCTTCTGATCGGTGAGCGCACTGCGGAGGATATTAAAATAAAGATTGGTACATGTTATCCGCTCCCCGAACCGATGACGATGGATATGAGGGGACGCAACCTGGTAACAGGTCTCCCGAAGACGGTTACTGTTACCTCCGATGAGACGGAGGAGGCTCTGAGGGAGCCGACGCTCCAGATTGTAGACGCGGTCATCAGTGTACTGGAGAAGACTCCGCCGGAGCTTGCGGCGGATGTCTCGAACCGGGGCATTGTCCTCACCGGCGGCGGATCTCTGCTCCGCGGGCTTGAGAGCCTGATTGAGGCACACACCGGCATCAATACGATGACGGCTGAGGATCCGATGACCTGTGTGGCGATCGGGACGGGGAAGTATGTGGAGTTCCTTGCGGGGAATCGGGATGAGGACTGACGCGGTGCGCCAGCAGAAGATTTGAGAGAGGGCAGTCCGGGGTCAGACTGTCCTTTTCTCTGGCAGAGAGGCGCTTTGCTAGTGTATCGTCCTCGAATTAACTGGACTTTATACTTGTCTGTTTTCCCGATAGCACATCTCAAAAATACTCGACGTAGCCCGCTGCGCCTCCGTTTTTTGAGATGCACTCTCAGAAAAACATTCTGCGCATAAAGTCCAGTTAATTACGAGACGATACACTAAGTACGGTCTGCCGCGGGCGGCCGGCTGCCATGTATGGCGCTGACCGGAGCATCCTGTCTGTCTGTGAGGGCTGTATGGACAAAATAGTCGGCTATGTAAATCATATTGTATATCGGAATGAGGAGAACGGATATATGGTTCTGCATGTGATGGCGGACGGCGGGGAGGTTGTCTGTGTGGGAACTTTTCACATGATCAGCGAGGGGGAATGTGTCGAAGCGGAGGGTGAATATACGGTTCATCCCTCATACGGCCCTCAGCTGAAGGTGGAGCGGTATACCATCCGCGCACCTGAGGACAGTCTGTCTATGGAACGATATCTCGGCTCCGGCGCGATCCGGGGTATCGGCCCGGCACTGGCAGCCCGGATTGTCCGCCGCTTTCAGGATGATACCTTCCGCGTCATAGAGGAGGAGCCGGAGCGGCTGGCTGAGGTGAAGGGCATCAGCGAGCGCAAGGCCATGGAGATCTCGGATCAGATGGAGGACAAAAGAGAGCTTCGCCAGGCGATGATGTATCTGCAGGATTACGGGATTTCTCTGACGCTCGCGGCGAAGATTTATCAGACCTGCGGGATTGATACATACCGCATTCTTCAGGAGAATCCTTACAGGCTGGCGGAAGAGGTGGACGGGATCGGTTTTAAAACCGCGGATGAGATCGCGCGCCGGATCGGCATACATGCGGATTCGGATTTTCGTATCCGCAGCGGGATCCTGTATGTTTTGCAGCAGGCATCGCTGGATGGGCACACCTTTCTGCCGGCGGATCTCCTGACAGAGCGGACCTGCGGGCTTCTCGGTGTGGGAGCGCCGGCTGTGGAAAAGCATTATATGGACATGGCGATTGATAAAAAGCTGGTTCTGAAGCAGAGCGGGGAACAGACGCAGGTGTACGCAGCCTCTTTTTATTATATGGAAGCAAATACCGCAGTGATGCTGCGTGAGCTGAATGTAAAATATAACGTGCCCAAAGCGTAGATAGA
>JAJBVI010000071.1 GCA_020859905.1 Lachnospiraceae bacterium | reverse complement strand
CTTCCTACTTGGTGACGGAAGCTTTATATACGCCGGATTATTCATCGCTTACGGATTTCCTACATAATAATAGGCATACTGGGAATCATCCGCCGGCTGGTACACCAGTGTGTTCGCAGAGGCAACTCCGCTGTAGTTCGCCTTCGCTGTGCCGTCAAAATCATACAGATACTCCGCGTATGTCGTCGGCTCATACATGGACGGGTCGGACCAGTTCCCGTAAAAGCCCAGAACCGGAATCGAATGCACGGAATCCGTGATCTCACCCTCATCCGTGGCAGCCGGCGCCACATAGATATATCCCTCCAGATAAGCTCCGTTTACATAGGTCTCATTCAGCATCTCCTTCACGGAGTCGCCGCAGGTGATCGTCACAACGACCTGTGCTGTCTCACCCGCCGCCACAGTAACCGTGCTGCTGGCCAGCCCGCAGAGGATCAGATACGCGTCGTACGTCGTCACCGTTCCGTCCTCATCCACATCCGCCGTATATGCATCGATGCTGTCCGCCAGTCCGGTCAGGTAATTCAGAATCATCTGCGCGTCATTTGTGTCGGTGTCTCCGTCCAGGTCAAGATCACAGTCTGCTGCGGACTCCGTGTCAACCGCCTCCCCGTCCACCGTGAAGGAGATGTCCGCAGCCAGTGCCAGCACATCCTGAGACAGGTATTCCACACCGTCGCTCTCATACGTATCCTGGGTGAACATATCGCCGGACAGCGTATAATCCAGATCCTCATCCGAGAAATTATGAATGGTAAAGCTGAATGTATAGCTGCCCTCTCTGTCCGGGTCATCCCCCAGCTCAGCCTTTATCTTCCCGTCGGATGCCGAATCTGTCGCGTCGTCCCCCATCAGGATATAGGACTTCGCGGTAACCGCATTCCCGATATTCGCCAGACCGGAACCCTGCTTCAGCACGGAATAATAGACGCCCTCCGACTCATACAGGGGTTCCGATGTAGACATAGCAGGCTCTGCGCCAGCTGCCGGGCAGAGAGGCCTGTCTCCTCCTCCAGACTGTTCTCCCGGATATACTGCGCCGCCACCGCCGCCATGCCCGCGACCTGCGGAGAAGCCATGGAGGTACCGGACATCGTCTCATAGGATGTACCGCCCGCCACCGAACCGTCCACCGAATAGATGGTTCCGCCCGGTGCCGTGATCTCCGGCTTTAACTCCAGGGAGCCGGGAATGCCCCATGAGCTGAACGAACTCATGGTATAGTAATCGCTGTCAGTTATGATCGTGCCGCTCGCCTCAATCGTCAGCGTCCCCGCCGAATAGCCGACGCCGGTTGTATTCTCCTCCGGCTCCGAGGCATACGTGCGCAGCAGCTCGGCGGATGCCTGTGTGACCGACACGACCGGTATGTCTCCCTCAAATCCGGACAGATTCATCGCCAGCGTACCGGATTGATTGTTCGCGACAATCAGTCCCGCCGCGCCGTACTGATACGCGTAGTTCGCCCGCGTAGCGAACGAAAGCGAACCGCCGCGGTTGACCACGACAATCTTGTCCTTGATCACATCCGCAAGCAGTGCAAACTGCTCCTCGGTGCCGAATCCATTAATATAGACGTATTCCCACTCGCCGGCGATCGTCGTCAGCTTCGGGTTCCCGAACGTCTCGCCCGTCGAAGAATTGCTCGTGTACTCCGTATAGCCGAAACCCGTGCCGTCCGCCAGCCGGATCACGTTACCGGTGCTGCCCGCGTTCGCCACGGAAGCGACCGCGAGTGAATTGGTATAAGAACCCGGATATCCGACCGTGTCAAAACTGACATCCTCCGCATACAGGCTCTCCACACTTGAATAATACGTCCAGTCATAGGCATTGCCCGCGGACATGCAGACAACCGCGCCGGCCTCCGTCAGGCTGTCCAGAATCGCCTGGTAGTAGGTGGTGGTCGTCGTACTGAATCCCGCGTACGAGCTGCCCAGGGACAGATTGATCGCATCCGCCTCCAGGATGATCGCGTCCTCGATCGCCGCGAAAATATCCGAATCATACGCGCCGCCCGCTGATCCGAAGACCTTCAGCGACAGGATCTGCGCGTCCGGCGCCACCCCCTGCACGTTGACCGCGTCCAGCGCGTCCGTATAGCCGCTCTCGCTGTCCGTATCCGGTATGCAGGCGTTCGCCGCCGCGATGCCCTCCACATGGGAGCCGTGCTCGCCCTGCGAGTCATTGTCATGAGTGATGTCCAGCGACTCATCGATATAGTTATAGCCAAACGCGATCTTGGCCGTGTAATACACATCATCCTCAGCCAGCGTCAACGTTTTCGACGTATAATAGCCGCTGTAAGCGTTCAGCTGGTCAAGCTTCTCCGCGATCTCGTCCGCATCCAGCAGATCCAGCGACTCGACATACGCGTCGTAATCCACCCCCGCCTCCTCGGCGTTCAGCGACAGGGAGTACTCCAGCGCTCCGCCGTCAAAGGACTGATGGTCCGTGTCAATGCCGGTATCGATCACCGCGATACGGCTGCCGGCTCCGGTATAGCCCTCCTCCCAGGCTGTGGAGGACCCGATCTGTGACGACGACGTCGCCATCTGGGGATCTGATGTCTCCTCCTCATCCCCGACTACGGTCGGCTCATAACAGTTCTCGATATAGATCTCCTCCACGCCGTCAACGTCCGCAATCACGTCGATCTGGCCGTACTCCACGTTCGCGGAGACCAGGTTCGCCGCCAGCGTCAGGTTCCGGACTACGTCCAGTTCCCCGTCGATGACCTCCTCAATCTCCCCGACAATCTCATCCTGCGTCTCCCGCAGCTCCTCCCTGTATTCGACAGCTTCCTCATCGTCCGCGATGCTTTCGATGCTGTAACCCGCCTCCACCGTGGACGCCTCCTCCAGGACAATGGATACGCGGACAATGTCCTCCTCGCCATACTCCTCCTGCGAGAGGCCGTCCCCGTCCGCTTCTGTCCCTTCCAGGAGCTGTGCCGACACACTGCCATCCGTGATCTCCTCGAACTCCAGGCTGACCGCGGAGTCTCCGCCGTCCGGCTGCCCCGGACTCGCCGGCGCGGACACAGTGCAGAGACTGCCCGCCAGAGATGCCGCTAACGCAAACGACAGTAACCGTGACAATTTCTTTCTCTTCATGTACTCTCCTTTCCGACAGCAAATTAAACCCAGACGGCAGATTCGCGCCGCACAAACCCCTGAGGAACTGTTATTTCTTTACAGTTCCTGACCCGGATAAACCGGAACAGAAATTTTGCCGTTTTATGGTTTATTCACTGAATTTGCCTGATTCCATACTTCCTTTTGTGCAGTCTGTCCATACATCATACACCGTCCGCCGTAAAATATTCAACTCCCCCGGGCGCATTTACTTATGCAGATTATGCAATTAGTTATTCTGAATCTGGATTTGTTTTATGCAAAATATCAAATACCGGGGGTTCGCCTCCTGCTCGCCGCGCGGGGCGCGTGCAGCGTAAGCTGCTAGTACATCGAATAATTAATAACTGGCTATAGCGCGCCCCTGGGCACACTGCAAAAGCCTGGGAAACCCCCAGGCTCTTGTGTTTCATCATTCTTCTGTTTTTTCTGCATGCTTCTGTTTGTCTTTTTGCTTTTGCTCTGCCATTTGGCATTGTAAATATCCCTATCTGCTCTATCCAGCAGCATATACGGTCACCCCCTTGGAATCAATTTCACTCTTCAGAGAAGCTTTTCCGGTCGAGCAGGCATACCCGTAAGGGGTATGTCTGCTCGACCGGATTTTAAAAAAACCACGAAAAGAGCGGTTGACTTTTTTATCGAAATATATACTATAAATAAGGAAAGATATAAATCACCGCTCTGCCGCGTACAATCACTGCTCTGCCGCGGATTTATATCTTCTCAGATGTTTATTTCGCAAAAAGGGGTTATATTATACATGAAAAAGATCATTCTCACCGGCGGCGGAACCGCCGGGCATGTTACACCGAATATCGCACTCCTGCCGCGGCTTCGTGCGCTGGATTATAAGATTTCATATATCGGATCCTGTCAGGGGATTGAGAAAGGGCTGATTGAAAAAGAGAATATTCCGTATTACGCGATCTCCTCCGGGAAGCTCCGCCGGTATTTCGACCCTAAGAATTTTTCAGATCCGTTCAAGGTAATGAAGGGATATCTGCAGGCCCGGCATCTGATGTTTAAGCTGAAGCCGGATGTCGTCTTCTCGAAGGGAGGCTTTGTCAGCGTGCCTGTGGTTCTTGCCGCAAAGCACGCGGGGATACCTGTGATCATCCACGAGTCGGATATAACGCCGGGGCTCGCAAACAGACTCGCGATCCCGTCCGCCACGCGGATCTGCTGCAACTTTCCGGAGACACTGAGCCGCCTGCCCGAGGGAAAAGCGGTCGTATCCGGCTCCCCCATCCGCCGGGAACTGCTCGAAGGCGACAGGACGAAAGCCTTTACATACACCGGTCTGAAGCCGGGGCAGCCGGTCATCCTCATCATCGGAGGCAGCCAGGGCTCGCAGGTAATCAATGAGGCGGTGCGGAAACTGCTGCCCGCGCTGCTGCCCTCCCGGCAGATCATCCATCTCTGCGGCAAAGGCAACCTGGATCCCGCGCTTGCCGGCACTGCCGGTTATATACAGTATGAATATATTAATGAAGAACTCGCAGACCTGTTCGCCGCCGCGGATCTGGTCATCTCCCGCGCCGGCGCAAACGCGATCTGCGAGCTTCAGGCTCTCGCAAAGCCGAACATCCTGATCCCGCTGTCAAAAGCCGCCAGCCGGGGCGACCAGATCCTGAACGCCCGGTCCTTCGAGAAACAGGGATTCAGCTATGTACTCGAGGAGGAGAACCTCTCCGAAGAGACCCTGTCCGCCGCGATTGCCGCCGTATGGAAGGATCGCGAGCAATACATCGCGGCCATGAAAGAAAGCCGGAAGACAGACGCCGTCGAGATCATAGTCGGGCTGATCGAGGATCTGCGGAAGAAATGACACAAATCATCACTGATCTGATCTATGACCTGTGGGGGAAATGACACAAATCATCACTGATCCGATCTATGACCTGCGGAGGAAATGACGGACGGTTCCCCGCTCTTTGCACAATCATCCCGAACATGCGATACACGGCTGCCGAAATCAGGCTTTATCGTCCCTCATATCCAGCAGTCCGGCAGTCTCCGCAATCTGGTCCGCACTCAGATCCGCGTGGTTCCAGCCGAGCTTCTCCTCATTGCCGTCGCCGGCCCAGCGGGGGATCAGATGCATATGGAAATGAAAAACAGTCTGGCCCGCCACCTCGCCGTTATTCTGCACGACATTAAATCCGTCGCATTTTAAAACCTCTGTCATATGCGCGGCCATTTTCTTCGCCAGCACAAAAACCCCGGATGCATACTCATCCGGAAGCTCATAAATATTCGCGGCATGCGTCTTCGGCAGGATCAGCGCGTGCCCCCTCGTCGCCGGACTCGCGTCAGGGATCACGGTGAACAGCTTATCCTCATAAATCACATTGGCCGGGATATCCCCGCATGCCAGTTTGCAGAAAATACAGTTATCGTCTTTCATATCGCACCTCCTGATACATCATCCTGCCCGGAATCTCTCCACTGCTTCATTCGCAATATCCTCCGCACTGTTTGTATGGCTCTGAACCTTTTCACGCGTCAAACCGCCGGGAAGCAGATTCAGGAAAATCTGTCCAAAAGTGTCAGTTCCCGCAATGCTTTTCTTTGCTCCATAAAACTCCTCCTTCATTATAATTAAAAAAGATTAAAGTGTAAAGCTGATTTTTGCCTCGCGAAAACGCTGTATTTTGCTTGGCGAAAACGCCGTGAAACCCCCTGTTTTGTTTGACATGTTCCTGTTTTTCTGATATACTCACGGAAACTATGGAAGGCAGGCAAAGTATACAGCCTTATCTGTGAACAAAATTGTTGCTATTCACAGCCGATTGAGACATAATCACAGACTAGTGTGCCGTCTCAATCATTTTTTAAGTTATAGTGCTGGATATGCCGTCAT